>DAHU01000045.1 GCA_002495945.1 Euryarchaeota archaeon UBA13
AGCTGGGCGACCCCCGCGCAAACTTCGGGCGTCTTCTCTATCATTTCAATTAAACGCTTAAATCGAGGCTGAAAAACCAGCGCTAACAATGATACTAATCAAATCGTTGGCAGACATTTTTCCACTGGTAGTAATCGTTCCTGCACTGGTTTCATGTGAAATTTGAGCGTCTAGAATTTCTGGATTTTTCTGTAACACATTCTTTAGACGAGTTGAACATCCTCCGCAGGACATTCCACCTATCGCCAATTGGTGTGTTACTGGTTGCATGGCGATACTACAGGAGTTCGACTTTAATGACTTTGTATTATCCTCACGGTCAAACACTAATCGGCGACCACCAACGCAAGATAAGTGAATTACTCACCACGCTCACGGAGGACAAAGCCATTGCAGCAGCAGCATAAGCAGGCGGGAGTAGGAAGCCGGTGAATGGTAGCAAGATGCCAAGTGCTAAGGGAATTCCAATGGTGTTATAGGAAAATGCCCAAGCAAGGTTTGTTCTAATTCTGCGCATTGTTGCATTGCCGAGTTCAATCGATGACACAGCATCGATCAAATCGTTTCTAATCAGCACAAAATCTGCAGCATCGAGCGCGATGTCAGAACCAGCGCCCATGGCGATTCCAACATCAGCAATACTCAATGCAGCAGCGTCATTTATGCCATCGCCAACCATAATGACACGTTTTCCATTCTCTTGAAGTGATTTGATGTGGGCGGCTTTTTCATCTGGTTTTACATTAGCAATGACTGTAGTGATTCCAACTTTTTCAGCAACAGTTTGAGCTGAATTTGCATTGTCTCCTGTGAGCATCACTACATCTAAACCAAGCTGTTTGGCTCGCTTAACGGCTAACTTCGAAGTATTTCGAAGCAAATCACTGAATTCAATCCAGCCGAGTAATTTTGTTCCGTGACAAACGAAAACAATTGAAATCCCTTTATTGGTTGCTCGTTCAATGTTGGCCTCGGTTTCTTTAGCGAATTCAACTCCAACTTCAGCCATCAACGCTTGATTTCCAGCCGCGACAACCTTTCCCTTATACTCACCAATCATGCCCATACCAGGCATAGTTTGGATGTCAGCAATTGATATTCGGCTTTTTGTTACATTAGACCACGACTCAATAATTGCAGCGGACAAGGGGTGATTCGACTCCTCCTCAAGTGCTGCTGCAATTGATAGAATTTCCTTGACCTCACAGTCGATAATTTCGATGTGACTAACCTTCGGCCGGCCAAGAGTTATAGTTCCAGTCTTATCAACAACCATCGTGTCAGATTTATGCACCGATTCCAAGGCATCGATTCCTTTGATGAGTAGACCGTGTCTCGCTCCAGCACTTGTCCCTACTACGAGCGCAATCGGTGTAGCCAGACCAAGAGCGCACGGGCAGGCTATGACTAATGTCGAGATTATTACCATCAAGGCGAGTTCAAAACTGGAATTCATCGGGTTGTCAACCCATTCATGACCAATCGTAGCCCAAAATAGCCCACCAACCAGTGCCAAAATCACAACAATGGGGACAAATACCGCAGAAATCCGGTCAACTAGTCTTTGAATTGGAGCCTTACCAGTTTGAGCATCTTCAACCAATTGGATGACATTGGAAATAAGTGAGTCGTGAGCAGGTTTTGTTGTTCTAAGGTAGATTGTACCATCTAATACGATGGTTCCGGCAAATGCCTCATCTCCGCTTCCTTTCCGCACAGGATAGGCTTCACCAGTCATAGTTGATTCATCGATACTTGCTTTACAATTTTCTAATATGCCGTCGATAGGGATGGTTTCTCCTGTTAAGACCTTGATTAAACTTTGAGGCTTTACGACGCTGATTGGTACCATTTCAGTATAATCGTCATCGGCAACGAGACGGGCATATTTTGGTTGTAGATTCATCAGCGAATGAATTGCATCTGTAGCCTTCAGTTTCGCCACGGTTTCCAGATAATTGCCAAGTAAAACAAATCCGATGATGAATACTACGCCATCAAAGAATACGTGTTCAGCATTTTGGAATATATCCGGCATTTGTGAAAATTTACCCGATAGAGTGACTCCGATGGACCAGAAATATGCTACAGTTGTACCTAAATGGATTAACACATCCATATTAGCAGAACCTCTCCTAATGGACTTCCAAGCGTTGACGTGAAAAGCCATGCCAGACCAAAAATAAACAGGTGATGTCATTACCATGGCGTATAGTAATCTAGCATCGAATCCTGATATGCTCCCCATATCTTTGGCAAACATGGTCAAGTAAATTGTCGGTAAAGCGAGAACTAACGCTAGGCCGGCCTTCCTGCCGTCGACCCTTACCTGCTTCACCATTCTATCTCTCAAGGGTTCAGAATCACTTTTTTTGTTGGCGGAAAATCCTCCTTGATTTATTGCTGTGATTATCTCATTAGCAATATCTGCACTGACATCTTGTTTCAGTTGTATGCTCGCAGAATTTAGCGGTAGATTGACGGCTACTGCTTTTACGTTGGCGTTTGATTTGACGATTTTCTCGACAGATGCTACACAGGCTGCACAAGTCATGCCACCAACATCTAATTTGAGTAAATCTTCGCCCATAATCACTCCTCAATCCATTTCATTTCCAATCCCCTACTTAGGGGCTAAATCCAATGAACCACCCCAGATGTCGATTCCTCTTAATCTACAAGGATATTTTTCCCCTAATCTTGCAATTACTCGGAACTCACCATTACGGCCGGGTTCAGCCGTACTAACCTCCAAACCATTATCATCGATATTCAATCGTTGTTTTGCATCCATCTGTCTTAGATGCATTCTTCCTTGAATTGCGCCATCGTCATTCAGATCAAGAAACACCCATGGAGTTCTCAGGCCGACAATCCTTGCTGGCCAAGATTTTTCGATAACAGAAGGATACTCATTTTGTGAAGCAGAACCTACTTCACCCCCTCTTAAGATGTGAATATGATAGGCGTTGGCTACTAACTCCCACTCGATGTATTTCGCTATGACGGATTGATTACTACAGTGCTCAGCAATCTCTGAGGTTTCTGCTTCATCATGTATCCAATCTTGTTGCCTAATCATTGATTTTAGTTGGCGATGAGTCATTAAGTCAGGATATCTCCTAATTGGGCTGGTAAAGTGAACATAAGCGTCGAGGTTTAACCCAAAATGGCCAATGTTGTCTGACGAATAATTTGCTCGTTGCATCAACTGAAACAGACCTTGGTCAACAATTCTTCTCGTGGTCTCGTCTAAACTAGAGGCTTTTTGCTGAGCACTCATCAGGGAATCAAGGATATTTTGCCTCGCTTCAGGGTCCAAAACACTGGAGAGATATGGTGGTATATCGGGTGCATCTGCAGGTGAAGCATCGAACTTTGGTAAGGGCTCAATAGCAGTATTAGCCCATGCTCCAAGTAGATCAGACAACTCTTCTGAGTCAGATTGACCGTGGGTCTTGAATGATGGCATTGGTAGTTCAATGTTGACACCTAATGCAGCTAATTTAGCGTTCAATTCATCAACTTCGCTAGAATCTGGCGGTGCGTGACAACGCCAAGGTAACGGTGCATTGGCCCGCCCCAGTAAATGTCCGACTGCGGCATTTGTTGCAACCATGAATGATTCAATCATCCTTGTAGCATCAGTCGGCCATTTCACTTTTACCATTATTTCTTCATTATCAAGAATCCTTGGCCTCATTTCAGCGTTAGAGATGTTCAGTTTCACTTCTTTTGCTTGCCACTTCCCAGCAAGTTCGAACATCGATTTGAAACGGTCGTCGCCAATTGACTCTTCGTATGCCAAATTTTCACTAACTCTAATGACAGCCTCGTAAGCATTGGAATTGGTGATTTCATGGTTTCCGTCCAACTCCATTGCGATAACCATTGCTAATCGGTCAACACCGGCTCTGAGCGAACACAGGTCATCGGCGAGTCGCGGGGGTAGCATCGGCAGCACAGTGTGTGGTAAGTAGACAGAGGTTGCTCTTGCTCTGGCAGCCTTGTCAAGTCTGGTGTCCTTCTTTACATAATGGGCGACGTCAGCAATTGCTACCCAGAGAGTTGATTTTCCGTTCTCTTCGACCAAACATACCGCATCATCGAAATCTTTTGCATCGTGAGGATCGATTGTTACAAAAGGCAAGTGACGCAAATCCGACCTTCCTTGTTTGACCGCAAAATCGCCGTCAACTTCAGGTTGTAAGTCACTATGTTCTGCGAGTTTGCTATCATAGTCTCGAGGGAAGGGATTCCTCCCATCCGCTTTGCGCACTGCAAGCCGTAAATCGAGTAGCTCCGCAATAGTTAATCGCTGATTTTGCAATAATAAGAGGGCGATACTGGGCATCGAATCTTGGAATCTAAAACCGCACCGCGCATCGGCGAATTTAAGCGACTCTTTGACTAAATCAAAACTACTCCACACTGTCAAACCGTCATTTGTCAAAGCAAAGTCATCAGCAATTTTGCCCTTGCTTAATATTGCCAACCAAGCATCCTCGACTAGTTTATAGCGATTTTTGTCATCATCGTCTTCCAGTAGTGGTGGCCCTTGAAAGAGACCTTTCGTCTTACTGTATTGCTCAAAAAACGTCTGCCATCGGGATACATGCTGTTTGATATGCGAAATCTCATCGACGCTTCGAAGTGTTACCTTTCGATGCTTATCACTGACAAAGTACTGGTTTTGTTTTCTTATTTCCGCTAACGACTGGTCTAGTTTAGCACGGAAAATGCGTTCAGATTTAGGCTCCCTCTCAAAGCGATTACCCAGATTTTCTTTCTCTATTAACAACTTGGCAATGGATTGAGAGTCCCATGCTCTATGCCACAACTCTTGATTTACTCCAAATAATGACGACATGCGTTTCCACAAGCGTTCACCCTCGCTCAATTTGGGCCCTTTGTGCTTTGAATTGCGTCGATTATGTTGTCTTGACATATCTACTCACAATCCGGACTCTTGCAACTTCCTTAGGGCTGAAATTTGGTCGTCAGTCAGTTCTTCCGTTTCAAGCAGGGTGAATTCTAAATCCAAATCGCCACCTTGGATGCCAGCCCCACTCATTCTTCGGCGGTCACCAACTTGGGTATTAGGCGCAACAGTTAGCAAACCTTCCTTACCTGAAGGCAATTTCACCTTGACTTTGCCGCCCAAAAGCAGAGTGCTGTATGCAGTTTGCACCTCTTGAACTAAAGTTGTTCCATCCCAGTAATATCCTTCACCTGCGTCGATGCGAATAGTCAGTAATACGTCCCCAGGGTCGCCGTCAGGATGATCGTGACCTTGACCTTTCATACGCTTGACAGTTCCGTGTTTTACCCCAGCTTGTAAATTGGTTTTCATCGTGACAGTCTTTGGCTCCATAGTGCCCATTGGATTTGGTTTTAGTCGCTTGAATGTGAACGAGAAGGTTCCTCCCTGTTCGGCTTCTGCAACAGTTATGTCAATGCTAACTCTAATGTCACTACCTTTTGGCCGGGTTGACCGAGAAGTTGCAGCACCTTGCCTACTACCGCCAAACGGATTGCTGCCCCTACCGCCTCTCATGCCTCCTGAAAACATCTGGCCTAAGACATCCTCAAATCCGCCACCCATGCCTTGGAAAGAACGTCCTCCCATGCCGCCACCAAACATATTGGCCATTTGCTGTTGTTGGTCGTATTCTCGTCTCGCCTCAGCACTACCAATCTTTTCGTGAGCGGCTTGAACCTGCTTAAATTTAGCCTCCGCACCTGCGTCGTCGGGGTTTCTGTCAGGGTGAAACTGTCTGGCCTTTTTTCGAAATGCTCGCTTAATCTCAGCATCACTTGCATCTTTGCTAACACCGAGGACTCGGTATGGGTCGGGCTCCGCCATCAGTAAGCCTTCAGCACCTCTACCTCATCAATTTTAGTAGTGGTCAGGTTTGTCAATTCTGGCGAAATATGAGTTTCTTGCCGAGCCGACGCGGTTATATTTGAGAGGCAAATGGGTTGGCCAGCCAGAGGTTGTACCATGTCCAGCGAAGCAGAGAAAAAGCGTTCCTTTGAAGACAAAGTTCAGGACCGTCAAGATTGGATTGAGTCCCAGTTCAGGCGAATTTCACGAGGTTCTTGGGCTAGAATCATAAGAATGGCAAGAAAACCTTCGCCGCAGGAATTCAAGCAAACCAGCATAGTATGTGGCATAGGTTTGTTCGTACTTGGAGCAATCGGTTTTGGTCTATTAGTATTGATGGACAACTTTTTCCCTTGGTTAATCCATGACGTAATCGGAATTGGAAACTAAGGATGATGGGTGATAAGTATGGTAGAAGCATTTGTTGCATTTGTGCGATTTGAAGAGAAATTATTGTTGCTACGCAGGAATAAGTCCGACGGAGATTTCCCAGCTCTTTGGGATGGTGTTTGGGGCATTGCTGACACTCAAGAAGAGGTTTTAGCTAGAGTTGCTGAGGCAACCAGCATTCCTGTAGAGAATCTACACTACCATTCCACGGGTCCAGAGCGCGGAATTGATATGGGCCGTTCCTTGGTAGATGTGATGCCAATTCTTGTTGTAGCATCGTCTGATGAAGTTACTCCAACCGGTAGATACAGTGAACATGAATGGGTTGACCCAGGTAAAATCCAAGAATACAACTGTATATTCTCTAACATCGATATGGACAACGCCCACTCACTGTTTAGAGAAATGTATGGTTCAGTAGGCTCTTTCTTGTACATCGTAAAGACTGCAATAGGTTCAGAGCAGAGAGTTGCTGACGAGATGCATGCTAGACTCCACGGTAGCGGTTCATTAACAGCACTTCAAGGAGACATAATGTCAATTCTTCATCCAACCGGCATGCGCGGGTATGTATTTGTTGAGTCAAGTGCAATTTATCACGTTGAAAAATTGATTGGCCGTTCTGGAGGTCGAGATCCAACCTCGAGAAGAGGTATCAACCAAACCCCGCTAAAGAATGCCAAGACCGTACTACCCGGTGAAGCACCACTTGCTGACATTCTACCGTACCTCGAGCCTAAGGCAGTTACCTCTGGTATTGAAGTTGGTTGTATTGTTGAGATTATTACCGGTGCTTTCAAGGGCGAGAAAGCTCGTATCTTGAGTGTCTCAGACTCAAAGGAAGAGGTCGCCATGGAATTGTACGACCAACCAATCCCAATGACTGTCAACATGCGTGGAGATCACGTAAGAGTCATCGAAAGAGTCGAATAAGGCGTTTGACTGATAAAATCCCAACCCTTTGGTCGGTGAATCATACAAAGGTTATATCCTATGATTTTACTATTGTACATCATGGAGATTAAGGAAATTTTGAATCCAAAAGGCTGGTTGATTGGTTTAGGAATATTGGTGATACTGCTTGCTGCTGGCAATATAGTCGGTTCAGAAGACGTCGCTGAAACATCTTGGGGCGAGGATAACATCAAAGGAAATGAGGCTGCATATGAAGAGATGTGGGCGCTACACCTGATACCACTCGGAATCATGGCAATCACTACTGGATTAATCGTTAAAGGGAAAGCATTGTCCCAAATGGCGATGGCAGCATCAGGCTCAATTATTGTAATAATTGGTGGCGGTATGGGCTTCATGACTCAAAGACATGATTATGGTACATCAGGTGGAGCTGCAACATTAATTCCATTAATCGTAATGTTACTGGTAATTTTGTTGGGTGTGGCAGGATATATGCACAAGGACGATTCCGAAGAAGCGAGTGAGTAATCATGATGGATACATTGATGGATCCAAAGATTTGGTTAATCCTTGTCGCCTTTGTACATGCTATCGTGGGGATAATAATTCCAACCGATTGGTCGAAGGACAATAATAAGATGATGGCAGGATTTACTTTATTGACATCAGTAACAATGCTCTATGCTGGATTTTGTTTAGACGGGGAAGAACAGGCTAGATTGGCTTTAGTCATTGGTGGACCTGTTTGGGTTTGGTTTGTTGTTTGTTGCTCGATGAGTTTGGAATTCGATATTGGAAAAGAACCCATGGTAATGAATTGGAAAGATAATATTCCACCACTATTACTTTGGGGCATAGTAGCACTTACCGGCCTTCTAGAGTCTGGTTGGATTTAGAATAAAGTCTAATTTGACTATTTCTACCCTCAACTTGGCGACCAATGTTAGACGCGGCGCGATTATATAGGGGAGTTTAGTCGGCAAGATGCCCACGTCTGTGAGCATGGAGTTGAAATAATGCCAAAACCTTGGACATCACATCTTATTCGAGATGCACTTGGAGTCAAGAAGTGTAACGGTAGTATGGAAACTGCGACTGAAGACCTACCTTTGGAAAAGGCAATCGAGGTTGCCAAGAAGAAGCATGGTGAAGGTCATTTGACCGGTGCGGACTTGAAAGCACAAACACGCGAAGTTATCGGAACATGTGTGTCAATGCGTGTCAAGATCGACGGTCATTGGGCGAATGAGGCGCTCGCAATAATCAGTAAAGGAGATTGGGACGAGCGCTTTGTTTGAATTCACGGACCGCAGGAGAGGATAAAACCTCGTGGACTGCAGGGGTGAGGTAATATGGAAGAAAAAATTAACCAAGCAATAAAAGACGCACTGGAGAATGCTCCAGAGAGAAAATTCGTCGAATCTGTTGACATTTCGTTTACCATAAAGGATGTCGATTTGAAGAACCCAAACAACCGTATCAAAGAAGAAGTAAGACTGCCATCAGGCCGTGGTAAAGAACTCAAAATTGCCATGTTCGCTGCCGGTGAGGCTGCAACTAAGGCTAAAGATGCCGGAATCCACGTCATTACTCCTCAAGAAATCGAAGAACTGGGTGGCAAGAAAGGCAAAGCCAAGAAGATTGCAAACTCTTACGATTTCTTCCTATCTGAAGTTCCTCACATGGGTCTAATTGGACGATACCTTGGTGTTGTGCTAGGTCCAAGAGGTAAGATGCCGAGACCAGTTCCACCAACCCTTGACCCCTCAATAATTGCTGCAGGTCTAAAATCAACAGTTATTGTCAAGTCAGGTGACAAAATGACCTTCCATGCAGCAATTGGCACTGCAAAGCAAAGCCAAGAAGAATTGTCTGCTAACGCCATGGAAATCTACAACCGTGTAATTTCCAAGCTTGAGCGTGGTATTGGTAACATTCGTTCACTATACATCAAGACCTCAATGGGTCCAGCACAGCGTATCGAGGTGATCAATTGATTCCAAAAGTAATGCCTTGGAAGAAGGACACCGTTGCTGACTTAGTAAGTCTGCTAAAGAGCGGCGACACCATTGCAGTAATCGATATCCACGGTGTTCCAGCCGGTGCAATGATTGGCATGAGAAAGGATTTGAGAGGTTCAATGAAAATTCAAGTTGCTAAGAAGCGATTAATGAAGATTGCATGGGAAAAGTGCGGTTTCAAAGCCGATGATCTTGAAGCATTGTACAAATCAGCTGTTCAACCAGCATTAGTTTCCACCGGTAACATGAACTCCTTTGGTTTGTTTACTGAACTGAAGAAGACTGAAGCCGGTAGAGCCGCAAAAGAAGGCGATGTCGCACCTTACCAAATCGTAGTCGAAAAGATGGATACTGGAATGCCACCAGGTCCGATAGTTGGTGACCTAAACTCGGTTGGAATACCAGCAAAGATTATGGGTGGTTCAGTACAAATTCAAAAGCGCACAGTCGTTTTGGAAGAAGGCGAAGTCTTCGAAGGCGAACTTGGTATGATGCTATCTAAGATTGGCATCAACCCAATCGTTACCGGACTGAGACTGTGTGGTACGCTAGAAGATGGCGTATTATTCGAGCCATCTACCTTGGACATCGACTACGAACAATTCAATTCCGACCTGATTAGTTATGCTGCAGGAGCATTCAACTTAGCCTGCAACATTACGTGGTTTACTAGTCAAACCATGCCTACTCTGGTCGCTAAAGCCAGCAGCGAAGCACTCGCTGTGGCAGT
>DAHU01000117.1:0-3140 GCA_002495945.1 Euryarchaeota archaeon UBA13
GTTAGTGGGCTAGGACAGGTTGTAAAATCATACCATGATGCCAACTCAAATAACGGTCAATTATCTATTGTTGATGTTCCTATTGCGTGGGAAACTTCAGCGGGTGGGATTTCTGTTGACGGAGGAGTTTACCATGAAAACATGATAACAAACCATCCGTTCAGCGTTCCTGACACATGGTACCCTAACGGTATATTGCAAGGTTTCTCAACCCAGCATCATCATTTGATAGATAATGACTTAATTAGCGAAATTCACCTAATTGGAGAAGATTCCAGTGGTTCTGAGGTGAAAATAATTGTTGATAAATCAACTAGTCAAGTAGAGTTCCAACAGGTTAGCGGGAGTGATATTCTTCAACTATCTAACACGTCATCGATGTCCGAAGTTGGAGGTAGGATAATAGTGGACTGGCAGTTTGATGTTAGTTGGAGTTGGGATGATTCACAATCGATTATTTGGTATTCACAAGCGTTTGATTCAAACGGCGAGGGCCTCTCTCCTGCAAGTGCACAATCGGGCAGTTCTGCAACTCAAGCAAGTGAAAATGACCTTGAAATAGATTCATGGGAAATAGTCGATATGTTTGGTCATGAATTATCTGATGAATTTTCAGCGTCATATCCCTTTTACGCAAAGTCAGGGACTGCTGTATCAATATCTGGCACAGTTAAGTTCCAAAATACCGTAGATGTGAGACCACAATTTGACGATTTCGTAGTGGGTGTTTCTCTCGATGGTTATCAGGTCGCATTCAATTCAACAGGTGACGGAACATGGGCAGGTCTTGTTACTCTTCCATCATCAGGTCTTGAGACAACAATCGAACCGTTCATAGTCAGAGTAGGCCCAATCACAGGGGCGACTGGTGCCCAAGATGAAACTTCAATTAATCCAATCACTGTAAAACTCGATAGCGTATCACCATATGCTAAGGATCTTCTTGTTGACACGGGTCAGAGATTAAAGCCAGCAGATGGTTTCACTTGGGAGCCCTCTGCGCCTCTAAATATGCAAGTGACCATAATCGATGAAGAAGCCTTGGGAGATCAGGTATCGATGTATTACTGGCGAGAAGGGATAGACGACGTAAATCTTGATGGTATTGCAGATGCGTCAGAATATCAAAAAATCTCTAAACCTCTTCCAGAAGGTCAATCTGGAGAAAGAACAGTAAGTTTTGGTGGTATTGATGTATCCCAAATGAGCTTTAATTCCCAATTCTCAGTATTCTTTGAAAGCAAAGATTACGCAGGCCACGATCTGACATACGCAGGATATTCTGGTATCGATAATGATATGGCTACATTAATTATTGCTGTAAACGAACCGACAACTATTCCAATTGCTGGCATATCTTTAGACACACATAGTGAGCAATTACTCGCAGGACAAAACCACAAACTTACTATGAATATAAGCGATGCAAATGGCGTAAATTCAATTGATGTTGTGGAAATTCACCTAGCAGGATTAGAAGACGACGGGCTTGGATTGATGGTGTGGGAACCAAGAAATGGTGCCTTTTACACTGGAGAAAATTCTCAAATTATTCTGCACAATGTATCAAACTCATTCACAGGAGAAAACCAATGGCAAGTTGAATGGGAATTTTCGATTGATTGGGAGTTTGACATAAGCAGGCTGCAGGAATATTCCCTTCCAAGTATAATCGTTTATGATGATGATGAATTAAACCCAGTCGTGGTGTTATCTAACATTGGGAAAATACGATGGCAATTAGATAACAACCTTCAGGTTGTTTTGGAGAATACTACTGACACTACACCACCAATATCACAACCATCTTCAGAACATATATTCGTTCAGCCAGGTGATGATTTGAAATTCACTGGGCACATTTCATACCAAAAGTCTGGTGTCAAATTGGTGAAAACACCACCTCAAGGTTTGGAAGTCGGAATCTCAACCGTCTACGGATCTGAGGTGATTAATTCATACGCCGAAGTTATGCAAAATGGTGAATGGGAGTCCGGCATAATCTTGCCAACTCGGTCAATTTTAGAATCTGTATTGAGTGTTGATTATTCTCTAACAGGAGTTGTATCACCAGGGCAAGATGTAACAACAGTTCAATCCCTAATCACTGTTGATGAGGTCGCTCCATTAGTTCAATTTTCATATGTTCCGCTTGTAATTGATAATGAAGAACTCTCGACTCTACAATTTTCCTTGTTAGTCACTGATGAGGGTGGTATGCCAAGCGGAGGTTTACCTGTTAACTGGGCTTTTATGCGAAATGGTGTCAACATTGGCAATGGTCAATCTAATGGAATGATACCATTGATATCTTCTAATGGTGAATCATATTCTTATGCAGGAAACATAGACTTCACATCGGGCATCAATCTAACATTTGAGCAAGGTGACGAACTGATTTGGTGGATTGATGTTGTCGATATGGCTGGCAACCAAGCGATTGGGACAGGTCTGTCAATGATAGATGCAATGCGGACAGATTTCACTGTACTATCCTTCGACGTATCAGTGACAAATATCGACATAAGTCTTGCTAATGGAAAGTCTCCCAAGGGTAATGAGGTTGTTGAGGGAACAGAAATAGGGGTAGTAGTTCACGTTCGAAACTTAGGAAGCAAAATTGGAACAGTGAACGTATCATTGATGGAAGATGTTGGCGAGGGAAGAACATGGATAAACCATGGAAGCTTTGAGTTGGTTCTTTCGCCTGCTAGAACTCAAAATACACAACCTATACTGTTTGAAACATATGGTTCAGGTTCTCAGGGGCTGTTTGTGAACATCACTGGGCATGATGCTTGGGTCATCAACTCACTTATGCCAAATTGCTTTGAAATTCAAGAAACGGTAAGCTGTGATTTAAACGCAGAATCTGACATGCCCAGAGTAATTAGTCAAGATGATTTCGAGTCAGGAATTAGTTTTATGACACTAACGATTTCAATACTCGTGATATTGTTAATTGTTGCAGGGTTTGCGATTGTTATACTGGCAAGAAAAGATAACGATGGAGACAGTATCTTTGATGATGAATGGGATGATGAAATTGATGATGATGAGAAAGATACTCCCGACCTACCCCAATACACAAAAAATCCGGAAGTAGATTACCAGACGGTTGACTATTCCGTCCTAGACAA
>DAHU01000117.1:3535-4924 GCA_002495945.1 Euryarchaeota archaeon UBA13
CTTAGAAATAACCGAAATCAATTAAAGCCTATTTACTAAATTTTACAATGAGAGCAAACCTCTCAGGATGGGAAATTGATGGGACAAAATAGCGCAAGCATAGATACTGCAAAAAAAGTCAAGGAACTTCAAGAGCAAGTCAATGACTTGAAAGAATTAGTAAATACACTACTTTCAGTAATCTGTGAGGAACCAGATGGAGTAAGTAGTGGAGCATCGCCAGCATTTGGACAAAACCAAGCAAATTACTGTATGTGATCAACCTTTGATTACGGTAAATGGTGAAAGCCTTGCTACTGGTCTTGTAAGACCAGCGTTCGATGACAGCTCTATCACTTCATCCACATCTTTGTAAGCATCAGGTGCCTCTTCTGACATGATATTCGAGGTGTTTGCATGAACTCTTATTCCTTTGCTTTCTAAATTCTTTTTGACCAAATTTCCGTCGATTACCTTCTTTGCTTGAGAGCGTGAAAGAGACCTGCCTGCTCCATGGCAGGATGATGCGAATGCACGGTTACCCTCAATCCCTTCCAACAGCCAAGATCCTGTACCCATATCTCCAGGGACGAGAACTGGTTGGTTCGGTAGAGCTCTAGTTGCACCTTTTCTATGTACTGCACAAGTACATGTTTTACCATGGATAACATGCTCTTCAATCTTAGCAATATTGTGACTTACATCGTAAATTAATCTGCTTTCGACATCAATTTCTTTCGCAATAGCTTCTCTAAGTCTGTGTGTAAGTGCACTACGATTTGCAAATGCAAAATTAGCAGCGCCATTCATTGCATCTAGGTAATTTTCGCCCTCGCGACTATGAATCGGAGCTGCTGCTAATTGTCTGTCCATTATCTCAAATCCCCATTCATCACACGACCAAACACCATTCCGGTTGCGATATTTTTCTTCTAACATGCGAACATGGTCCGTACATACTTGATGACCTAAGCCACGGCTCCCCGAGTGAATCATACAAACAACTTGCCCTTCATATAGGCCGTATCTATTGGCCATATCCACAGATTCAACGGTTTGCAATTCTAAAAAGTGATTTCCTGAACCAAGTGTGCCTAGGGCCTTTAGCCCTCGTTTCAAAGCTCTTTCCGATACTCCTTTGTCATTTTCCAGCGCTCCTTTTGATTCTATATTATTGAGGTCATCATCATACGCAAACCCCATGTCGACCATTGCGTTACTACCTCTCGAAATAATTTCATCAAGGTCTCTTAATGATATGTCAAGGCCACCTTTACCAGAACCACCTGCTGGAATTCTTCCATTCAGCCTACCAGCTAATTTATCGATATTGGGAATATCCGTAATCTTGCAATCTAGAGCAAGCATTCTAACACCACAATTGATGTCAAAACCAACTCCTCCCGGTGA
>DAHU01000018.1:0-2335 GCA_002495945.1 Euryarchaeota archaeon UBA13
AGATTCAAGCAATGATGAAGTAGACATTGGAGAGGAAGAAGATTCAGACGATGATGTCGATGAGTTGTCATCAGAGGAGCACTTGTCACTACTTGTTACGGCTGCGAAAGAGCAAGATATGACCATTAGAGCATTATTTGAATCAATGGATTTAGATGATGATGGCTTAATAGACGGGCCTGAATTACAGAAAGGTATTGATGCAATTGCGGGAGAATACTTGTCTCCAAGCGACATAATGGGAATCATTTCCTTAGTGGACAAAGATTCTGACGGACGTGTTAATGCCTTTGAGTTGATTGAAATTATTGAGGAAATGGATTCGGAAATAGAATCCGATCGCTATGTAAGTCCAATAGATGCACTGATGCAGTACATGGAAAATTTGGACATCGATGCTGGCGGGTTTTTCAAGAAATTAGACGGTAATGCAGACGGTAAAATCAATCGCAACGAGCTTACTGAGGCATTAAACAATCATGCTAATGAAGATGTCAACGAGGAAGAAATTGAACGTTTGATGGCAATGTTTGATTCGGATGACGATGATTCAATCGATTTGTTAGAGTTCATAGAGACACTGGAAAAGCACGATGATGGCGAATTCGATGAAAAAGCATCATTGTCTAAGGCAAAAGAATTCCCCTCGAAATGGCAAAAACGCATGATGTCCAAGAAATGGAAAGATGTAGTCTGGCCCTTGATACATTTTGGTTTCATTTGTTTCATCATATTGTGGGTAGTCAACGGCACACTTGCTCCTTTCGTCGACGGTAATGGAGGTACTGTACCTTTGGACACTGAGTTTGGTCAAACAATTGGAGAAGACGGGACATTGTACGTAAACGGCGACCCGTATCCATGTGATGACACAATACAAATTGATGGATGTAAAAATTCACTTACTCCATTTGCTGGAAAAGGTGGTGCAATATCTATGCCGGCCAAATTCTACTGGGACGGAGTATTATTCGTTGTCTTAGGAACAATCGGACTTATCGGAGGTTTATTCACCCAATTATCTCTTGTTCCTGCATGGCGCGCCCGTGTAAAAGCAATGAGAGAAAATGAATCAGAAAAAGCTGAGGTCAAGGGAGAAGTTGAATCCAATGAGGAATCAGAGTCAGATGATAATGATGAAAACAATACGGAGGCTATCGAGGCTAATACAGATGTTCAAGACGCTGATGAAATCGGTGAAGATGATGAGTATGAAGACGATGAATATGAGGACGATGAGATAGATATTGGCTCATACATAGGACTAGTGTTAGAAGATGAAGAGGTCTTTGGCACCATTATTGAATTTGATGATGAGGAAGGGCTGGTAACCATAGAGGAAGATGGGACTGGTGACTTAGTGACCGGCTATCAAGATGATATGTTTTTAGAAGATTGAAATGGATTCCGACATACTCAAAACCTTCCAAAATAAAGCCGAGTGCCCAGTATGTGGATGTATCGAAACACTGGGTTCAATAAGATGTGTAGGATGTGGCGCGTTTCATTCTACCATCCACCTCGTCGATAGGGATGCCCCGCCTGCTCATGAACGCCCCCAGGAAGAAATTGACATAGATCCTCTAGCCTATTCAATGGGACCTAATCAAAAGATTATCGAAGAAGAGTTCGAACAAAGTGAGGATGTGATTTCATGGGACGGTGGTTCAACAGATTTTTCATTTAGTGATGAAGATTCGGCTGATAAAGATAAACCGATTGTTCATCCAATACCTGAAGAAATTGAAGAATTATGATTATTGTTTAATTGCCACTCAAAAAGGTAAAACTATAATTAATCAGCAGTCAATCTTTAAGTGGTTTTCATTGGTGGGCTCGGAGAGAATTGAACTCTCGATCTTCGCCATGTCAAGGCGACGTCATAACCCCTAGACCACGAGCCCTACAATACGCCCTATGGCCGCGTATATTAAATCGCATCGGTTTTTAATTAACTGATAATCTTAGAAATTTTTCCAGTACAGCTGCCTAAAGAACATGAACCAGCCATCCTAGTCCGTCCATTGGCCATTTTTATCATTGTTCCATTCTTTATTGGCCCATATTTCTTGCATTTCAAACAGTAACCAGATACTTCTGACATGACTATCAAACCTTTGTGAAAATAGTCTGAATATCAATTCTTCGTTAATTCAATGGCTATTTGTCAATTTTATCGTGTTTTCCACGAAAAGGAGGGGGGTTGTATGCCAAAATCGTAATAATTTGCAAAAAAAATGAGGCGAATTTAGCATAAAACGAGTTACTGCGCAGGATTTATCGATAATTTGCCAATGCCTGAAAACTGCTTAGATTGCGCCAATGACGCATAATG
>DAHU01000018.1:2715-16353 GCA_002495945.1 Euryarchaeota archaeon UBA13
ATGTCAAACAATCCTAGCAGTGGCGGACCATTCAAACAGGTTTCTAGACCTCCATCCTTTGCATCAAGAGTGGTTTCAATTAATTTTTTAATTTCATGAAACTTATCCATATCCACATATGCCGTTTGTATTAGGTAAAGAAATGGATCTGAGTTTGATATTCCGTACCAAGAGTCTACACACCCATCTTGTCGTTTTGATAATTCTACCCTAGATTTTACCATCCTCTCAAATCTAGCTTCTTTCCCTTTTACCGTTTGACAAACAATGGTTTCTAATACTGGCATGATTATCACTCAATTACTTTCTCAATTAATGGAATATTATTTATTTTCTACAAGATAATTAATTATAATTCATGTTTGAGAAGCTTACCGTTCAGAACAGTCGAACCAACAGAAGAGTGGCCGGGCGATAAGCACCACGATTCCCACTGATGGGACTGTAAGATATTCAGATTTGCAACAGCTCCCTTTGCTATTACCCCATGTCGCTCATTAGTTTCATGCGGTGTAGTAAATGATGCATTAATCGTACACGCGGCAAGGGCTGCTAATGGATCTACATTACAACGCTGTACTAAGATCGAAGCGATAAATGGTAAACTTAAGATTTGATTATTGGGGTTGAAATCCGTTGCAATAGTCCATGGTATCTCTTTTTCATTCATTGAATTGAAATCTGGCCAGTCAGCACCCATTGAATACGGGGTTCCAGGCAAAAAGCCTGTATTTACACCTGATTGTTTCATTTTTTCACGCGTTTCCATGCTGGTGTAGTGAGCATGGTCCGCAGTATCCACGTTTAGTTTAGCAGCTAATTCACCACCACCACCATCACAGAACTCATCGATGTGCATCCTCAGTGCCAGCCCGTGTTTTCTAGCGGCCAGCAAAATTTCCTCCGACTCATCGATACCAAACCAGCCCGGTTCACAAAATACATCTGCAGATCTTGCTAACTTAGATTCAACAACTTTGGGTAGTTGTTTTGATATTAATTCATTGGTATATGATTCAATGGTGTGATTTTTCGGTATTGAATGTGCGCCAAGCCATGTCGAATCTATACCGGGTAGAGATTTATCGATGCTTAGTAACTTCGCTATCTCTAATAGTTTTAGTTCATTATCAACATCCAAACCATAACCAGATTTAGTTTCAATAAATGTTGTCCCATTCTTTAGGGCAATTTGTGCTCTCTGTCTTGCCAAATTGAATAATTCTTCTTTTGATGAGTCATTGGTCATAGATACCGTAGCACCTATTCCACCACCCATTGCAGCAATCTCAGCATAGCTTTTGCCTTGCTGTTTGAGTCTAACCTCGTTAGATCTATCTCCGCCCCAAACCAAGTGGGTGTGAGAATCTATCAAACCTGGGATGACAGCCCGGCCGTTGAGATTGTAAGCATTTAGTGAAATTCCATCTGCTTTATGTGAACCATAGTCATCGAGGGCAACAGTTGATTCTACAATATCTACTATTTCACTACCTTCTATAATAATTGCTTTTCCATCGCTTATTATCCACTTATCATTAGTCATTTCATTACCGATTAGCGGTATCTCTGAATCGAATGTTACAATCGGCCCGCAATTGTATAGGACGGTCCGCATACCTAATGCCAAAGGGTGAGGGTTCAAGAATAATGGCTTGTTAGGGGTTAAGGGTGAGATTGTATGTGGACACTTGGAATTGAGTCAACTGCGCACACATTATCGTTTGGATTAGTAGATGAAAACGGCATTCCTTACCCGTCATCGACCTCGACCATCAGGCCGGAAAAAGGCGGTATTCACCCTAGGGAGGCTGCTGACCATCACAAAGAATGTGCAGCAGAGTTGCTCAAAGCAGCATTGAAAAGCCAATCGATTACTGTTAATGATATCTCATCCATAGCCTATTCTCAAGGCCCAGGCCTAGGTCCATGTTTAAGAATCGGTGCATCTATTGCCCGAGGTTTATCCTCCAAGTTTAATGTTCCATTGATTGGCGTCAATCATTGTGTAGCACACATTGAAATTGGCCGTCAGCAATGCGGATGCGATGACCCAGTACTCCTCTATGTATCAGGTGGCAACACCCAAGTCATCGCTCGTCTTGAAGGGAAATATCGCGTATTGGGTGAGACTTTAGACATCGGAATAGGGAATATGCTTGATAAATTCGCAAGGGCTCAAGGCATCCCATTTCCAGGCGGTCCAGTAATAGAAAAATTAGCTGCCAAATGGTTAGAAGAGAATCCAAATGCTTCAATGGAAGGATTAGAATTGCCATACGCCGTAAGGGGCATGGATTTGGCCTTCTCAGGTGTGCTGACAGCCGCTTTAAGGCTCGTAGAAAACGGTCGACCACTTGAAGCCGTTTGTTGGAGCCTTCAAGAGCATGTATTTTCTGCTTGCGTCGAAGTTGCAGAAAGAGCACTAGCTCACACAGGAAAAACTGAACTTCTACTGGGTGGGGGCGTTGCATGCAATAATAGATTAAGGACAATGTGTGAATTGATGTGTGAAGAGAGGGATTCCCAATCGTTTGCCCCTCCTCGTATGTACTGCATTGACAATGGAACAATGATTGGTTTGTTGGGATGGCTTGAATTGAAAGCCGGTAGAGTTACTTCATACGAGACCAGCGCAATTGATCAGTATCTAAGAACTGACCAGACGCCAATCATTTGGGCATGAGTTTAGCCAACGGTTTTAAGAGGCCGATGGTGAGCGTTGGGTTGGGGATATTCAGTGAATGGTAGGAATAGACGTAGAAAGGATGTCCCGTTCAATCCTTTTGCTCAGAATGCTGCAGCAGAAAGAAACCGAAGACATGCTGAAAAAGCGAAAGAGAAGCGTAGAATGGATGCACAAAGCCAAAGCACAAGTGGTGGAGTAAAAAGTCCGGAAAAAGACAAAGCAAAAACCCTACAAGAACTACAGCGTCAAGCAAGAGAGAAACTCAACACCAATAACAACACAAGCATGGCGGAATCCATTGCACCAGAGCCAATTCCAGCAACCCCTGAACCAGTGGTCGAAAAACCGGCCCCTGAACCGACAATCACCGAGACAACTGCCGCCGTTGTAACGAAAAAACCAAAACAAACTCGAGCGGAGAGGTTAGAGGAATTAAAAAGAAAATCTCAACAATCAAAGGACAATGCTAAATTGAGCAAATCTCAAATCAAGCAGGACCCAGAAGTTGCTACCAAACCATTGGAAACTGAAGTTGATAGTGTCGTGTTAACTGATGAAAATGAAACCATCGACATAAGTCCGAAGTCAGAGAGTCCAAGTTCCAACTCTTTGAACGTCTTCAAAACCATTCAAAGTGTTGACAAATCTTCTGCGGGAATTTCAAAGAAGAAGCGGAAGACGCGTAGAATGGATAAAAAAGGTGGCGGAAGGCAGCGTTTGGAAAAGAAACTGAATCGTCAGAAAATACTAGAGTTCAAGTATGTCGCTAGAGAGATTTTAGACAACCCTGATGTGCCAGAAGAGCACAGGTCCAATGTGTTAGGTCAAATAATTGCGAAAGGTGAGCGGATAAGCATAGATGCTGCAATGGAATTTATTGAACAAAAAAATCGAGAACTAATACTAACGGACGAAATTGCTGACAAACTGAGAAGTGAAATAAAGAGCATATCAACTAGGAGATGAAAATATGAGTGAAAATATAATCGCAAATGGAATGGTCGTAAAAGTACACTACAAGGGAACCCTACCAGATAATGGGGAAGTTTTTGATACAAGTGAAGGCAGAGATCCGCTAAAGTTTACTGTCGGAAAAGGCCAGATGATTCCTGGATTCGAGGAAGAATTAATTGGTGCTTCAATGGGCGATAAGAAAACTTTCACCCTAACTGCCGATCGTGCTTATGGACAAAGAGATGAGGAAGCAATATTAGAAATTCCACGTTCACAGTTTGCACAGTTAGAGCAGCAAACAAAATTAGAGCTTGGATTTCAATTAGTTGCACAAATGCCGCATGGTCCAGCCCCATTCACAATTTGTAATCTCTCCGACGATACGGTGACAGCAGACTTCAACCATGCGTTAGCAGGTAAAGATTTGACTTTTGAAGTTGAGGTTGTAGATGTTACTCCAGACCAACCTGGTTGTGGAGATCCCACTTGTGGATGCTGAGTTAAACAACATCAATAGGCTCAGGCCAAGAATAGTAGTTTTGATGAAGCGTCAAGCGGTGGGGGTTTCATGGCAGATGAGAGAAAGCCGAGTTGGAAAACCCTCTCAGGAATTGATATTCCTTTTGAATTCCCTGGCCAACAACATCAGGCTGGACAGCCTCCTTACACCGGCGGAATTCATTCAACTATGTATCGCTCGAGACTATGGACGATGCGACAATATGCTGGTTTTTCAAGCGCTAAAGAAACCAATGAACGGTTTAAACTACTGCTTGACCGTGGCCAAAAAGGTCTATCCGTTGCGTTTGATTTGCCAACTCAATTAGGCCTTGATGCTGACGATGAGTTATCATTAGGCGAGGTTGGAAAGGTTGGTGTGTCTATTTCATGTTTGGATGATATGCGTGAGTTGTTTTCTGGAATACCATTGGACAAAGTTTCCACATCGATGACAATCAATGCTCCTGCTATGATTCTTCTTGCGATGTATATTATTGTTGCAGAAGAGCAAGGAGTTAGTGCAGACAAGGTAAGAGGCACTATACAAAATGATATTCTGAAAGAATATATGGCTCGAGGAACATATGTATTCCCTCCCGATGAGAGTATGCGTCTGATTACCGACATTTTCTCCTACTGTGCGATGAAAGTTCCGTTATGGAATACAATTTCAATCAGTGGCTACCACATAAGAGAAGCAGGATGCACAGCGACTCAAGAAGTTGCGTTTACACTGGCTAGCGCGATTAATTATGTTGATGCAGCACTCGCAACAGGTTTGGACATTGATGACTTCGCACCAAGGTTGTCATTTTTCTTTAACTGTCACAATGACTTTTTTGAGGAAATTGCCAAATTCAGAGCGGCAAGAAAACTCTGGCATGATTTAATCGATGCCAGATATAATTCAACCAATCCAAAATCCAAAATGTTGAGATTTCACACTCAAGTTGCTGGCGTTAGCCTAACCGCGCAACAACCTTTGAACAATATCTCAAGAGTTACTATCCAAGCGCTGGCTGCTGTATGTGGCGGCACACAAAGTCTGCACACTAATTCTTACGATGAAGCCATTGGTTTGCCTACTGAGGAAAGCGCAACAATTGCACTAAGAACACAACAAATAATTGCAGAGGAAAGTGGGGCTGCTGATGTTATTGACCCACTGGCTGGTTCGCACTATGTTGAACATTTAACGGAACAAATTTATGATTCTGCGATGGCAATGATCGAAGAAATCGATGGCAAAGGTGGCGCCATGGCTGCGATTAAGGAAGGTTGGCAACAAAGACAAATTCACAATTCAGCATACTCTCACTTAAATCAAGTTGAGAGCGGTGAGCGTAAAATCGTCGGAGTAAACTTTGGTATGATGGATGAAAATAATCCAATCAAAGCTATGAAACTAGACGATAGCCTTGGTATGCGACAACAAGAAAAACTTGCTAAATTGCGAGCGAACCGCAACCATGATGCTGCCATGAGTTCGTTAGAGGACATAACCAATGCTGCAAATAGTGACGAAAATCTATTCCCATTAGTAATTGATGCAATCAAAAATGATTGTACATTAGGAGAGATAATGGGCGCTATGAAACAAGAGTTTGGAACCTGGATGGCCCCCAGTGGATTTTAGGTGAGATTATGAGAATTAGACTTGATCACATTGGAATTGCAGTAAATGACTTGGATTCGGGTGAAAAATTTTGGAATTTATTAGGATTAATGTCAAAGGGAGAGGATGAAGAAGTTGAAGAACAGGGCGTTATTACTCGATTTCTCCCCATCTCTAGCGAACTCCAAGAACCAGCTATGATTGAATTATTGGAACCAACTGGTGAAGAAACACCAATTGGCAAATTCATTTCTAAGCGAGGAGTAGGAGTACAGCAGATATGTTTTGAGGTGGAAGATATCCACCTTATGATTAAACAGTTGGTAGATTCTGGTATAAGAATGATTGATGAGAGTCCAAGAATCGGTTCAAAAAACTGTCTGATTGCATTTGTGCATCCTAAGTCAACAGGCGGCGTGTTAGTTGAATTATCACAAAAACAATAGGAAACAATCATAATCTATCTCCTAAGTTTTTCAAACATGCGAACCTGTGTTGACCAACTAATGGCTTTGTCTCATATAGATGGGCCGAGACTAAAAGCAGAGGCCAAATTTATTGCTGGAAGATTAGAGGTTCTGAGATACGATAAGAAAATATCTAACGACGCATATCTCGATGCTGGTTCAATATATGGCGCATTCGAAATGTTTGCCAATCTGATAGACATGGGTGTGCCACAAAAAGAAATATTTTCACAACTTAAACAACAACTGGAGAGAGCAAGAAAACTTGAGGTTAAATATCCTGGTTTGAACAGTGCAATAGAATCAGGAAGGGCTAGTTGATTATGACCGCAAATAATACACTGCTTAGAATATCTAACGTAAAGAAAAACTTCTCAGAAGTAGAAGCACTCAGTGGAGTTTCATTTGAGATAAACTCCGGTGAGATTGTAGGTTTAGTAGGCAGTAATGGTGCTGGCAAGACTACCTTGCTTAGGCTAATGTCAGGCGTCTATACTCCTACCAGTGGATCAGTCACTTTAGGAGACAACACCCCAGTCCACGAAATGCGGGATAACCTTGGAGTAGTCCCTGAATCAACGGGTCTGTATTCGAGGTTAACAGCGTGGGAAAATATACGTTATCACAGCAGACTCTACGGAGTTGATGATAAAATAGCTTGGAAAAGGACAGTAAAATTCGCGCAAAGTTTGGAAATGGAAGAAAACCTTGCTCGCTATACTAAAGGATTTTCGCGAGGAATGCGACAAAAAACCGCCTTGCTAAGGGCACTTGCACATGGACCAAAGGTATTGTTACTTGATGAACCAACAGCAGGCCTTGACATCACCAGTGCGCGAACGGTTAGAGCATTGGTGGCACAAATAAAGCAAGAAGGTGGCACAGTTGTCTATTCTACGCATCAGTTATTTGAAGCCCAACAAGTGTGTGATAGGATCATTATAATTCATAATGGAGTAGTAAGGGCTGATGGTTCACCTCAACAACTTATCAAAGAAAATAACTGCGCTAGTTTGGAAGAGGCCTATGTTGCATTAACCCAAGAAAAAGCAAGAGTTAGGTTTGAAGATAGTAAATCAGAATCAGGAATTACCAAACTATGGCATAAATTATTCCGCCCAAAGACGCCAAAATTAATAGAAAATGCAGAGGTGTTTGAAGATGAATAAATCTGGCCATCGGATTAAAACAATAGCTAAGAAAGAAGTTGTTGAATTTGTTAGAGACTGGCGCACTATAGTAGCGATTATCATAATTCCAATCCTAATGTTCCCAGTGCTTTTTATTGTGTTCCCAATATTATTAGAATCAGAAGCTGCTGAACTAGATTCTAAGAATGTTCAGATAGAAATTCAATTTAATGAATATCCAGATGAACTTATTCCGTTATTCAATACGACTACCACCTTAATTACGGAGGTTAATACAACGTTCTCAACTTCATTATCTGACCCCTTGAATGATTTAGAACGGGTTAGAGGTATGGAAATCGATGCCGTTCTTCGACTCAATTATTCTGAAGATGTCTGGTATTACTCAATTATTCATTTGTCTACTTCGGAGAGTTCTAGTGAAGCAAAAGGAAGAATTCTTAACGCATTATTAATTTTTGAAAATAATATTACGGCAGAGCGTATTGATGAGGGTGGCTTAGATGTTGATAATACTCTAGACCCATTGCGCTGGGACGGTGATGTCACAAAGGCAGATGTGGCGACAGAAGGTGAACAAGCAGGACTAATATTATCTCTCTTCATACCATTAGTTCTTGCGATATGGACCTTTTCCAGTGCAATTCAACCGTCGATTGACATGACTGCAGGAGAACGTGAAAGGGGTACGCTTGAGGCCTTGCTAGGGCTACCATGTACTCGCAATGAATTACTCATGGGCAAATGGCTCGGAGTGGCCACAATTACTGGCGTGGGTGTTCTCCTACAAATTGTTGGTTTACTATTTGCAATTGGTTATCTCGCATCATCAGATTTCATTGGTATACCGTCTTTGTCGTTAGAAGCAGTAATCCTCATCATTTTATCGATAATGCTGTTTGCTGTAATGGTGGTGGCATTAGAATTAGCACTGGCAATGCGGTCGCACAGTGTTAAAGAAGCGGGCTCAATATTAGGGCCAGCAATAATATTGATTATATTCCCCGCATTATTCACACAAGTAATAAATTTAGATGGTATCGAAAGTTTTTGGTTTAGCATACCGGTAATCAACATATTACTTGCATTGCGGGAATTACTCCTTGACCGAGTTATATTCGAGCATGTTATGATTTGGATGATAACATCGATACTATACGCAAGTTTGGCAGCCTATTACGCAGCAAGGCAGTTCAAGCGTGAGGACATAGTTACGACATTGTCATGAGAAAGCAATCAGTGATTCTTTTACTATCTTAATGATTAAGTCGATCTCTTCCGACGTGATTCTAAAGTGCGGTGTAAATCTCAACGCATTATGTCCTCCGTGAATGACACCGAGCCCCCGTCTTCGACACCATGGCTCGACTGCATCGAAGCCAACAACTGGGTATTTTGCCGGCTCTAACTCTGCACTTAACAAAAGGCCTGTACCTTGTACCTTGGTAATGGTTCCAGGTAACTCTTCACCAAGTTGCTTTAGTTTGGCTACAAATTCTTCGCCACGTTCTTTGATATTTTTTCGCAGTTCAGGAGTAATCTGTTCCAATACCGCGACAGCGGTCTCTAAGGCTCGCGGATTGGTGGTCATAGTATTGCCATAAATCCCAACTACGTACATAGATGATGCTCTATCATTCATACCAAGCACTGAAAGCGGATATTGTCCTGCATTGATGGCTTTTGACCATGTTTCCATATCTGGAACTTCAGCATCTTGAAATCCGTCATAATCAATAACCGATAAACATCCTTGACCCCTAATGCCAGCCTGAATTGAATCAACTAACAGCATAGAATCATATTCTTTTGTTAGTTTTCTTGCCGTATCGTAAAATTCTCTACTAACGCACAGGCCGGGGTTTCCTTCACCCTGTATAGGTTCGATAGCAACCAGTTCAATGAAAAATTTCTCTTCGACAGACCGAGCAAACACCTCTTCTAATGCTGCAGGATTATTGGCAGGTACCAGTATCAAATTATCCCTATTTTGGAATGTCGCTAAGTTTTTGTCGTAACCAGACTTGCAAGAATGAGATATTTGTGCGGGCCTATCTGTTCTACCGTGAAAACTTCTTTCCACTGCTATCATCTTAATTGGATAATTTTCATATTTTCCGCCTGGCCCCGTTTGTTTATTTGCATTGATGTCAGCAATTCTTAGTGCTACTGTCATAGACTCAGAGCCACTGTTCATGCAAATAAATTTGGTAAACGGACAATTGCCCCTGGTATTACCTAATTCTTGCTTGAGCGCATTTGCCAATCTACTGTGGCTAAACGAGGGTGTCATAACATTGGCCATAACCCAATTTTTCGACATCGCGTCAATGACACTGCTTGGTCCATGTCCAGCACCTAACATTCCGTAGCCTCCATTATCATGGACTACAGCTCCATGGCTAGTGATGATCCATGGACCACGAGCAGCTAAAGCGATGTAAGGGTTTACGGTCGCAGGAGCATAAAAATTGACATAATCCTGCTGCAATATAGCAACAAGATCCTGCTCGTCTTGCATCAAGGTTTCAGCGCCTAATCTAAGGACTAGTTCTCGATGGTTTTCAAGACCTTCAATTATGGCGGCAAATAAGTTGTTATCTAAGTTACAGAAATCGCTTATTTCCCTGTCATTGAGTCCAACAGTATCCATTTTCCCTGAATTATTGCGTATTTCTGCCAACGCTTCGAGCGCATCTTCAGCCTTGCTCACTGCCTTCATCAATCATATTGTATTCTCGGCGCTTCTTCAACATTCGCTAAATTATTGCTTAAATTATATGATTAGTGATGGGATGTATTACTAGAGTATTACTATACTAATACTTATATGCAGTAATAAAACCCGGCAACCATGCCAAAAGTCTCGTTAGACATGCCAGCAGAGATTCTTAGTGACATCAAGAAGCACGTTGGTGATGAACGTAAATTTGTAAGTGTGGCAGATGCAATTAGAACTGCATGCCGCAAGTTATTGGACCAATTAGACGAAATAGACAGCCGTAACGGGAGGTAAAAAGTATGCCAACAAGAAACCAAGCGAAAGAAGCAGTAAAGATCCTGCTGGGTTATTTAGAAGATGATGTAGAACGAGAAGGATTACTAGACACACCTGAAAGAGTCATAGACTCTTGGGATGAGATATTCAGCGGCTACAGCATGGATGCTGAAAGTATACTTAGTTCGACTTTCAATGGCGAAGGTTATGACGGCATTGTGTTGCTGAAAAATATTGAATTTCACTCTACTTGTGAACATCATCTGCAACCTTTTAGTGGCAAAGCGCATATTGCTTACATTCCAGTTGACCGAATTGTTGGCATATCCAAATTATCGAGAATTGTTGAGTGCCACGCAAGAAGATTACAGAATCAAGAGCGAATTACAAAAAATATTGCCGACGATTTAGAACGGTATCTGTCTCCGCTTGGTTGTGCAGTAATCATTGAAGCAGCTCATGGCTGTATGAGGTGCCGTGGAGTAAAACAAGCCAATGCATTAATGACGACTTCGGCCCTCAGAGGTGTATTTTTTGACAAGGCTGAACCAAGGCAAGAATTATTCCAACTGATAAATAACTGAGTTGATTGTATGTCATCGGCGCTGAAATCATTGAATCACACAATTGTAAGTGATTCTGACTATGATTACGAGTACGACATTGTAGAGATTTTTCATTCAGTTCAGGGCGAAGGTCACAGAGCGGGAATACCACATGTATTCGTTAGATTCGGCAACTGTAATCTACGCTGTGAATGGTGTGATACTGATTTCCTGAAATATGATAGAATGACTGCTAAATCAATAGTAAATTCTGTCGCAGCATTTGATTGTAAGAATATTATCTTCACGGGTGGTGAACCAATGCTCAACGATTTGTGGCCGCTACAAAGAATTTTGAAATCTAACAATTATCACATCTCGATTGAAACAAATGGCACAATTCCAATAGATGAAGGTCTAATAGACTGGATTTGTGTGTCTCCAAAGGATCAATTATATCCCAATGCTAAGATAAAACAACGTATTGGAGATGAATTAAAATGTGTTTATGTTGGTCAGGATTTATCAATGTATGACGATTTAGTCGACGGTTTCACAAATTTGTATCTCCAACCGTGCTACATGGAAAATGAATCTGTTGAATGGAATGGTAGAAATTTTGCTTTGACTGAAAGTATTGTCAAAAATAACCCGCGATGGAGATTATCGCTGCAAACACACAAATGGATGGGGATTGATTGACGAAAGTAACAGTAATGGCCTTAAGTGGTGGTATGGACTCAACCTCTTTACTACTAAGAAAACTACGGGAAAATAATGAGGTGTATACCATTGGTTTTGATTACGGGCAAAAGCACATCATAGAATTATCAAGAGCGCAAGCAAATATCGAATATTTATCAGAAAAAGGACATAATATTACACACAAAATAGTGGATTTATCCTCACTAATGTCTATGTTTAGTGGCTCATTAACATCTGATGAGGCCATTCCCGAGGGTCATTATGAAGAAGAGCAAATGAAGTCAACTGTAGTGCCCAACAGAAATGCGATTTTTTCATCAATTATTTACGGTTATGCACTAAGTTTGAGCAAAGAACTAGACTGTAATATCACCATATCTTTAGGAGTTCATTCAGGCGACCATGCGATTTATCCAGATTGTCGGCCCGAATTCTATCAAAGTCTCAATCACGCCTTTGAGACAGGTAATTGGGATAGTGAAAATGTAAAGTTTGACCTGCCGTACATTGATGAAAATAAAGAATCAATATTGTTGGATGCGATAATTTCTTGTGAGCAATTAAACTTGGATTTCGAGACAATATTCGCTAATACAAACACCTCATATGAACCCGACAATGATGGACGGAGTTCTGGAAAGACAGGTTCAGATATAGAACGAATACTAGCATTCCACGCAATCGGCCGTAAAGATCCCGTCCCATACCAGCAAGATTGGGATGAAGTTCTCGAGCATGCACTATCAATACAGTCTAACTATATGGACAAAATTTACCGGGAAAAATTAACTGAGATTCAATATCAAGTAACTCGCAATGATGCTACTGAGAGAGCATTTAGTGGAATATACGACAAACACTTTGTCACTGGTAATTATTATTGCATATGCTGCAATCACCTCTTATTTACCTCACAAAGTAAGTACAATTCTGGGTGTGGATGGCCGGCTTTCCATTCAGAACATGAAAATGCAAACATCACTAGAGTTATTGACAAAAGTCACGGCATGGTCAGGATAGAGGTGAGATGTTCAAAGTGCGACGCCCACCTAGGACATGTGTTTGAAGACGGACCAAGGGAACACGGTGGCGAAAGATACTGCATCAATTCAGCGTCCCTAAATTTCAAGGAGGAATAAAATATGGTAACCAGAATAAGGAGATATGTAGAAACTGATACAGGACATAGAGTTCCAAACCACAAGAGTAAGTGCCGACACATGCACGGGCATAGGTACCGCTTTGAAGCTGAAATTGAAGGTGATGTTGTCGAGACAAGTGGTGTTTCCGAAGAGGGCATGTTAATGGATTTTTCAGACATAAGTGCTATCCTAACTCGGGAAGTTCATGATGTAGTAGACCATGCATTTGTCGTGTATCGTGGTGACAAGACTGCGCGTAAAGCACTAGAGTGTATGGGGGATGAGCACAGAACAGTCATCGTTGATTTCATCCCCACCGCGGAAAATCTGGCAAAGTGGGCTTTTGAACAAGTTGAGCCACATATTGTATCTGCATACGGCAATAAACTGAAACTGGTCGCTATGCACGTTTGGGAGACTCCTAAATCCGTGGCCAGTTGGCATAGATAACTCACTCTATTCTACGACGGCGATTTTTTCTCCAATCATCGTTATCATGAGTGTACTGTAAAGCAGTTGTTGCGTCGATGAGACCTCCGATTAACCTAGTGATCTCATCGCTAGTTGGTGAAGCCATCATTGCCATCCGAATGAGGGAATTCTTGATACTATCCGCCCGTTCTTGGTTTCCTGGAATGGACAAACTAAATTGATTGACTGCCTCAATAAATGTCTCTCTTAGTTTTGGTGGAACGACACTTTCCATAGGGACAATTTCTGGTATTCCAGCGTCAGTACCCTGGTTAACTTGCACTCTATCAGAATGTAGTTGATACAAATAGGCGTTAATTGAGTGGGATAAATTGGCGATTGGATAACCCTCCCACGTTGGTAGTGTAGTCAAAAAATCACAAGATTGTAAATCCTCAGT
>DAHU01000018.1:16729-24197 GCA_002495945.1 Euryarchaeota archaeon UBA13
GTTGAATCGTTGTGATAATTCCCAAGGAAAACAAAAATGTCTGAAAGATGTCTTGCTACCAACCTCGCGCTTTCCCGAGGTTCCAACTACTAGTGTACAATCTTTAACAGCCTCAGAGATTGAATCAAAAACGGCAATATTATCAAGAATAGAGCCTGCGTGTTTAGCTCTATTTCTTGCTTCAACATCGTCAACATCGCACAAAGGATTGACCAGACGCAGCTGATTGTAACCAAAATTGAGCATAGTACGACAAATTGCACCCAAGTTACCTGGATGTGCGGTGTTGACGCATATTACCACCAGTTGATATGGTGATAATGGTAATGGGATTTTTTTTCTGTCACCCATTTATTCACCCCTGAAAAATTCGTGTATCCACCTTGGGTCACAGGGTTGATAAATGAAAAAAAGGTAACCTCCAGACTCTCTATCGGTCATGATTAGAGAACGTTTACGGATAGAATGTTTCACTTTGAGAAAATCGATTAATGATTGAAGTTCCTCTTTATCATCGCCGTGGACACTAACAGGTTGTCGGTCCCAATCAATGCGCACCGGCATCGAAATACCTCTCAATCGACTCTTCTTTGGCGATAGCGAGTGACATAACCAGCAATCCAGTTACGCAATTTTTTCGAACTAACATCAGTTAGTTGTGAAACCATTAATTTGTTGTGGTCGAAATCATCGGTGAATTTATCGCCGTGTTGTTCGACTAGCGCTATTGCTCTAATTTTGATGAAACTTGGTCTAATATTTCCCATTATAATCACTCCTCAAATAATTTGACTTCGATTGGTATATCTGGCTCGTCGTGTCTAATAACCTGTAGGCGTACCTTTCTGGGCGGATTTTCAATGCCACGTGACCAGATGTGCTCATTTACCGATGGATCAATCCATACTTCTTCATCTTCCTTGACTTTCAAATGCTGAATGACATGGTCTTTGATGATTTGAATGGCTCTTGGAGCACGCTTGAATCTGGTAATACTCCATGCTTTCCTCAGCGGGACAATAAGTTCTGACTCGTTTGGTCTTGCCATACATATCACCTCTGTAGTTTACTGCGTCTCCAATGATGCCTCTTTGGATGTGACACAGTATTTCGGTCGGTCTTTAGCATGACCCATACGGGTACACGTCGGTTTTGCTTGGTTGCCTTCATCAGGCGAATTTTCTTTGCTGCTGGTTTATTTTTTGACATATCGAGCACCTTCTCAGATTCTTCTAATTGACGCATTACTGCGGCTCTTGGACTGTGTGGCTAAAATAGATTTTAGCATATCATCACTCATTGGCGGAGTGAATTTTTGGTTTTCATGGAGGTTGATAATCAACTTACGGATGGAATCTGCGCGCTCAGGAGTTGCCAAAGATATTCTTGCTAAGCGAGAGCGAGCTTCGCTGGTTAGAAGTTGCTTCATTGCTGAACTCACTGCCTGACTCTCAGCTTGTTTCCTATGAGTTTCTATTTCTGCATCTGCTTGTGCCTTTGCCTGATTTTCCAATTGCTTTTGTAGTTCTAAGCGTCGTTGTTCACGTAAGGCTGTCAGTTGGTCATCCCCACTAACAGACATAATTGACACACTCCCACATCCTCAGTACTTAGCCAAGCCAGGGTACATTTCATTCGCTGCATCTCTGCAAGAGTGAGCAACCTCATCTAGCAATTTTTGGCCAGAGGATGTTACTCTACGACCGGAAAACAACTGTTGCTTTCCTTCACTTGATTCAATTTCTTTTGTTGCTACCAGTTCGACTAATCCGGCAGTCTCAAGTTGTTGCAGGGCGGTACGAATTACGTGTCTTGAGGCGACACCTGGTGTGTTTGGTGAAGAACCGTTATTGACACTGCCGCCATAATCTTGGGCTAAACTTGTTACGCCAACTGGTCCTTGTCGAGCCACTTTTCTAAGAATGGATGCTGCTCTTATAGACCACCAATTTGATTGGGTTGGCGGTCTTTCACGATCTGCTCCGGTCTTGACATAGTCAGACCAATCTGGTTGAGATATTTCACTCATCTCAGCAAGTTTGTCTGCTAATGCTGGGATAAGCATGTCAGCGGGGATATCATAATATGTGGTCATATGGCAACACCAAGCACTTTGCGGACTTAACTCCCCTATATCAATGAAACGGGTGCTGATGTAGAGCCATAACATGAAAATTAGGCTTAATGCAAGTGTTATTGAAGGGGAGAATATAGGAACAATCATGCAGAAGGCGTTAGCACAGAATCCGAATCTGCTTCGGACACTGCTTGGACTATCTTTTACGCTCATTTTCCTACTTGGTTATGCCGTATACGGAGCGACTATATCGCCTTCATACTATCTTTACACCACAGATACTGAGTCAACTGTCATTGAAACTACAGACCCTGTCAAACTCTACGACGAGGATGAGAATGTTACTAATTGGCGATGGACATTTACTGCAGACGGCGATAATCTAACCTGGGTGAATGTGACTGCCGGCGATTTGTCAAGAAATTCGGTCATGAAATTAACTAATTCAGCCGGCTTGTACAGCCATACAAAATTGGGCGACCCTGATGCGACCGAATTTAGTTGTGCGGATAGTTGCTACTTTAACAAAACACACGAACTTATCAGCGACGATGGCGGTGACGAATCAATAATCTCGATGACTACAACAGACCCGGGCAGAAGAAACAACGGTACTGTCTATGCCAATTCTCTTGGCGAGGCTGAAGATAAAGCAAGAGACATTGTGGAATATTTTCACTCACCTACTATAATTATTGTTGATGTTATTGAAGAAGGAGATCGAAGTACTGCTCCTAGTATTATCCTTGAAACGGTGAATGAAGACTTTGATGACATTGCAGTATTTTCGGTTGATGCTGGTACTGAATTCTTATGGGCTGTTGCTGCCGTAGTAGGCTGTTTTTCAATGATTCTCATACCGTCTTTTACGGTATATTTTGCCGCTCGTGCCAAGGAGCGTAAGAACGAGCTTAAGTTGCAAAAAGCCGAGCAGGAAGTCGATGAAACAGTTGAACACAGCGAAGATGCCAATTAACTCATATAGATTAGATGGTTTGTCTCAAATGAGCCGGTTATGAAAGTCAAGCTAACTGTTTTGCTAGTTCTTATGCTAACGATGCAAACAATGCCAAACCACAACCTTGATTTCAAAGATGCCCCAGCAAATTATTCAGCCGCGAAGTCAACTGGTGTTGACTTATCGGTTGAAGAATTATCATACTCTTATCCAAATAGTGCAGATAGTGAAAAATACCGAATGTTCTCATCAAATTATCCCATTCTCAACTTTAATCGCCCAGCCGACTTGTACGTAGTTGACGCTGTTCGCGATGTCGAAATACAACTAAGGGTGAAGGTAGCAAATCTTGGCAACACCAACTCACCAGTTGTAGATTTAAATGTGTTAATATTGCACAATGAGTATCAAGATTATGAGATTTACAACAGTACAAATCAGATTAACGTCATTAGAGGACAAAGTAGTGAGATCACATTATTTCGGCTGACACCGACTTATTCGGGCAATCATAGCATAATCATTACCCCAACTATGTCATTAGTGGATGATAAACCATCAAATGATGTGTTATCCACAACATTTACTGTCGCAAGTTATTATTTCAATTGTGACGACCTTAACACATGGACTGTTGGACAAGGATGGGGTACCAATAGTGATACATTCCTGTCTCAAGGAAGTTCATGTCATGCCGGAAATGGTCAGGCATCGACTTATTTGCCAAATATCGCCACAGAATTACTAACACCTGTCTTAGATATGTCTGACGCTGTAACTAACCCTACACGGACAAACGGAGTATCTTTCTACTTTACTGGGAGTATCGCTCCTAATGACTTTGTCAGGCTTTACAGCAAAGATTCTACTAACGTTTGGGATGAATTAGCCAGCATTAGCGGGACTATTGACAACGATTTGGCTGATGGCGCTAATTGGCAGACATGGTCTGAATCATTCGCTGGTCACACCTCGCCTTTGATACCAATGCCACAACAGAATTTTCATGCTAATTCCCAGTTTAAGTTCAGATTTACCAGCGATGCGAGCAATAACGATATTGGGTTGTGGATGGATGATATTGTGATAATGTATGATCAAACTTTAGACGAGCGTGAATATAGCCTCTCAGCAACGGGAATGAGCGTTGTTGGTGCAGTACCTAATTCATGGGGCAAAGCTTTGATTTCGTTGACTAATACTGGAAATGTTTCTGAAACATTTACCCCCGCATTGAGTGGTTTACCCAATGACTGGCAACACTATTTTTCCCATACGACTGGTGTGAGCATAACAGAATCAAATGGGATATTTTTACATAAAGGAGAATCAAAGGTTATTGAGTTAAACTATCGACCAAAATCAGGCGAAAATCAAGGCCTGTTTCCCGTTTTATTCTCTGCTGCAAGTAAGAATCACCAAAGTGTGGTAACAGAACTATCCATGCAATTAGAAGTGGTGCCTGATAGAATTCCAGAGTTTACACCGCCTTTGGATGTGATTAGGTGTAGTCCAGGAAATTCCTGTGTCACCTCTATTTCATTGACCAACATTGGTGGGGCAACTGATGTATTCTCACTATCCCTTGATTATACCGACCTGCCCATTGGTTGGAGTGTCTCTTTTGCATGGAATCAGCAATCTAATGTATTGGTACAGCCCGGATTTAATGTCCCAATAATGCTGACCTACACTGTGGGTAGTGATGCTGTGCCTGACTCTGTGGGTTATTTTGACCTCATTGCTGTATCAGAAAATGATTCTAGTCGAACTGATGTAATCACCATCGAAATCGTGGCTAGCATGGTCAGCGATGCTCACATTGCATCACTAAATGAAAATGATGAACAAAAATTATCCATTATACCCGGTGAAACAGTGGTAGTTGATTTTTCAGTAACTAACAATGCTTCTGTACAAGATATATTCCAAACCAACATGGTATTCGACAGCGCCAATGATTGGACGATTAACGATATTTTTCCCGAAAGATTATTCCTCAATTCGGGAGATACCGGCACTTTCAGTGCAAGTATTACCGCACCACATACCGCACAGGTTGGCGATGATTGCCCGGGATATTTAGCCTCAGTTGTATCTCAGAGAAGTGGCGAAATTTTCCTAACTAATTTGATTGATAACATGGTTATTTCTCAAGTCAATAATGTGCAAATAAATCTACTAAATTCTCCCTCAAGTTTAATCCCGGGTGAGGTTAACACCTTTACAATCCAACTTAGTAACCTTGGAAATGGGCAGGTTCCCACTGAGATATCACTTGATGGACTGCCAAACTATTGGCCGGTCACCTTTGTTTACGGAGGAAATGTAGTAGATAATCGAGTGCAGTTAGGTGAATTATCAGATTTGTCTGCAACTAAAGTTTATGATGTCAACATTCATATTCCGGCAGGATTAGACTACGGGCTAATGTACGATATTTCTATCAATGTACAACCACTAATGTTTGGTAGCGACGTAGATTTATCAGATAATTCTGCCTCTATTACCCTGCTAACAGAAATGGTCCGAAATATAGAATTATCTGCAGATTCGCAATCGATAAATGCTGGAGTGGGTAACTTAACTACATTATACTTAGACATCAATAATATGGGTAATGTTGATGAAAGTGATTTGCGAATTTTCGCCAATATGTATAGCGACTCGTACAATGGTATACTAACGGGATATATGTCGATAGGAAATAATGGCATAGCATACGATTTTAATCAATATCACCCTTTTAGTATCGGTAAAAATAGTTCAAGACAAATAAAACTTGATGTTGTGATACCTCAAGACATCGGAATTGATTCAACAATAAATTTCGACTTATCGCTATCAAGTGCATCAAATGAGTTTGAAACCATGACTCATAGCGCAGTCATGGTTGTTGATTATGTTAGAGAAATATCGTTAAAGTTGAATAATCCAGCAAATAGACAATCAAATGATTTTGACGTTATGTGGATCAATATCTCTACAATATCTACACTTGACGAAGTTCACAATATACTTTTTGAAACTCCGACTGACTGGAAACTAATTTGTGATTCTAATGTTATTGGGCAAGAGGGGATAGTAAGAGAAGACAATATACTCAGCTCGATAGAACGTGACCAATCGATATATTGTGAGGTAATCAATGAGGGCAAAACATTGGACGGCGAGGTTGTTGTCACTTTACTGGATTTAGAATTAAATCAAGTTGAGCAAAAATCACTAAACTTCCAATTTACTAAACAAACTGATGATTCTGCTGCTTTTTCTCCACAAGTAATTGGTGGCATTGCAATAGGTGGTTTAATTCTGATAATTGCTGTGTGTTTTACAGTGCTTAGAGTAATGAGACGAGGAGATATAATTGATCTAGAGTCAAGCTCGAAACCAATAAACGGTCCACCTATTTCTGGCCCGCCAATATCAAGTCAGCAACATACGCCTGAAACTTCTGCTGATAATTCAGATGGCACCAACCCACCGCCTATACCAAGCGAGGGACTTCCGCAGGGATGGACTATTGAACAATGGAATTACTATGGACAACAATATTTAGATATGAATAACAGGCGGTAATGTGGCTGAATATCCTACTCTTTGGTACTGTTTGTGGGTGGTAATTTCCGTCTGCGGAGTTACAACTTGGTATCTTAGAAATTTTACAAATAGAGTCGAACTAACGAAATTTTCTGCATTCATAGGCGTCATAGCCATGCTAACTATGCTGTTTTGGACATTGATTGATTTTTGAGGAATTTACATGACAATATCTGGTATAGATGCTCACATTTATTTTGATAAATACCCCTGCAGATTGCCGGTTTGGTGGGGTTATTTTGGCGAGGTTGGAGTTAAGCCAGACCAACCAAATATAAGTGGCAAAAAGGTAGTTCTTAGAATAGAGAAGCGTTTCAATCGTGTTGAAAAAATATTGGCTAAGTTATTTAGGGCACCCAAGGAGATAAGACGCCCCCTCGATGCAAAAAATAGCATGTTGTGGCAATTGTGTGACGGCAGTCGAACATTTCAAGAAATCTGCGAAATATTGGATTCGTTATACCATGAAGATATAGCTCCTGTAATAAATCGAACAGCAGCTGGAATAAATTTACTAAAAGAGAAGAATTTAATGACTGTTTTAGATCATGAATTTAGCGGCAAATGGGATATTGAGGCTGGTATAACACCAATCAACCAAACACTTGAAGCACTTGATAGTGAACTTGGAATAAGCGTTGAAGAAGAATGATTCAAAGCGGCTCCCATACCAATCTAATTCCTACGCCATCACTAGATTTGCTAGATATAGCTTGACCTCTTGCTGAACTTCTCGTCGAATCACTTTCAGTGAACCAACTACCACCTCGCACACAATATTTGTTCGAACCGTCAAGATATGCTTTTTGTTTGGATTGAATTGTGTAGTCTTT
>DAHU01000098.1 GCA_002495945.1 Euryarchaeota archaeon UBA13
AAATATCTTCGTCCACCTCTTCATTGGCTTCCAGCACATCTTCGTCCGCGGACTCCTCGACTATCGTATCTTCTTGTCCGCTATCGGTTGTGAATGCCTCTGCTGCTTTCTTAAGTTCTGATTCGGTTAGGTAATCATTATCATTCTCGTCAAATGATTTAGCAAACTCAAGGAACGTTTCTTTGTTTTCTATGTCATACTTCTTGACTATTCGTTCGACCACATTTTCGGAATACTGTTTGCTTGCTTCAATATTGGTTTCCTCAGCATCTGTTTCTGTTTCACCATTGATTGCAGCAATTAATTCATCCAAACTAATTACCCCGTCATTGTCAGTATCAACTTCAGTGATCAATCGGTCGATTTGTGAAGGTGGCAAGTCAGCTAGGTTCAGTTTCAGTAAACCCACTTTCAACTCATCTGCATCAATAGAACCATCTGAGTCCGAATCAAACTTAGAGAACAGTACTCTTGAATCGATGCCGGTGTTGTTAAACCAGTCTCTTAGAACATCAAGCACATCATCGGCAACAAAATAAACACCACATTCCGGGCAACTCTTGGAATCAATGGGAACCAAGGCATTACAAGCGCCACACTCACCCAATGCTTCATTTGAAACTCCTGAAAAACTTACTCCGCACTCCGGACAGTCTTTTGAGTCCAACGGAATTATTGCCCTGCAAGAGCCACATTCGGCCATAGGAATTTTGTTTTCTTCAGTATCGGACATGGTCACACCCAATTCTCGGAAAACTACCCATGATATAATGATTGACGGGTAATTATGCCTCAAATGTATATATGACTAGCCTTATTGGTTAACAGGTGACCCAATGGAGGTAAGTCATGGTAGCGTCTATCTATACGACTTTACCACCTATGAACAACTGATGAATGATGTTGAAATTCTTATGGATATTAACGCAGATGCAAATTTTTCACTGTATTCGCGCATGCCAACCCGAAGGTTAATTGAGAAACTAGATTTATCAAAAATAAATAATTATTTGATATCAAACATGACTAAGCGCAACACACTCAGCCCAAACATAGATGAAATCCTTACGATAATCAGAAATTGCGAGAATAATGACATTCATAATGTCCACTTAATTGATGGTTTAGAGTTGATTTATGACAACTCAGATAAACAAGATTTGTTGCGTAAACTAACTGCATTTATCGACGAAATTTCAAACTTTCAATCAACGTTGATAGTGTGCGTAGATAATCTCGCCTTGGACAGTTCTTGGATCATCAAATTGGCTTCTATAACTCAAAAACTGACCATCAAAGCACCTAAATTAACCGCTATTGAAGAGAGTGATTCGACGATAGAAGAAATTGAAAGTACCGAACAAATTCAATACGAACTTGGCATTGATGGTGGACCGAGGTTAGCATATCTATCACGATTACCGAAGATAGGGTTTACCCGAGAAATTCTGGTCAAACGCATACTACAATGGCGGAGAATGGGATTGGATGTTTCAGTGATTGAACCATCGCTCAGCTATGACACTGTAAAAGCGTTTGAATTGTATCAAGAGGTCGAGGAGTTGGTCAGAAGGGCGACAGAATTAGAGAGATTTATTCACGCTAATGCCGGGGATATCGACGCAACTCAAGTGACGACTGATATGTTTAGGATACGGCAATTGACTGGATTGGATGAATTAGAAAAGAAATACTACTAATTATCTTGCCATTTTGAAATTCTCTGCTTCAATTCTTGATAACCATGTTCCATCCCTAAGGTGCTCTGCTATCTTCATTATTTCAGCGCTAGTACTCCGGTCAGCCATGAGTTTCGGTGACACCTGCCGAACTAATTTGATAAGGGATTTTACCATTGAAGATGGTTCTAATTTATTCAAAGATAGTGCTTCAGTCGCTATCAGTAATTCACAGGCTAAGACTTCAGATAGCCTAATACTGGCTTGAAATAAATTCCAACAAGCGGTTGCACCCATACTGACATGGTCTTCTTGCCCCGCAGAGGTACTAGTTGAAAATGCACTTCTTGGTGCAGAGTGACCATGAAGTTCAGCAAGAGATGAGCCGGCACTGTATTGGACAATCATAAGACCAGATTCTAATCCACTATTTTTTGCTAAAAATGGTGGCAAGCCACTCTTTTTTGGGTCAAGTAATTGGTCCATTCTTCGCTCAGAAATGGAACCTAATTCAAACAATGCTAACGACATTCTATCTGCACAAAGAGCGAGAATTTCTCCGTGAAAATTCCCTTGTGATACAATTTGCGGCTTATCTGATGAACTTCCCGGAAATACAAGGGGATTATCGGTGGTGCTGTTAAGTTCTGTATGGATAGTTGACTGTGCTTGAATTAAAGACTCATAAATAGCCCCATGTACTTGTGGAGCACATCTAAATGAATATGGGTCTTGAATCCTATCATAATCTAACTGAGAACTCATTATTTCAGAGTCCGACATTATATCTCTAATTCGTTGTGCTACAATCTTTTGTCCTGGATGTGGTCTTGCATCATGGACTCTTTCATCTGCAGGGGCAACGGTCCCGCGAAATGCATCTAATGAAGCACAATAAATTACATCAGCAAGTAGTAATAAATTATTCAAAATACTAATCGACATAATAGAATAACTCAACATTTGACTTGTGCCATTAATCAATGATAAACCATCTTTAGCGTTCAGTTCTACTGGGATTAAACCGTTAGCAATAAGCACATCTTTGGTCTCGAGTAATACACCATCTGCTGAAACAATACTTCCTTCACCAATTAGCGCTAAAGCCATATGAGATAACGGCGCTAAATCACCACTAGCTCCTAAACTACCTATTCTTGGAATATACGGGGTAATTTCTAGATTAACATAGTCTATCAATTGTTGGACAACGTTTGGGTGAACACCTGAAAAACCCTTAGCAAAAGAATTGATACGAGCAATCATCATTGCTCTTACGGCAGATTCATCCATACGTTCACCTAATCCAGTAGCATGGGATCGAATTAGATTTAACTGCAATTGTTGTAGTTCAGTGGGCCGAATTATCGTATTTACCAAAGACCCAAAACCAGTATTGATTCCATATATTACCTCATTAGATTCGACAATGTCATCGACAATTTTTCTAGAATTAATGATTCTATTCCATGCTTCATCAACTAAGCCTACTTTTGATTTTTTACTCACTACAGCCATGACCTCGGCGACTGAGATTGTATTGCCATCTAAAAATACAGTTTCACTCATGATATCACTCTATAAGTTTGTCAAAAATAGCATCGTTAGTAATGTTTGGCATAGTGACTTTTAGTCCTGGATTTTCTCTCATAGCCTGTCCTATGGCTTCAATTGCACCAGTATTGCGTGCCCAAGCTCGCCTAGCGACACCGTTGTTAACGTCCCAGTGCAGCATAGATTCAAGTTTTCGAGCTGCATCCTCGGAGCCATCGATTAGCATACCAAATCCGCCGTTTATCACTTCACCCCAGCCAACACCTCCACCATTGTGGAGGCTTATCCAAGTGGCTCCTCTAAATGCGTCCCCGACGAAATTTTGTACTGCCATATCTGCGGTAAACATCGAGCCGTCTTTTATGTTAGCAGTTTCTCTATATGGGCTATCTGTGCCTGATACGTCGTGATGGTCTCGACCCAATACTATCGGGGCTGAGATGCGTCCATCTGCGATGGCATTATTCATCTCTAGAGCAATTTTTCTCCTCCCTATATCATTGGCGTATAGTATTCTCGCTTGGCTACCAACCACTAATTCATTCTGTCCCGCTTGCTCAATCCATCTAATATTATCAGTCAGTTGTTGTATAATAGTGGGCGGTGAGTCCTTTATCAGGTCCTGCAAAACTGATTTTGCGATGTTATCGGTAATTGCCAAATCATCAGCACTTCCTGAGGTGCAGACCCAGCGATAAGGGCCAAAGCCATAATCGAAACATATGGGCCCCATTATATCCTCTACATAGCTCGGATATTTGAAAGACCCATCATCATTAACAACATCTGCTCCCACTCTTGATGCTTCAAGAAGAAATGCGTTACCATAGTCCCAAAAGAACATCCCCCTATCTGAGAGGGTATTGATTGCATCAGCATGCCTCCGTAGGGTTTTTTGTATCTCAATTGTGAACTTATCAGGTTCATCAGACATCATTGCAGCACTTTCTTCATAACTATAATCGGCTGGAAAATAGCCACCTTGGTAGGGATTGTGAAGTGAAGTTTGATCACTACCTAAATCAACGGTTATGTTTCGTTCGACAATCCGCTCCCACAACTCAACAATATTACCAATGTGACCAATTGATATCGGTTTTCCAGACTCAGCTGCATTAACCATTAAGTCAATTGATTCGTCAACATTTCTTGAGATGTTAGTTAACCAACCTTGTTCAAATCTCTTAATCGCAGCGTGTTCATTCATCTCGGCAACGATGCATGCAGCTCCAGAAATTACTGCGGCTTTGGCTTGAGCCCCCGACATTCCACCCAAGCCGGAAGTAACGAAAGTCACTCCTGAGAGGTCTTTTTCTGGTGGTAAGTTAAGATGCATTCGGGCAGCATTCAGAAGGGTAATTGTCGTACCATGAACAATTCCCTGCGGTCCGATATACATGTACGACCCCGCAGTCATTTGTCCGTATTGTGAGACACCTAGGGAATTCATTTTCTCATAATCTTCACGGGAGCTGTAATTTGGAATGACCATGCCATTAGTGACTACAACTCGGGGTGAGTTTTCATTTGAGGGGAATAATCCAAGAGGATGTCCAGAGTACATAACTAAGGTTTGATTATCTTCCATCTCGCACAAATATTGCATGGTTAACCGGTATTGTGCCCAATTTTGGAAAACCGAACCGTTGCCTCCATAAGTGATTAATTCATGTGGAAATTGTGCAACTGCAGGGTCTAGATTATTCATTATCATCAGCATGATTGACGCTGCCTGCTTGGACCTTGTAGGATATGCATCTATTGGATAGGCCTTCATTTGATATTCTGTAGGCCGAAATCTTTGCATAGTTATACGGCCAAAAGAGTCTAGCTCAGCAAGAAATTCCTTCGCCAAAATATCATGATGCTGTGGTTCAAAGTATCTTAGTGCATTCTTCAATGCTAAAATCTTCTCACTTTTATTCAAAACTTTTCGCCGAGCAGGGGCATGGTCTACCGAATTATCGACACCAGGATGAGCAGGTAATGATTTGGGAATACCTTCTCCGACAAACTTTGCAAGGGTGTCCCAATCTGCCTCCATGGCCAACCGAAGCGGTCGAATTCTTTGAGCCTATTGCTTTGATTTAGTTGAGATATCAGGGCGCCAATAAGTAAATACTAGACCACACAAAATCATCAGGCAAGAAAATGACATGAAGCCCGCCTGCAGTGACAGACCATTGAATTCCACTAAAAATCCTGCAATTGTGGTTGATACTGCTGCAGTACCACCAAGAATCAACATATCCATTGAGAATACACGTCCTCGCACTTCATCCTCGACCCACATTTGCGTTAGAACTGTTGACAATACCCAGTTCCCCCCGCTAGCAGCATGAGCACAAATTATCAACGCCACAGTCAACGGCAGATAGATGTCGAGTGTGACTCCGACCAAGAGATAAAAACATCCTGAAATAGAAACGAGAATTCCAATAAGAGATGGCCATTTAGTTTTATCTTTGAATACCGATCTAGCAATCAAGGGACCAATTCCTGTCCCAATTCCGCGAGCAAAAAAGAACAATCCAAAGCCAAACGCTGCGCCGTATCCAGTCAAGTCAGCGCCCGCAAGTACCAGAAACACCCCTGCTAATCCTGCTCCAGCCAAATTCCATGATGATTTTGCGAATACTATACGTAACAATTTCTTATCATTGTAGATACGACTCCAACCGATTTTGATATTTGAAATTGCAGTACGGAATAATGGGCCACTAGCGCTCTTGTCGAAACTCTGTTCAAAGGTTAAGGGAATAAGTAACAGCGAAGACAATAGGAAGGTGTAGGAGTCGATGATAAATGCCATATCAGTCCCCCATATACTGACAGTTATGCCACCCAGCATTGCACCTATACAGAGTGCTGTGGACCAAGATGCGCTATCGATTGCATTTGCCGTTATCAAGTCCTCCTCATCCACAATGTTAGGTAGTGCGGCACGTTCAGCCGTTACATAAACGCCGTGTAGTAACATCATCATACCCGACATACCAATAAGCCACCACATGTCTTCTGGTCCATCAACAAACAAGAAAGATAGGGCTAAAAAGACTTGAAATATATTTGCCCATAACATCAGTTTTTTACGACTCATCCTATCTGCCAACAAGCCATTTATCGGCTGAGATAGAGCAAATAATGCCATTCTAACAGAGAATAAAACCCCAAGTAGAAACTCAGAACCTGAAAATTCTAAGATTAGGAAAAACAAAGCTATCGTGTTAAACCATTCACCTAACAATGAGATTACGGAAGCGGCCCACAATCTGCGAAATTTTGGATTTGATAGGAAGAATTCGACGTATCCTTTTGTCAATATCACTCCTCCTCATTAGCGGAATTTTGCCCACTGATGGTACAAATAATCCACTTAGAGGTAGGAGTATTTGATATATCTGCAGTTGATTCCAGAGGCACAAGTTCATTCGCCTCTGGGAAGTATGTTGCGATATTCCTTTTTGGTATCTTGTATGGAATAACAGCCCAGTTGCTTGCTGAAATGCTGCGGCCGTTATGATGACTTGTAATACAGACTTGGTCGCGGGTTTTTATTCCTAAATCTAACATGTCGTCGGGATTCATGAGTACAACTCTTCTATTCCCTTTGATACCGCGGTACCTATCATCGAGTCCGTAAATAGTAGTGTTGTACTGGTCATGGGAGCGAATGGTCATCATCACGAACTGATCCTCACCAATCTCAACATTAGGTAATTCATTAACGGAAAAATGTGCGAAACCGTCAGGGGTTGCAAACTCACAGTTGTCTTTTGGTGGATTGGGTAGATAAAATCCGTTTGGTTTCCGCACCCTAGCATTATAGTCTTCAAATCCCACTACAGAATTACTAATCAAATCTCTAATGTTGTCATAATTATGAACTTGCTCTCGAAAGTCAAAAGAAGTGTTTGAAAGAGTATAAGCGGCCATTTCAGCGATAATCCATGGCTCACTGCGTAGATTCTTAGATGCTGGTTTCAATCTACCAGTTGAGGTGTGGACAACCCCCATGGAATTCTCAACAGTTACAAATTGTTCACCAGACTGTTGAACATCTAACTCTGTTCTGCCTAAGCATGGTAGAATAAGCATCTCTTGAGCAGCAACAAGGTGGGAACGGTTTAGTTTAGTGGATACATGAACTGCCATTTGCAATGATGAAACGGCATTGGATGTTCTTCTTGTATCAGGTGTTGCGGAAATGAAATTGCCACCTAAACAAAACATAAAGTCAACATCTTGTTGTTCCATTGCTTTAATTGTGTTTACCACATCATACCCGTGCTTTCTTGGCATAGATGATTTCAATCCTAGTTCCATTTTCTCAATAAAGGCGTCACTAGGAGCTTCCCATATACCAACAGTCCTATTTCCCTGGACGTTTGAATGCCCTCTTACAGGACATAAACCAGCGCCTTGCCTACCAATGTGGCCGCCAAGTAAGTGCATATTGACCACTTCTTGAATAACTGCTACGCCATTTTTGTGCTGAGTCAACCCCATAGCCCAACACGATATAATTGACTTTGATTTTACTAAAATTGATGCGATGTGTTCTATAGTTGATTTTTCTACACCTGAATCACTAACTATTCTCGCCCAGTTGATATCCTTCAATGATTCTTCATAATCTGTAAAATGCTTTGTCTTATTATCGATAAATGGTTTATCTAGCTTAGTAGATTCAATAATCAATTTGTTAAGTCCCTGAAGTAGTGCTGCATCACCGCCTATTTTTACAGCAATGTGGTAATCTGATAATTTTGTCGATGAAAAGTTAAGTTTCATGTAATCTTGAGGGTGTTTGAAACGTTCAAGGCCTGTTTCAGGGAGTGGATTGATATGTATTATTGTGGCACCATTTTGTTTAGCATCCCTTAGAGCTGTCAACATTCTTGGATGGTTGGTCCCAGGGTTTTGGCCAATCACTAAAATGGTTTCAGCGTGATTAAAATCATCGAGAGTAACGGTTCCTTTGCCTATACCTATGGTTGAAACTAAGGCCTTGCCACTAGATTCGTGACACATGTTAGAACAATCCGGCAGATTGTTGGTGCCGTACATTCTGACAAACGCTTGATATAGAAATGCTGCCTCATTACTAGTTCTTCCCGATGTATAAAATACCGCCCGGTTTGGAGAACTCAAGGAATTTAACTTATCAGCAATCTTGGCAAATGCTTCGTCCCAAGTTATTGGCTGATAATGTGATGCACCTGCTGCTAAATACATTGGTTCAGCGATTCTACCTTGGCTGTTTAACCAATAGTCGGAGTTTTGTGCCAATTCATTCACGGAATACTGTGTAAAGAATTTACGATTCACTTTTGCACTCATAGCCTCATCGGCAACAGCTTTTGCGCCATTTTCACAGAATTCAAATGATGAGCGATGCACTGGATCTGGCCATGCACATCCTGGGCAGTCGAAACCTTCCTTTTGATTCACCATTGTAAGGGTTTTAATTGATTTTGTAACACCCATCTTCTTCACTGAGTGGGCAGCACTGGATAATACCGCTGGAATTCCAGCAGCGATTGACTTCCTTTTGCCAAGTTTTAGTTTGGCATCGTCCATAGGAGTCAAGCCATTCCCATCTCCACCCATCGTATTCAAAATGTTGGATTGAATTTGACTTTTCAAGGCTTGGTAGGAATTACTGCTTTAGCCTACGATTGTTGAAGTATTTCCACGAACGAAAGAATATATTCTGATGCCTAAATGTCTAGCACAGTCGGCTGCAAGTGTTGAGCATGCCCCAATCGATGCGATAATTGGAATTTTAGCCCTAGCGGCTTTAGCAACAATATCCCACCCGCATCGTCCACTTAGCAGTAAAACAGTTTTTTCAAAATCGGCAACATCAATACACTTTCCTATCACTTTATCGACAGCATTATGCCTTCCAATATCTTCTGAAACAGTAATCAATTCTCCTCCGATAGACATCAATCCAGCACTATGCATCCCGCCTGTTTTAGCAAATCCTTCTTGCATTTTTTCCATTGAACTAAATCCAGCAAATAAGATTGATTCATCAATTTGTGGTTTACTTGTCGCAAATGGCAATTCAGTAATCAATTGATCTAAACCATCATTATTACAAGCACCACAAGAAGAAGTTGTGACGCCAGTATTTTTTGGCTTCATGCGCAAGTTGGAAGGCAGCTCAATGCTTAGTTGCCAGCCATTTGAATCACAATTACTTTCAATATTGTTAACAGAGCCTCGTAAACTATCAATTCCAAGGTAACCCTCGCACAATAAATGACCAATTAATAAGTGATTTATGTCACTTGGTGAGCCCAATAAAGTTGCAATATTGATATCATTACACACCAACCTTATCACTGTCTCAATCGCTAAATTATCAGAGGTAATTGCAATCTCACCCTTCTCATAACGTTGGACGGGAACTTTTCTATGATTCATAATTTTATTCTTCCCGTAAGTGTTCAATGTCGAAAAATTCAAATTGCAACTCAACTAATTCTTTGCTAGATTTCGCAGCCGCATATTCATCCAGCGGTTCTTTATTTAATTGCAAAAATCTTTCACCCCAACTAAATCCCGATAACAGGTCAATTGCTTGTCCTTGATTACCAGTTAAATATACAGCAGCAGCCAGTGCCTCAATGGTTGATAATTTTCCTGGCTTCCCCCAATTAACCGGGTTCGCAGCTAATAATAATGGCAGCATACGACCTTGTAACCTTGTTTGGCGCATTACTTTATCTACGCTGGGTTCTATTTGTTTCCATGAACAATCTAATGCCACGAGTGAGCCATTTTTTTTAGTCAACAAATCGTGATCTTCGGGGCCGAAAATCTTCCCACATAGGGGTTCTAAAATTATGCCTTTCTTGGGAAGTGTACTCACTTTCCGATGAAGAACGATGTCACCTCTCTTTGATGAAATGACGGCAGTATTCTTTTTTTTATCATCTTGTGCTAACCAAAGTGAATGTACTTTTAGCGTCATTTAATCACCATTCTGATTGAAATAATCACCTAAAGTCATACCTTGTTTACTACCTTTAATTATTCGTGAGGTCTCATCGGGAGAACTCAATTCCATCAATGAGATTCCAAGTACTCGTTCAAACTTCCTCACTACTGAGTCAGTTGGTGCTTTACCCGATTCTGCTGATTTTATCACATTGACAGTTTCTGCCATTCTTTTACCGAGTTCTTGTTGACTCCATCCTTTGGCTTCCCTTGCACCTGAAATCCTCGAAGCAAAATTACCGACGAGTTCTTTTTCTTGCTTAGACATGATATTGTTGCGTTTTTTTGGATTGTAGGAATAATTTTGCGTGTTATTTGAAAGTTTTATTCCGGGCGCAACTTGTTTCGGGGCTAAACCTAACTTTTCCACACAACGTGAACAGGCATGAACCTGTGCCTTACCCATCAACACAGGCTTAGTACCAACCTTCATTGCTCCACAAACTTCACACTCACCCATAGCCTCACCAATATGTCCAATACGAGAATCAACATGAAATTTATTGTGAGATATGGCAGACTTCATAGATGATTGACGATAGGGTATATTGATTGGCATGGTAGGCGAGGTCGGCACTCCAACTAAAGACATGAAGTCCTCAACTGAAGAAGACTTGAAACAACTGGAAGATGACTTTAGAGCGCTACAAGATCAAACTCAAGACTTAATCAACGAAAGAGCCCATATGGAATCTGAAATTAGAGCATTAAAGAAGCGGGCTAATCGCTTGGACGACGAGGTTCGAAGTTTGAAATCACCGCCGTTAATTGTGGGCCATTTAGAGGATATATTGGACCAAGAACGCGGAATTGTACGTTCTTCAAACGGCACTGTGTTTCAAGTAGCCCTAAATCAAAGATTATCGCCAGATGTGTTGAAACCAGGGGTAAGAGTCGCGCTAAACCAAGACACATTAGCAGTAATCGAGGTCTTGCATGATGCGTGGGACCCAATGGTCAGCGGCGCTGAGATGGTTGAACGACCGGATATTGGATACGACGCAGTTGCCGGTCTGGACGAACAAAAGCAGTCAGTGAGAGAGGCAATTGAATTGCCGCTAAACTCTCCTCATCTGTTCAAGAAAGTTGGTATTGAGCCACCAAAAGGTATCCTATTAGTTGGACCACCAGGTTGCGGAAAGACACTACTTGCTAAGGCAGTCGCTAATCATACTGATGCTACATTTATTCGCATGGTAGGAAGCGAACTAGCACAGAAATATATCGGCGAGGGAGGTAGGATGGTTAGAGAACTCTTTTCATTAGCCAAGGAAAAAGCACCCTCGATTATATTCCTTGATGAAATTGACGCAATCGGTGCAAAAAGACTCGACGGGTCAACCAGCGGTGATAGAGAAGTCCAACGTACGCTGATGCAATTACTAGCCGAACTAGACGGTTTTGATGTATTAGAAAATGTCAAAATAATCGCTGCAACCAACCGTCCCGACATACTTGACGAAGCACTACTAAGGCCAGGTAGATTTGACCGTGTGATAGAAATACCCATACCTGATGATGTCGGACGAAAAGCAATTTTAAAATTACACATTGATAAAATGTCAACCAAAAAAATACAACTAAAAGCAATTGTCGATAAAACTGCTGGCTTTTCAGGTGCGGAAATTAAAGCAACGTGTGTAGAGGCGGGTATGATCGCCATTAGACAAGGTAGAGGCTATATCAAGCAAGAAGACTTTATTGATTCCATCAAGCGAATAAATCTCAAGAAAATTAAAGGCGGTCTGAAAGATTCACCTGATACAATCTACAACTAAGGCTAACTTCAAAGTCCGCCTTCCAAAGCCTAAACCATGAACCACCCGATAATCGAGTGCGTGCCTAACATCTCTGAAGGAAGAGATACTGAATTGATCAGCAAAATTGTTGCCTCAATCAATCAAACCTCCAAGTGCTCTGTTCTAAGCGTGGAACCTGACGCAGACTACAATCGAACGGTAGTAACAATTGCTGGACACCCAGATGATGTATATGAGGCTGCTTTCCAACTCATTAAAGCCTCTGTTGAGTTATTAGATATGCGGCAACATAGTGGTGAACATCCTCGCTTAGGAGTTGTTGATGTTTGCCCGTTTATTCCACTCAGTGATTACACCATGGAAGAGTGTAGTGTTTTAGCTGTAAAATTAGCAAAACAAGTTGCTGATTCCTTGAACGTGTGCACATTTCTATACGGCTACGCCGCTAAAGACCCAGCACGGAAGTTGCTATCAACGCTGCGAAAAGGAGAGTATGAGGGTCTGAAAGATAGGTTGACAGGACTTGATAAGGTTCACCAAGAGGCAACCAAACTGCCAGATTTTGGACCCAAAACGTGGAATGAATCGGTGGCTAAATCCGGAGGTATAACTATCGGCTCTAGAGATATTCTTGTTGCATACAATGTTAATGTTGATGAAAAAGATGCTATTGTTGCTAAAAAAATCGGTTCCTTAATCCGTGGTTCTGGGCGACTTATAAAAAACGCAACAGGTGATAAGATACGAGTCAGAGGCATGATTTCCGAAATACAAGGAATGGGCGTTACTTTAGAATCGCATTCTATCAGTCAGGTCTCAATGAATATACTTGATGTAAAAAATTGCCCGCTGCACAAAGCCTTTGAGATTTGCCGCTCGATTGCAAGCGACCACTCTGTAAGTCTAAAAGGAAGTGAGTTAGTAGGATTAATACCACTAGCAGCAATGCTAGAATCGGGAAAATGGTTTTCAGAGAACAGTAATGCGAGTGATGAAGAACTGGTAAACTGTGCAATAAAGGGCCTTGGATTATCTGAATTAGAAGAATTTAATCCGAATGCTAGGATTATTGAGTGGGCATTGCAGGAGGTCAAAAAATGAACTGGACGGATATGACATTGACTGAGTTTCAAAACTCCCTAGCGTCAAATAAGCCAACGCCAGGCGGCGGCACAGCAAGTGCTGTGGCATTAGGCCAATCAGCCGGCTTGGTTGCCATGGTGGCTAATCTTACGATAGATAATGATAAATGGCAGAGCGGTTGGAAATCATGTAAAAAAGCGCTTATTTTAGCGAATGAAGTGATGACTAAATCAGGCGAATTAGCTGACAAGGATAGTGAAGCATTTGACAAAGTTATGGCATGTTTCAAAATGCCTAAATCTACTGATGAAGATAAACTATTACGGCGCGATGCAATCAGGAATGCAACACTATATGCGGCTGAGATTCCATATCTCACTGCCACTATTTCGCTTCAGTTATTGGAAGCTATGCAAGATATCGTAGAAAATTGTAATGCTAATGCCATATCAGATATTGGAGTTGCTGCTTTGTTGGCAACTGCTGGATGTAAAGGTGCCTTGTTTAATGTTGAAATTAACCTCAACAGCCTACCAGATAATTATGGTGAAAGTATGCGTATGAATATCGACTCGATTAATAGTAAATGTCGAGCAGTCTCGAAAACGATAATGCATGTAGTAAAGGCAAGAATGTGATCATCGAACTTGAGAACCAGTCGAAATTTCGCCATCTATAGTGACTAATTTCACGCCTCCAGCACCGTCATCTGCGGCAAGCATCATACCCTCTGATGTAACGCCTCTCAGCGGTCTAGGTTTGAGATTAGCAACAAAAACCACAGTTTTACCTAATAACTCATCTGCTGAATAATACTCTTTTAATCCAGCACAAACGGTTCTTCCAGACTCTCCATCATCGAGAGTAACTACGTACAATTTGTCGGCATTTGGGTGATCTTCAACATTGGTAATTTTGCCTACTTTCAAGTCAACTTTCATGAAATCATTAAATTCCAAATATTTTATTCCCTCTTCATTTTTCGTCATTTTCTTTCCTCCTTTTTTGCCACCTTTAATGGCATGTCCAACATTATCATTATTTTCCTGCGTATCTGT
>DAHU01000035.1 GCA_002495945.1 Euryarchaeota archaeon UBA13
TACATGCGTTACTTATTGCATCAATTATTGATTGGTCGCGCCCCTCAGAAATGTTCGGGACGCATTCAACTAGTTGATTAGGCATATTTCACATTGGCTGAAGACAACTGATGAACATTCCGAATTGTTAACTATAAAGTGCATCTGGTGATGAAGTCATTCCGTTAGATTCACGTTTTTCCTTGATACGTTTTACCGCCAGTAGTACATCAGATTGGTTGACCTTAGATCGACCTTCACGAATAGCGATCATACCAGCTTCGACGGTCGTCGCTTTCAATTCTGCTCCACTAAAACCTTCAGTAATTTCCACTATTTTACCAATGTTGAGCCGTTTTGTAGACATTTTCTTTAGGTGTATCTCTAGAATCCTCTTCCTACCATCACTTTCAGGGAGAGGAATCTCAATTACTCTATCAAATCTTCCCGGTCTTAGTAATGCATCATCAAGAATGTCAGGACGATTCGTTGCGGCTATAATTTTCACATCTTCCAATGCATCGAAACCATCCAATTCTGCCAGAAGCTGCATAAGAGTTCTCTGAACTTCTCTGTCCCCACTTGTCGCCGAATCTAATCGCTTGGCTCCAATGGCATCGATTTCATCAAGGAATATAATCGATGGAGATTTATCTTTTGCAAGAGAGAATAGCTCTCTTACCATCCTGCCGCCCTCACCGATATACTTCTGAGCAAGTTCAGATCCAACCATTCGAATGAAAGACGCTTCTGTATGGCTTGCTACGGCTTTTGCTAACATGGTTTTACCACAACCCGGTGGACCAACAAGCAGTATACCTTTAGGTGGTTCAATTCCAACTTTTTTGAACAGTTCTGGTTGTTCAAGGGGGAGTTCGATGGCTTCTCTTACCTGCATAATCTGCTCATCGAGGCCACCAACGGTTTTGTAATCAACATTCGGTTTTTCAACCATTTCAGCACCAGAAACCATTGGATCCCATGCATCATGCAGTATCTCTATGACTGATAGAGTATCTTGATTTAGTGCTATACGTGTACCCGGTCGAAGTTTTTCAATATCTAATCGCTGGTTTATCGCTACTTGGAAGACTGTGCCATTTGATGATCTGACTATTGCTCGCTCATCGTCTAAAATGTCCTGCAAATGGCCAACAATCAATGGTGGGCTTTTCAAAATTCGCACTTCTTCATCCAACTTACTCGCCCTTCTCTTAATATCAGATAACTCATTTTCCAAATGAACCCTGTCTGAGATTAAGCGTTTTACTTCATCATGCAACTGATTATAATCCAATTCTAAAGCCTTCAAATCTCCATCATCTGTGGGGATTTGAGAAGAAGGCTTGGTATCTATGTCAGTGCCCATGTACAGACAGTAGGGCTACCCTTATTCAACTATCCGTGAGAAATGCTCGTGTTGAGACAAAACGAAGCCTTGAAGAACGATGTCCACTCAGCATAAATCGACTATTATGGCTGATTGCGAGTTGTGTGGAGCAATGCGCGTTTCTACCCGCCAAGTAACAATGGGGCGAGCTATTGTCCAAGCATGTAAAAAATGCATGGAAAAGCTAGGTTTGTCAGAACAAAAAACAGCGCCAGGATTTGCGCAACTAAATAATTCAAAAAATCCTACTTCCGGTGGTTACGGTGGTATTGGTAAAAGAGGTAAAGACATAATGCTGAAGAATGAAAAAGAGCTTGATCAAAAATTTTCCCGAATTGTTACCCAGGCAAGAGAGGCCAGAGGTTGGGATAAAAGGGAACTTGCAAAAAGGATGGCTGAAAAAATCAATGTAATTAACAACGTTGAAAGTGGAAAAAGACCAACTGATGCAGTTATTAGAAAACTTGAGAGAACCCTAGATATCACTTTGATGGTAGAAGCTAGACCAGATGAAAATAGGCAAATCAAGAGTGGTAATTTGCGAGGATTTACTCTGGGTGACTTCCTTAATGACGGTAAGGAATAATTATGCGAGGATTACCAATACACGCAATTTGGTTGGCACAGGATGATCCTAAAAAAAATACAGCAGTAAAATTGTCAAAAAGGGGTCAAATTAAATTGCATAAGAATTTCAATAAGCTACCAAATAAAGGCATAATTTTGGAACCATTGTGTGGCAAAATATTCGGACCTGAGGACCATTCAATCTTATTAAATCATGGAGGGTCATTGGTAGGACTTGACTGTTCTTGGGCACATATCGAAGAGTCAGTAGAAGCAGTAATGAAAAGAACCCGTTTAGTTCCAAGGATGTTGCCTTTACTCCTTGCTGCAAATCCTGTAAATTGGGGTAAACCAAGTAAATTAACCACGGCGGAAGCGTTAGCAGCTATACTTTACCTAATCGGAAGGGAAGAAGAATCGAAAAGATTGCTATCAGCTTTTCATTGGGGTGAACAGTTTCTGACCTTGAATAAGGAACCTTTAGATGCTTACAAGAAAGCTAAGTCCTCATCTGAATTAGTAGATTTACAGTTCGAATTCTTCAATATTGATATCAACAAGTAGGCAACCTTCTTATCAGGACTACCGTGGATATAACATGGTTAAGAGACCTATACACCGGATTTCAGGATTGCTTTCAACCCCTGAGCTAGATGAGTTAGCTGAAGAAAGTATAATCACAATTGTTAACAAAGGTGAGATTCAAGTTAGGTTACTAGCAACACCTAACGATTTGTTGGACCTAGCGTATGGTCATTTCCTTGCTGAAGGACGTGGTAATGTTCTTTCAGCCGATGTCGAAGGACAAGAGATAACTGTAGAGGGTGAAACGCAAAAAAGACCATCTGAAGACTTACTCACAGCAGCTTGTGGAGCGTGCACAATAGGGGACATAATTGTCCCTGATGGCCAGATAGAATCAGATGTAACATTTCATCATGATTTGAAGATGACGTTAGCAAAAATGAAGTCTGAGCAAATTATGTTTCATAAAACGGGCGGTACACATGCTGCTGCGCTTTTTGATGGACAAGGAAATTTGCTAATACTAAGGGAGGATGTCGGACGGCACAACACCGTTGACAAGGTTATAGGTGCGGCACACAGGAATTCACTTGAAATGTCTGTATTAGCCCTATCTGGTAGAATTGGATGGGAAATTGTTGCCAAGTGTGTAAGAGTTGGAATCCCAATTATCATTGCTGTTGGAGCCGTTAGTTCTGCTGCTGAGGCCTTAGCAAGGCAGACCGGTATAACTCTCGTCGGGTTCGCCGCATCAAAAAATCCTGCTGTAATAGGTGATTTACACCGCATCATTGACAAGTGCTGAGGTCTGGAGGGTAGATATGTCGAGGCGAGAGGGTGTTATTCCTACTACTCCAATCGACACTAATTATCTAAAAATTAAGAGACCAAAATCAATTGCTGCAGGTATTCCGGCTGCGACATCATCAATGCGGCATGGATTCAAAAAAATGGGCATTACAAAGACGATCAAAACCCTAACTACTGTAAATCAGCCTTTAGGATTTGATTGTCCAGGGTGTGCATGGCCAGATCCTGAGCACTCATCAGCATTCGAGTTCTGTGAAAATGGGGCAAAAGCAGTAGCTGATGAGGCAATGAAAGGTGGAGTTAATCCTGATTTTTTCACTCAATACAATATCAAGGAGTTATCTCAAAAAAGCGATTTTTGGCTTAACCAACAAGGTCGGATTACGCACCCCATGGTATTGAAAAAGGGTAGTTATTCATACGAAAAAATCAGTTGGAATGATGCTTTTAACATGATTGCAGATAATATCAAACTCAGCAATAATCCAGATAAAGCTGTATTTTATACATCGGGTAGAACATCAAACGAAGCCGCATTTCTTTACCAATTATTTGCCAGAACACTTGGGACGAATAACATGCCAGACTGTTCTAATATGTGCCATGAATCTAGTGGCAGAGGCCTGGGAGAATCGATCGGAATTGGAAAGGGGACAGTAACGTTAGATGATTTCAATCACGCTGATGTGATTCTAGTAATCGGACAAAACCCCGGCACAAACCACCCGCGAATGTTAACAGCATTACGTGACGCAAAGAGAAATGGAGCGAAGATAATTCATATTAATCCACTTTCAGAAACTGGTTTGGTTAGGTTTAAGCACCCCCAAGATTACATGAAACTGTCATTTGGTAGCGAGTCTCTAGCCGATTTGCATCTTCAAGTAAGAATAGGTAGTGACGCTGCGTTACTACATGGACTAATCAAAATTCAACTAGAAAAGAAAGCACTGGATGAAGATTTCATTCGAAATTATACAAGCGGATTTGCTAGTTTGATTTCCAATGTCAACAAAACAACATGGAGACAAATCATTCAGGATACAGGGTTAAATCAAAATGAGATTCAAGAGGCGGGAGAAATTCTAGCAAAATCAAACGCGACTATTGCTTGTTGGGCAATGGGTCTAACACAACACAAGAATGGCGTTAACGTCATACAGGAAGTATGTAACTTGGTTTTGATGGGAGGTCATATTGGGAAAAAGGGTGCGGGATTATGTCCTGTTAGAGGGCATTCAAATGTACAAGGTGACCGAACTGTAGGTATCTGGGAAAGGCCGAGTGATGCATTTCTTGATAGGTTAGATTTGGCGTGCGGGATAAACAGCCCTCGAGAACATGGCGTAGATGTAGTAGAAGCGATTAGCAAGATGTGCGATGGTGATGTTGACCTATTCCTCTGTATGGGTGGTAATTTTTTATCAGCTACGCCTGATACACATGTCACTGCGGAAGGTTTGAGTAAAGTTAAACTGACAGTCCAAATATCTACAAAACTCAATAGATCTCATTTAGTTACGGGAGAGCAGGCACTAATTTTGCCATGCTTGGGTAGGACTGAAATAGACATACAAAGTACAGGAAAACAATTTGTTACTGTCGAAAACTCAATGGGAGTAGTTCACATATCCGAAGGTGGATTAAAACCGTGTAGTCCAGATATCCGTAGCGAACCTTGGATAATATCGAACCTTGCTCAATTATGTCTCAATGATGGGCGAAATTGGATAGAGTTTTGTGAAAACTACGATAACATTCGCAATCTAATGAGCAAGGCTCTAAAGGGCTTTAATGATTATAATAACAGAGTGAAAAATGGTGG
>DAHU01000095.1 GCA_002495945.1 Euryarchaeota archaeon UBA13
GACATTCGTGCGGCGCTGGGAAGATTCCAATTCTCGAGCGACCAAGTCAAAACGAAATTATCCCAGTTATCTGGTGGCGAGCGAGCCAGAGTCGCCTTACTCAAGCTACTGCTAGAGGAAAATAATCTGCTGCTAATGGATGAGCCAACTAATCACCTCGATATGGATTCCAAAGACACTTTAGAAGAAGCATTGCTAAACTACGAGGGATCTTTGGTAACCGTGTCTCACGACCGCTGGTTCCTTGACCAAGTAGTGAATCGAATATGGGAATTACAAGACGGTGTCATAACAACCTATTACGGAAACTATACCGATTATGTCCGAGCCAAGAAAGGTCTGCCGCCATTAGCAGAAGGTGAAATCTCAGAGGTTTGATACCTTTTCAGTAAGGGTTGGATTGATGAACTGCAGGGTTATCGAAGCATCATGGCCGAAGAAGAACCAGTGTTTGAGACAACCACTGGACCGCCCAGAATTATCACTGCGGCTTCGCTTTTTGATGGCCATGATGCAGCAATTAACGTCATGCGCAGACTGATACAATCAGCTGGTGCTGAAGTGATTCACTTAGGTCACGACCAGTCTGCTAAGGCAGTTGTTGACTGTGCCATTCAGGAAGACGCACACGGCATTGCCTTGACATCTTATCAGGGTGGTCACGTAGAATATTTCACCTATATCCGACAACTTCTTGACGAGTCTGGCTGCGAGCATATCCGTATCTTTGGCGGTGGTGGTGGAACTATTACACCACCCGAAATCAAGACTTTGCATGAATCTGGGATTTCCAAAATCTATTCTCCGGATGATGGTCGAACCATGGGCCTAATGGGCATGATTCATCATTTAATGGGCATCGCTAGCGAAGTTGATTTGATTCACCCCGACAGGATTGCTAGTCTAAAAGGACCGGTTACAGCTGAAGATACAGCAAAAGTCGGATTACTCCTTACCATGAGTGAAAGTGCCGATGATTCAACCTTCAAATCCACACTTGACATGTGTCGCTCTTCAAAAAAGGAAGTCCCAGTAATCGGCTTCACCGGCACTGGCGGTGCAGGAAAATCAAGTCTGTTAGATGAATTGATGCTTAGAATCCTTAGAGATAATCCTGGCAAGAAAGTATGTCTGTTGTGCGTTGACCCAACTCGAAAGCGAACCGGCGGCGCACTGCTCGGCGATCGGATTAGAATGAATTCACTGTCAAACAATGACCTATACATGCGTAGCCTTGCAAGTCGTGGCTCAGGCAGTGAAATCTCTGCTAACCTGGACCGTGCAATTGAGGTGGCTAAAGCAGTTGGATTCGATTTGATTTTCTGTGAAACCAGTGGTATCGGACAAGGCAGTGATGCAATAACCACTGTTGCCGACCACTCAATGTATGTCATGACCGCTGAATTCGGTGCTCATACTCAATTGGAAAAAATCGAGATGCTCGATGTTGCTGATGTTGTCGTACTGAACAAGTATGAGAAGCGAGGCAGCGAAGATGCCCTTAGAGCGATTCGCAAACAAGTGCGCCGAAACCGTAACAAGTTCGATGTTGCTGATGAAGAGTTGCCGGTTGTGGCTACTATTGCCAGTCAATTCGCCGATGGTGGAGTTGACCGCCTCTGGGGCAAGGTCGCTAAATTGGTCGGCTTTGAGGCGAGTTTACCAACTGACGAAATGGGCGAACGCAAGGGGGTAATTCCGGCTGAACGAGTACATTATCTGTCCGAGATCGCCGCTACTGTGCGTGATTATCACAACATAAATTCTGAGATGAGTGAGAAATTGCGCCTTTGTCAGCATCTTGAAACTGCAGCCAACAATGCGAGTAAGCGGGGCTCCAAAGCGGTCGCTAAAGACCTGCAAGAGCAAATCGATGAGTTACTCGAAGAGGTTGGTGATGCTCGTAATGCACTAGCAGAATTCCGCCAGTTGGCTAAGGAATACTCCAGTGGCGAGTACACATATCACGTGCGAGGTAAGCCGTTTACTGTTCAAACTACTACCGAATCCCTAGCTCATTCAAACATACCAAGAGTCTCTCTCCCGACATTTGCCGATGATGGTGAACTACATGCGTGGATGATGCGAGAAAATGCTCCAGGTCATTTTCCTTACACTGCAGGCGTATTTCCATTCAAGCGTACTGACGAGTTATCGGCAAGAATGTTCGCTGGAGAAGGTGGTCCTGAGCGAACTAACCGCAGATTCCATTACTTATCACAAGGCCAAGACTATGTTAGATTGTCAACCGCGTTTGACTCAGTAACTCTGTATGGTAGGGACCCAGCAGAACGACCAGATATTTGGGGTAAAGTCGGTAATTCCGGAGTGAGCATCGCTACTTGTGATGATGCTAAGCGATTGTATTCTGGTTTTGATTTGTGTAATCCAAATACCTCAGTTAGTATGACAATCAATGGACCAGCACCAATTATCCTGGCATTTTATCTCAATGCCGCAATTGACCAACAAGTCGAAGCGCACCTCAAAGAGGCAGGGAAAACTATCGAAATGAGCGATGTGGC
>DAHU01000005.1 GCA_002495945.1 Euryarchaeota archaeon UBA13
GGTGGTAATGTGTTTGAAGAATTGATGGAGACTGTCAAGGTAGCAAGCCTTGGCCAAATCACTGATGCACTGTTCAAAGTCGGTGGACAGTATCGACGCAACATGTGAGATTTCGAATCTACTTGCAGCGAATTGGGTTCTTTGGTTCATAGAGAACTCGTGACTTACGAATGATTAGGTAAATGCCAAAGCCGAGCAGACCGAGGAAAAACATCCAGCCAAAGCCGGCGATGACCAAAATAACATAGCCAGCGAGGTTGAATGATTCTGAGTCCGAGTCTTTGTCGAGGTCGGTATCCTGAGCAACTGCAGGGCTAACTGATATCAGTGCCACGAAGAATATTGCAGTCAGAATTTTTACTTTCATGTTTAGACCTCATACGAATAAAAATGCGATGTTGGCAAGCAGCATGGCAACGGTCAGCCAAACACTCAACTTGTGAAGAATGTCAAACTTCTTCTTGTTGCCCTCATCTGTGGCGCGATTAGTGGCTGGTATGATGGCGTAACAAAATCCGGCGCTTAATGCGGTGAATCCAGAGATACCGATATGGATATTATTACCGTCACCAGTGACTAACATCGACACTAGGCCAATTGTTGCAACTGTGGTAACTAAAATGAAAAACTTCGGCCATATGTTTCTAATTGATTTGCCAAAGTCCTCTATCTCTAGAGATTTGAATAAAGACGGAGCAATTATCGACGTTTGGAGGACAATAATGCCGACAATTGCTCCGGGAAAGTAAAAGTGCATGGTCAAACGGCAAACGGGGCTGTTATAAATCGAAGTATTTTCTTAAATATCACAAATTGATAATTTTGATAAAGAATCGCCGAGGCTTTATGACCGTGTGGGGCCCTGAAAAGAACTGGCAGTGCTTCAGGTGCTACAAGACGTTTAAGCCAGATCAAATGGCTCTTAACAAATCGAATAAGAAGTGGTATTGTAAAGCATGCTTAGACCCTGAGGTAGTAAATACGCCTTACATTTTAACACGTGATGAAATCGATAGCATCACTTTAAAATGCGTAATTTGTGATGAAACATTCCTTACCCAGCCAAATTCAATTTTGCTCGAGAATTCAGGTGATTTTATCTGCCAAAAATGCAAATAAATCTTGTCGACTTTGTGATTATTGCAAACTATTTAGTTAATCTGCAATCAGTCAAAAGGTGACAAAAACTATGTTTTCCGAAGACAAATATGGCGAAGATTACTTAATGTCGTAAGTATGGATGTACCGAGGAGAATATTCCTCTGGTGCAAAATTTGTCCTGCAAGTTAAACATCCCCCTGGGACCGGGAATCCGGGACCTCTCGCTCGAGGCTGACTTACAGTCGCGTATTGACGATGGACACCGTGTCTATGTTATTGGCGATATTCACGGTCATTTAGCCACCTTTAGAGCCCTGCTTCATCGACTCAACTTGCGCAAAGAGGATCGAGTCGTTTGCTTAGGCGATATGATTGACCGAGGACCAGATTCTGCTGGGGTAATAAGGCTCATTCGCAGTGATGAGCGAATCATCTGTATCAAAGGCAATCACGAACATATGGCACTACAAAGTATCACAGAAGATGGCCGAGTAGAGTTGTGGCAGCCTTGGATGCAGCGAGGCGGTAAATCGTGCTGGGCATCATACATAATTCGAGCAGAAGGTGATCTCTATCTAGCTAAGCGCAATTTCCTGAGCGACATGCGCTGGATTGACCGATTACCGACACAGATTGTGCTGGATAAATTCCGCCTGGTACATGCTGGATATGACCCAAGGATGGCCCTCGATTCACAGGGTGACAAAGAATTACTGTGGATTCGTAAGACTTGGTATCGCCATGACAAACCTGTTGACCCACACAGGACTGTTTTGTTTGGTCACACAACCACACTCAAACTTGGGGCGCCTAAAGGAGGCTCTATCGCAAAATCAAAATTCTCACTTAGTGATGGTAGACCGGCATGGATTGCCATGGATACCGGTGCTTACAATCACGTAAATCCCGGCCTAGCGGCGATTAATTTGTCCACTTTCAAGGTCATAAAGCAGACTACCTTGCGAGAAGATCGTTGGTTTGACAAGCCAAAAAAACCGTCTCGCTATCTCAGTAAAATCCGCCAGCGGGCAAAGCGTTGGAAAATGCCTGATAATCGAAAAGAATCTACGGTTGCAGATAGTTTCGGCTTGAAAGCACTGCGAGATGGAATCCGCAGCAACCTAATTGCTGAACACAAAGCAAGAGAAAATATCAACCGGATAGGAATGTTGATTCCACACCCTAAAGGTCACACTATAGCACAACGACGCAAACCATTTACTTGGCGCAAAATAACCAAACGTGCCCGTAATTGCAGAGTTATGGAAACTGACACCACTGAAGAATGGCAACACAATGGGCGCACTATTAGGCTTGGAGTGGGTACTGAAAAGAACCGAGAACGTCCACATTTACCAGGAGCTCATTCGTTCAGTTTTTATCGCAGCAAACAAAGAGATTTGACCAAATTAAAGGATAGAGAGAAAGAAATTAAGTCTAATGTTGCCTAAACTAAAATATGGTTTCAAGGGTGTTTTTTTATTTAAATGACCGGAAAACGGCATAAAATTCTTGTAAACTTCCTAAAACCATACTTTTATTACCTTCGAAGTTGTTGGACTTACCATGGAGAGCCAACCAAACATAAACGCCAGCAAGGCGCCTCCTAAGGTAACCTTTGAGAGAGCGCTAGAACGAGTCAGAAGTCAAATCGAAATTCGTAATGACATTATGCGTGCCTCATTAGAGACGGCACTACGACTGCAAGAAGGTCGTGGATCTTTCATGCTGTACGCATTCTAACCGGAAGTATTGATGTTGCAGACTCCGCCCGTCAACTATGGAGGGCTTGGCATGGGAAGCGATTCTAGCCGCAGGAACCTTCTTTTTTCTGGGGGCAATATCTCCCGGTCCAAGTGTGATGGTCGTCATTAGGAATACCATAGTCGGTGGTCGTTCACAAGGCGTAGCATGTGCTGTCGGCCACGGCATTGGTTTCGGAATTTATGCCTGTAGTGCGGTATTTGGGCTAATTGTTCTACTTGAAAATGCGCCTGAAGCCTTTCTATTTCTCCAATTAATTGGTGTGGGATTACTTGTTTGGTACGGATACCTGATGTGGAATGATGACGTCAACCTCGATGAGAATTCTAAGGTAGATGATAGCAAGGTTCGTCGTCAAGGATTCATTGAAGGCTTTTCTATTGCCTTCTTTAACCCAAAAATCGCCTTATTCCTTGTGGCAGTTCTAGCTCAGGTACTAGAACCTGGGATGGGTATGGCGACAAAATTAGTCATCGGATTACTCGGCATGAGTATTGACATGGTGTGGTACCTATTCGTAGCGTTAGCTCTCACTGGCACGGGCGCTGTTGATTGGTTACGGAGTAAAGGGCAAATCATTTACCGAATTACTGCTGTAGCATTGTGGCTATTTGCGGCTTCTGTTGTCTACACACTAGCTTAGTTATTTTTGACATCGAGGACACCAAAATGTGGAACGATTAGATTGTACTATTCGCTCTACGGTTCCCGCACAACCCGCTTTCAAACATGGCTGGTCTTCACGACCATAAATGGTGAAGTGATGAGAAAAGTATCCGAGATTACCCTCAACATCGGCAAAATCATTCAATGTTGAGCCCCCTGCGGCTATGGCTTTGTTTAGTACTATTTTCACCTCATCAACCAATTTGTTGAGTGCTTTGGTCGGTTTACCGCCCTTGGTTACCAAGGATGATGCCAATTTTGTCGGTGAAATTCCAGCATTATGAAGTGCTTCACATGCGTAAATATTTCCCACACCAACAACGAATCTTTGGTCCAGTAGTGTGGTCTTAATCGGTGAGCGTTTGTTTCGGCAACGGTCTGCTGCAATTTGCGAATTCCAATCGTCAAACGGTTCGGGCCCGAGTACTTCCAGAAGTGGTTCAACAGTTTCTTCTGCTCGGTGAAATAGCTTGACGATTCCAAACCGACGCGGGTCTGTATAGACTGAAATCGAACCGTCTGTGAAGCGAATTTCCATATGGTCATGGCGACCATCAAAACCAGTCTTAGCGCCAAAAATTGATTGTTTTACTGAATTCTTTAGGTCATAATTGCTTACTTGTTCTGCAGAAAAGATGGTATACTTACCGGACATTCCTAAATGTGACAGAAATACCAGTTCATCATTTGTGTCGATTAACATATACTTGGCTCGTCGCCTTATGTTGGTAATCGTTTGACCTTGAAGTTGTTCGGCGAATCTTTTCGGAAATGGATAGCGGAGATTTTCCCGACGCAAAATAACCTGAGCAATTGTCTTACCAATCCATGCTTTTGCAAGGCCGGTTTTTACCGTCTCGACCTCTGGTAACTCGGGCATGAACTACTCAACACGACGAGTCACAAAAAGAACATGGTTATCTTCATAACCAGTTAATTTGATACTTTCTTCCACATCAAAGCCGTTGTTGTTCAACTTTTGCGCAACTTTAGCGAACAATGTCTCTTCTCCTTCCCCCGTCCAGCGTTCACTGGCGGCTTTGAGAGACAACAAACCTGTTCCACCTTTGTTGAGAAAGCGTTGACAAGCGTCAATAAAAATCTCAACCTGTCCTGATTGAGCTACATCTTGGAATAGCCAATCCACTTTGCGTGGCAATAGAACACCCCATGCAGAATGTTTGCGCGCATCGCCGAGTACTGGCACTAATCCGGGGCGGGTCTTGGCAAGATGAGTCAAATCTCTCAAGCAGCGGGGTGCTAAATCCACCGCAATTAATCTGCCACCTAAGTCATTATTTGCTCCACACAAGTGATCATGTAAATGGCTGATTGATGTTCCATGGCCTGCACCAAGATACAGCACAGTTGACCCTTCCTCGGGCAATAGTAGTGATTTATCTCGCTTGGTGCGCATTATTCCAGCACCTAACTTTGACCTACTGGGGTCCCATCGACGGTATTCAGTTCCGCCAAATTTCCTCAAGTTTTCACCATAAACTGCAACACCAATATCGGCGTTTTCAGTCCATAGTGCACGTCCTTCGAGGCGAACTGCCCATGATAGCATGTCGTAGCGGTTGCCTCGATGCTTAGCCAATTAAACACCTACCTCTGCCGACGTTTAGGTTTAGGATTTGCCGCCTTGATAGATTCAATTTTCTGGTCTATTTCATCAACCATAATTTGAGTCCATGGTTCACCTTCAAATGCGTCAACCTTCGCTGCAATGCTCGCCTTTGCTGCGATAGTACGAGCAATTTTACCACGAACCCAGCGAGGCGATCTTGAAATCCAAGGATGCATGAAAATGTGACCATGTTTGGGAGGTGCTGCTCCCGTCCTTAGGTGGTTAAAGAACGCCTTCTCTGCGCCGAGCACTTGCACTGTTCCTGCCGGCAATCTAGCAAGCCTCATTCTGCCATGAGCTTCAACGCATAATCGAGCGGCAAGAAGCGGACCAAGCATGATAGACAATGAAGGTAGATGTGCTTCAGATAGTTCTCTTATCGCATTTTCTAAGCGGTCTAATTTACCCCTAAATGTCGCGGTAGATTCACCCCATTCGCGCAGGGTTTTCCACTCTGATTTTGATGGCCCTTCTTCAGGCATTGAAACCTCGAGTGCCTTTGCTAACATGCTTAGTGATTCGCAGTCACCAACTAATTTTGGCAATGCTGTGCGGTCTTTGCCAAATCTTACCTCGGGTAAGAAAAGTCCAACCCACTCAACCAGTCTCGCCTCCATTGTCAAGAAAGTTGCACGCATCTCATCGCTTGCTCGCAATAGATGCTCTAACCTACGGTCTGGGTCGCCGGCAGCTCGGGCTACTCCTTGCCTCGCCATTTCTGTTGCCGCATTATCGGCCGCCTCTAACGCTTCATCAGAGGGTAATGGCCAGTCAGCACTTGGCAACTGTTCATCCCCGTGAATCAACGCTTTAGCCTCTGGAAATCTTTCTTGCAACAACTTGGCTTCAGGTGTCAAACCACCGCTAGAGATGCTGTGTAGCCTTTCGATGAGCGCACGCTGATCAAAGAAACCATCCCAGACAGCATGATCGTAAATGACGCCTTCATCATCGGCTACTGCCGCTGCTTGCCAATCGTACCATAGCCACATGATTTACCGCAAACGGGTCGAGGTTTTCACGCTTGCCACTAAACCAGCAGAAATTGGTTAATCGTAAATTTACTGGATATCGGTAATTTACCTATTAAAATAGGGTTTTTTGCATACATTAATAGGTTTGATGTCGCAGGATTGCCTATGTTTTGCCCAAAATGTGGGACCTTATCTTTCCCTGACCCAAGTGGTAACATAACATGTCCAAATTACAAATGTGGTTATGTCGGACCTGCAAAACTCGTTATCAAAGGAACCGATGGTGAGGATGTAGACCTGTTTAATGTAAAATCTGAGACAAAATCGAAAAAACGGGAGTATGAAGTAATCAAGGACTCTGATAAAATCCAGGGAATCCTAACCAAAGACACCTACATGTGTCCAAAATGCGACGCCGTTGAAGTCTATGCCTACCTCGAACAAACACGGTCATCTGATGAGCCTGAAACAAGGATGCTTACCTGCAAGGATTGCGGCCACGGATGGCGAGAGTACTGATTAGAAGTCGCCTTCTATACGTGGTGCTAAGAAATATTGCACTTCAACAGCTCCGTCATAGAATGTGAAATTTAGCGCCAAAGGATAGTTTTCACCAAACCCGATTTCGAGGGTCTCAACCCTGCCAACTACCTTTTTCAGCGGCTGTAGATAACTGAGCGAGTATTGGCTATGAGAAGCCTTGTCAAACTCAAACAACTGAAGATTGTCCTTGTGGAAATCAACTTGTATGTTGTTGTTAGTGTTGTTCGCACTGACCTTGAAATGGTCCTCACCGATACCAAAGGTAACCAAATCTCCGCCAAGGGCTGCAGCACTCAAGATTCTAATAAAGTCAGGACCGCTCAAATGAACCTTACACTTGGGGTCCAATGGCGGTAATGCTCTTGCTGTAATTGTTGATGGATCGATGGTCCTAAACTCTCCCTCAACATTGCCAAGTGATGCTTGTAGCATACCTGACCCTTCATCAGCTCTAAGATTCAACATCTCATCTTCGGAACCTAAACCAACCAAATCTCTTACCATGTCAATTTCAAAGGCAATTTCGGTCTCATCTAATTCCCAGGTGTCAAAAGCCGCCGAGTCGATGTCCATCTGAATCATTGCAACATGTGATGGGTCTACAACTCGTATGTGAAGACTGTTTTCTTTAAATTCAAACTTAGCATCCTCAACAACGGCTTTCAACGTATCCAAAATCTTGCTCATCAGTTCTAATCGGGCTGTGACGTTCAACATGAGATAGCACCCCTCTCCAATCTCCATTGCACTTTCGACGGCTTATGAACTTACCATACTAAGATGTGGCTACACCTAACATTTTTGTGAAATTATGCAAATGTGAATCTGTAAACATATTGAAAATCAAACAGCCCCTTGCATTGATAACGGTGGCTAATGTGGATTTGCCATGGGCGAGATTGTTGAGCCACTATTGAAGGAGAATGGCGAGCCGTACAAGGCAGCAGTACTGATTCCAACTATCAACAATGCAGACGAGCTCGACATAGTCTTAGAACGCTTATCGAAGCAAACATATCCTCACTTTGAAGTAGTTATTTCGGACTCGAAGTCAAAGGATAATACCAAAGAAATATGTGAAAAGTATGGTGCTACTTGGCTTGATGACTCTTCTAACAACCGTGCTGATGCGTGTAATTTTGCTCTAAAGCAAATGGAACACGATTTGGTACTATTCACTGACGATGACACAATACCACCACTTGATTGGGTCGAAAAACTGATTCGCTGGTTCAAAAATCCAGAAGTTGGAGCCGTGGGCGGGCCTAACTTCGCACCAGACGAGGACTCATTCGGCGCTAAATGTGCTGATGTAGCATTTTGCACTAAATTCATGACCGCTGGAACACGCTACGGTGCTCAACCAAAAGGTGAATTGGTACCGATAAGTCACAACCCGGGGGTAAACTGTGCTCACAGAATGGCCAACCTACGCGAAGTGAATTTCTTTGAAGAAGGATGCATTGGTGCGGAGGACGTAGTATTGGATGCAAAGATTCAGCGTAAAGGTCACAAGTTGTTTATCGATCCATCAAATGTTATGCCTCACCGACGGCGCGTTCCGTTCAAACCGTTCATGAAACAAATGCGTAATTACGGATATACCAGAATGGTCGCCAACAAACGCTGGCCAGAAATATCCAGATGGTCTCACACCGCAATCGGGTTTTTCCCACCACTAGTGGTATTCTCAATTATAGCCGTCATCTATGGAATGTTCTCTGGTGGTGCTGCTGACGAGTATTGGCTCACCCTGTCGGGCGAATGGACAGTGCCAAGAATCGCGTTCCACGGCATCGGTGGATTGATGTTGTTTTACATCGCATTATGCTGGCTTGGTGCGGCGATTGGCACCTCTCCTCATCGAAGTCTGGGCACAGTTTTCTTGGCTCCACTTTTTGTATTTCTTGCCCAATGGGCATATGGCCAAGGCGTCATAAAAGCGTGGCGAGAAATCAGTAAAACTGGTGGCAAAGCAGGCGTAGGCCAACAAATAGATGACCGGACCCGTACGGTTTGAATCACTAAAAAAACAGCCAAATCACCCATTGATTAGCCGTAACTGCTTAGTTAGATGAAAGTAGCCGCCCATACATGAGTGGACTTTCTTTTATGGAAAGATTGTCTGCTCTCGACAAGCCAGATGAAGCAAATGATACCGAACAGATCTGGATGATAATCCGCACTTTCCTCGGTATTATCAGGGTGCTAATATTCGTATCAATCATCGTGATTGCTGAAATGTTGGAAGAGATATTTATCGGTAATCTAAGCCTTGCAGTTTGGTCACTAATTGTCGGAATTCCGTTGTTTGTATTATTGTCAAGTTTAATTATCCTGGGCAACAAGAAATTCCTTAATAATTCAGCAAAGCCAAGAAAGACTGCAGTATTGAGACCAATTGTCGAACGGGTTTAATCACAAACCTGCCATATCACCGGTTTGAATTGTCCATTGACTGGCATACACGCCACCTGCTGAAACCAACTCGTCATGTTTACCACGCTCAACTACTGCTCCGTCAACCATGGACAAAATTTCATCGGCGTTCCTGATAGTGCTCAACCGATGCGCTACAGCAATAGTCGCTCTATCTTTACCAGTGGCGATAAGGTTCTCTTGGATTCTTCGCTCTGTTTCTGCATCTAAAGCACTTGATGCTTCATCTAATATCAGCAGTGATGGTTGTTTTAGTAGGGCACGCGAGAGCGACACTCTAGCTCTCTGTCCGCCGGATAATTTCGCTCCTCGGTCACCGACCATGGTATCAAGGCCATCCTCTAATTCTTGGATAAACTCCCAAGCTCCTGCAAGTTCAAGCGCAGTTTGCAACTCATCATCAGATGCAGTTTGATTGTAAATTACATTGTCCTTGATGCTACCATAGAACAGAAACGGTTCTTGGCTAACAAAACCGATCTTATCTCTGACTGAATCCAGCGTGTAATCATCAATTGAGGTTCCGTTGATTAACACATATCCACTGTCTGGCGTGTAATATCGCATTAATAATTTCAAAATCGTGGTCTTACCGGCACCAGTATGACCCATAATTCCCAGAAAATCTCCTCCTTCAGCCTTGAACGATATACCACTAAGCACGGGAATGGTGGTGTTGGGATAGGTGAAATGAACATCTCTAAATTCTACTGAGGTTATCTCTTCAGTCAATTCTTTCGCATCCTCCTTATCGAATATCTCAGGCTCTAAGTCCACCACAGCAAATACTCTGCGGGCTGCGGCTTCCCCTCTTTGTAACTGGTTGATTAGAATCCCAAAAATGAACAGCGGCATGGTCATTCTCGTACTAATTAACAAGAAAGTGACTAACTGGCCAGTGGTTATATCGCCGCTGCCTGCCAAAGAACCACCGACAGATACCAGCAACCCAAATGCAATACCTGCGATAGCGTAAATCATTGGAACAAAGCGGTTTCGATCTTGACTGGCGCCAATAGCCTGGTCACGGTAAGCGGCTGACTCTCGGTCTACTCGATTTGATTCCCAGTCTTGTGCATTATACGCCTGAACTACAGAAATCCCGGAAATTAGATTTTCTAACACTGCGGTTATGTCGCCTGTTGATTCTCGTTGTTTACGGTATTTACGCTGCACTCTTGTTGAAAACCAATATACTAACGGGACAATCAAGATTAGCGGTCCGAATAATACTGCAGCCAATTTCCACGACATCAAAACAAGAATTACAAATGCCGTCAAGAAGGTTACAATAATCCTGATGATGGAAGTTGATGAGTCTGCAACCACATCTTCCAGTTGGTTGACGTCACTGGACAAAACCGACATTATCTGCCCTGTCTGTCGCATGTCGTAGTAAGAGGCTTCCATAGCTATGAGCGATTTTGTTGCATCCATTCTCAAATCGTGCTGAATCTTGTATCCCAAAGTTTGCCATGAATACTCCGATAGACCTTGGAAGAGTGCTAAGAAAAAGAACCCTAGAAATATCAAAAACCCGTATCCGACCTCAATATTACCCGGCAAGGCAATAACAAAATCCTGCAAGAATTTCGGCCCACTCATGGTTTTGTTAGTAAAGTAATCAATGGAATAGCCGATTGCAACGAAGGGCATTAAATCGAACATTCGGGCTAATGCGTTAGAGAATATTCCTGAAAAGACCCTGCCGGGGTATTTTTTTGCATATGGCACAACACGCCATATTTGTCTTCCAACAATCTGCGCCTTCTCACTATCGGCGGAGGGCGACATCAAATCTTCCGACACAGTGACACCCCCAGACTTGTCATGCCTCACGGCTTGCGGGTGAGTTTTTGAAGTCTCGTAGTGATTCCGAAACAAAAATCAATCAAATCATTCATGAGGGTCCGGTTATAGTATTGCGCTATGGCGGACCTGTCCCGACAGTCAGCAGTTGTTCTTTGCGTGCTATTTCTGTTACAAATTACCGCCCCTTTGGTAAACGCAAACGGCGATGAAACACATGAGTTGGTGTTTGATACCAATGCAGATTTAGAACTCCTTGCTGCATTGGGAATCACCCCTAAGCAGAGTCCTGAGTATGGTTGGCAAGTCGAAGATGATTCAAGAGAAACAATTCACCTGTTGTATAGAGATGCAGCAACTATTCCTCCCGAAGATTGGCAAGAGTACACTGGCCAAAGTAATTCATTGAATGGTTGGTACTTTCTAACCCATGATTTCCCTATACCAACCGAGTGGTGGTATGAACTCGGTAGCATAGGAATTGACTGTTTCACATATGTCAGCCCGGGTGGTTTTCATTGCTACCTTGCTGGACACACCACCGAAGAACTGGAACAATTAATGGTAACAGGGATTACAAAAATGGATCCCTCCGACAAGATAGCAAGCGACCTTGCAAGGGGCTTACTCGGGGAAACTATGTCATCTCCTAACCCAAATGTTGAATTCGGACAAGCCACTGTTACCGCCCTTTTGACCAGTGATGAACTGCCAAGCGATCTTGCGACACCCAAAGGCGTAGAATTAGTTTCAAACAGCAACAGATTTGCCAATTTTCAAATTGATACAAATGGATTATCATGGTTGGCTGAACAAGATTTCATCGAGTGGGTAGAAATCAAACCTCATTTTGTATTACACAATACGGTTGGAGCGACTATCATTCATTCAGATGATGTGCGAGACCCTCTGCAGATGTCAGCCATAGACGGCAGTTGGAACGGTTTAGACGGTAGCGGCATCATAGTAACTGTCTCGGACAGTGGTTTGGACAGCGGCGTCAATGATGCCACAATGCACCCTGATTTCGCTGATCATATCACCGATATTGTCTCGTGGCCGACACCGCCCTCTTCTTGCGCATGGACGTCACCAACCAATCCAGGACCTTGTGATGATGGGGCAATCGATGACAACGGCCACGGTACTCACGTTGCTGGTTCCGTGCTTGGTGATGGAACAGATAGTAATGGAGCAATAGTTGGAATAGCCCCTGAAGCCTCGCTAATCGTTCATGCTATCGAACAGAGCGGTAGTTTGAGTGGCATACCAGACAACCTCGAAGACCTGTTTAATTCGGCACGCGAAAATGGTAGTAGGGTGCACACTAATTCATGGGGTGCTCCATTGAATGGATATTATTCAACTTCAAGCATGCAAGCAGATATCGCGGCGCGCAATCATGATGACTTAGTGATATTATTTTCAGCAGGTAATAATGGATTGGATTCCGATTCCGACGGTGAAATCGACCTTGATAACATCGGAGCTCCAGGGAGTGCGAAAAATGTCATGACTATCGGAGCCAGTGAAAACTACCGGCCGGCGGTTAGTAGTACTGCACTTTGGGGTAATTGGTGGCCCTCCGATTATCCAGTCAATCCAATCAATGATGACCATATGGCTGACAACTCATCTGGATTAGCAGCATTTTCCTCTCGAGGACCGGTAAACGATGGACGTTTGAAGCCAGACTTTGTCGCCCCTGGTACATTTATTCTTTCGACAAAGTCGAGGTCTGCAGGCAACTGCGGATGGGCATCTTACAATTCATCGTACTGCTACATGGGAGGCACTAGTATGTCAACGCCAATCACAGCAGGTGGAACGGCATTATTACTCGAACACTTGATTGAAAACATTGGCTACACTAATCCGTCGAGTTCACTCGTCAAGGCGATGTTTACCGCGTCTGCTGATGATATGATGGGACAGTACAATGATGTCACCAATGGTGCTGGTGAATCAGTACCCAACAATCACGAAGGTTGGGGTCGACTAAACATGACTGCTGCAGTGCAATCATCTTATGTTGACCGAGAAACCGTATCCACAGGTGATGAGAGAGGCTGGAGTTTTATTGTTCCAGCATCAGCACC
>DAHU01000034.1:0-9479 GCA_002495945.1 Euryarchaeota archaeon UBA13
GTCCACGTAAAGGCGTCACAAGTAGATGCATCGATGTCACCAGTGTAGAACACCTTGTGGACAGCCATGTTGTAGCATCCATCAGTGTGGTCTGCGACGTAGGCTTCAATGACCTTCCAGAACGCGTAGCCTTCAGCTTGGTACTTTGGACCGTTGTCTGCATCATCCATCTTGTATGTGTACTTCATTGTAGCTTGTGTGTAAGTAATAATTACGTTCTTGACAACTGTGTTTGTAGCAGCGGTGTAACCTGGTTGGTCTTCTGCTTGTAGAGCAGCGAGTCCGTCAACCATTGCTGTCTCGACAGCGTTCAAAGTGTTGGACACGCCGTTGGTTTCGGTACCAAAGTCAGCGGAGCGCTTCTTGAAGGTGTTTGCTGGAGCACAGCCTAGATCTTCATCTGGTCCGTGGAAGAAAGCCCATCCTTCGTCCCAGTTGTGTGGAGCGCCTGTGTCGTCGTCAACATTTCCAGCGTCAGCTTTGCCAACTGCTGTGTTTAGTTCGTGAATTGTGTATGCAATCATTCCCATGTTTGCAGTAAGTTTTGCAACTCCTTGGTACCTGACGGTATCGGAAGTTCCGGCAAAGTCACCGGTGCCGTCAAGTGCAGCCATGATGTGTGTGTTGATGGATCCAGCTTCGCCGTAGAAGGTGTCGTAGTTGTGGTTTTTACCTTCTGCTGCTGCAAAGCCAGCAAGAGTTCTGAACGAGCCGTCACTCTTTTCTGCATTCTTACCGTTTTGGTAGATGTCTTTTGCTGTAGCCCAGTCGTAGGAGCTTGCAGCGGTCTTAATGTCGCACAAGTCCTTCATCAAACTTCGATGGTTATCTACGTTTGATGCGTAGGTGTAGCCACCATCGGATGCATCCATGGTGCTGCCACTGTCTGTCTTTTCTTCATCATCATCACCTATACACCCTGCTAATCCTGCGGCTGCCATAAGTACAATCAATATCATTCCTTTCAATTTGGTTTGGTTCATATAAAATACCTCTTTTCGGCGCCCCTAAAAAAGGGCCCTACTAAAGGTTTAGGTTATCCTAAAATTTCAATTTGGCCTTCTAGTCAGCCAAAATCCACTGTACTGTGAGCCCTTCGGCGTATCTGTCGTCCACCAAACCAGTATGTCCGACTGGCCTTACCACAACAAGAATATCCAGTTCTCCTCCCCAAGAGGATTTTGCTGCACAAAATACCTCACCAACCTTTACTCCATCAATATCAGAACTAAGAGTGAGACTTCTCAGTTCATATAACCTAATATTGAGTTCGTGTTGCTCGCCAGTTGGATTGTAGTTATGGGTATTTTTTACTTGGATTGGTACTAACTTCATCGCATCCTCGTCGATATCAAATACAATTTGTTGATCTAAAAGTTGTATTGCTTGCGCCAAACGTGACTCTTGCATATCAAACACATCGGCGATGGTTAGAGTGGAGCTACTTGCACCAAATTTGGCAAACTGATGCGGAGTCCTCAATTTCAACGACTGTACGATTTCAACATTTAGCCCGCCTTCACTTGGTCGCATCAACCAGGTGTATTGCTGCCCGGATGGGTAGTTTGGTGCATTCGGATTTTCGGTAAACATTGGCTCGCCCCAAGCATCAGGAGAAATAGGGTCAGATACTGGTAAAAACCCACCAATGAGCAAAACTATCATCATGCAAGCGATTGAAGTACTACGAATCTTGCTAAATTTTTGCCATGACTGCCGGCCAGCTGGGCTTACAGCCGAAACCAATAGAGCAATTGGCAGAAGTAAAATCACTCCCCACGGAACAAACCAAAGTAGAATACAACAACTGACTAACATCAGCAGCCCTTTATCTCCGAAAGCATCTACAGGTTTTTGGTCGTGTTCATCTGAATAGTGATTAAAAATATAGGTTATAACGAAAGGTACCGCTATCATTGCTAAAGTAATGATAACCGATGCCAGCATGTTTATCATTAACAGGATTAATTAGGTTACAAAATAATGTTTGCCAAAATTATTGATTCTCAAGTTAATTTGTCATAGTTGAACCATTAGCCCGCACCATGGCAGACAGTGTTATCGAGTTGTTCGATGTCACGTTTCGCCATAAAATCCCTAAACCGAAACTAACCAATCCATGGTTCAAAACAAAAGGCGCAGGGATTTTTTCGATGAATCTATCGCTCAAAAAAGGACAAATTCTGGGTTTAGTAGGTCCAAACGGAGCCGGCAAAACCACATTATTACGAGTTTTAGCCGGGATTATTCCAATCGATGCTGGCATGGTTAAACTCAACGGCGTTGACCTCAGCACGCTGGACAATTCGATAGATAATCAACTCAGGGCCAACGTTGGGCATATGCCAGAGCAAGTAAGGTGGGCTGGGAGAGTCACTGTGATGCAAACTCTCGAAAAATTCGCCGCGATGCGACCTCAATCAATATCCAGTGACAAGTTACTAAGTTTGGTGGGTTTGAAAGCAAAATCAGATTCTCCGCTTGATGAATTAAGTCAAGGGATGCGACAACGGCTAAGTTTAGCGGTTGCATTGATGGGCTCACCAAAGATATTGTTACTTGATGAACCATTCAATGGCCTCGACCCAGTTGCGGCTAAGTCCGTTGAAAAAATGATAAAGCAACTAGCAAAAAAAGGTGTAACAGTGATTGTCTCCTCACATCAAGTTAGCGGCTTAGTAGATCTTGTCGACCGATTACTGTTAATCCATCGGGGTCAATTAGTCGCCGATGGTACAATTGATGAAATTGAAGCCAATTTGGGGCTGAACAACCGTATCGAAGTAAGCGGAACAGGACAATACCCTGATCTGAAAAAAATACTATCATCCAGTGTTATCATTGACAAAATAGTGCATGAGAACTACTGGCAATGCACGATACAGAATCCGGCTGATGATGCAATGATGGAAATAGTCAATGCTGGTTGTCAAATAACTGAATGGAAACGTAAACCACCGGACATTGTTGAATTGTTGTGCCACGCAACAGGATTAGAAATTGAAGAGATAGGTATGGAAATACAATCTTCTACCATGATGCCATTGAGATTGGCAACGGAGGAGGAATGACATGCTAAACCGTCAGATTCTAGCCGTGACCAAACAGATAGTCACTGAAAAACTGACCTCAAACCGGATCTTGATAATGATTCCAATACTTGTTCTTTTTATTCCCGGGATGGCTTGGGGGTTCTCAGACCCTGACGTTATGCTGCCTGGAGGAATCACACCTGAAAATGTGATGGAAGTGATGTTCTATACGAGCCTTGGGGTAGTTTTTGGCGGCACTATGTGCGCAGTTTTGCTGTCGTTTGATGGAGTCAGTCGTGACCGGTTTAGTGGGGTATTAGAGGTAAAATTATCCCAACCAATGCCGCGAAATGAACAGTCGATAGGAATAGCCCTCGGCCATTGGTTGTCAATATTGATACCTGTCTGGATATTGTGGCTTGTCTCAATTATAATTGCCATGTACCGTTTAGAAGATGGGGTTGGCTTTGCAGAAACTGTAACATCTTTCGCTTCAGTTGGCTTAATCTTATTCTGGTATGTCATCTTCAGTCTAATCGCTTCAACTTACTCAAAAGACCAAGGAACTTCAATTGCTTTTGGTGTCGGAATGTGGTTCTTGTTCACATTTTTGTGGGCCTTAGTGACCTCAATGGTGGCATTTGCGTCGGGGGTAAATGTTGGCGAAGTCAACAACCCTGATATGATTAGAATAGAAGGCTATCTCGATCTCCTATCCCCTAACGGAGTGTTCCATCATTTGCTAGAGACCAACCTCGCAAATATAGAACGAGGGGTTCCGGCGGCAATAACTTGGATTGTAGCTACGCTGTGGACAATACTACCGTGGTTATGGTTCAAGTCCCGAATGACGAAGATACAACCATAACGCAATATTGTTGATGCTGTCATCCAAAGAGTATTAGACAAGCATAACTTACCAGCAAGCATGGCAGCAAGACGTCACTATGTCTCAGCAACAGCGATTATTATGCTTATCATGATGATTTCGATGAGCATTAGCACAAGTGTAACATCACAAAAAATGAACCTTAACGAACCAATGGAAACTGAAGGCCGACAAGGAAGCAGTGGGCTATCGGATGTTGATTGTTCAGGATATACCTTCGAGGATTTATTCGACTACAATTTTGCATTGTTTAATATCGATATAGGAAGTGATTGGGCAACTGCTGAAATGGATGCTACTGCTTATGTCAACGGAAGTAATTCAGCCACTGTGAGAGATAATTTGGACGGATTGTTCGAAGGTGCTCCCGGCGGAGATAATGACTGGATAAGTACTGATGAGCGTGAAGCCGTAAGAGAAATTGGCCCGATGTGCATAGAGGATATGGATACAAGACTAGGGCTAAGAGAGGGCGTCCCACATCGCACGAACAGTGGTGTTGCATGGAATGACATGGAGTTCGTAGAGGAAGGCATTGCGCTCGATGAGGTAGATTTAGTCGCTCCAAACCACCCTGAGGAAAGGTCGTGCACTAATTTTGGCGCATCGGCTGACTGTCGAGAAATTCCTGTCTCTGCTACAGACGACTTACAAATTAGTCTGTTCGTCAAGTCCGGCGAGCCAAATAACATGAGATTCAATCAACTCCCTAACCAAGGCGTATCAAACTTCACGTTAGCGCTCAATGTTACCAATATGACCAATGCTGACTTAATAATGACGTTCCCTGCGTTACAGGGCTTGAGAATTGCTAATTATGCGATGGAGGACAATGGCGTAGAACTTGTTGACGGACAGGATTATACCGGTCCTCAGGAGGAATTTCTGCCCGACGGTAAATTAAGAATCTACCAACATGTCAACTACGACAAGTCAAATTGGCCAACTGGAAGAAATCTGTTCATTGATTTCACAACTGCCGAACCGGAATCAAATGATATTCCTGTTTGGTCCAATATGAAACCGAATAACAACTCTATAATCCCGCTGATGAGTGGAACTGAATATTTGGCTGTACAGGCTGATGAACTATCAGATTGGGCCTCGGATTCTAATGGATGGAACTTAGCCTGTGAGTTTACCGAGGCTGGCTGGAGTTCAAGACAAGACGAGTCTGGCAATCTACTCGTCAGTTCCCCTTCCGGTGCAACTTCATCAGTGGCGACATGTAGCGTTAGCGACCCATTCGGAGCTACTGCTGTAGAGACATTAGACTTCACCTTCGGGCAACCATTTACCGCTACAGCAGCGATTAACGATGGCGAAAACATTGACTTTACAATCACTCCTACTGGTTTGGTTGCTGAAATGACTGTTAGTGCACACGCTCACCAGGACGGCGCAATGGGCTCTTTGAGATCATCAATGGCCAGTAACCAACCTCTTACTATCGCCCTACCAATGGACGGCATAAAACCAGGCCAAGTCATGATCATGGGTACTGCAACTGCGAATAACATGATGAATTTTGACTTCATGCTCGATTATGGCTTAGAAAAGCAGAGCCAACCGCCGACTGTCACGCTGAGGGTTAGTTTCGATGGTAAGAATGCAACATGGGATGCCACTGGTTTACAATTTACCCTCAAAGGAACTGTTTCAGACCCTGATGGTGAAAGTGTAGCGATGACGTTACAACTATGCGGTTCGACTGCGACAGATTTCACTAATGTTGGTATTAACTGGGAAATCGATGTATCAATTGCAACATGCGTGCTCCAAGAAATTACCACCTACGATGTAGTGGTAACAGCAACTGACGAATCCGGTGTAGAAAGCACACTCGAAGTTAACGTTGAGGACCCTAATGCACAAAGTGACTCCAATAGTGGTTCAAATTCCAATTCTGGAAGTGAGGAAGATGAAGGTAGTGCTCTACCAGGCGTCTCAATGTTAGCCACAATCTGCGTAACGCTACTTGGTGCTGCCATGCTTCGCAGAAAAGAAGATCAATAAACAGATGGATGTTACACAGATGTTCAAAGGAATCGTTGAGTCCAAGAGCCATGAAGGTGGCCTTCTGGCGACATTTACCGGGTCTTCTCCAGCTCTAGGCTCAATTATCGTAACTACTGATGACGGCACTTACATTGGCAAGATTGACGCTGTTCTAGGCAACACCGACAATCCTCTTGCACACATCGCCCACTTAGATCGCAAAATGAACCCTGACACGTTTCTCGGTAGTGAAGTGCAAATTAGGCCAAAGGCTCCACGGGGTGAAAATAGTCACCGTAATGGTAATTCGAGGCAAGAACGAAATCGCGATGGGCGCTCAAATCACAGAGACAGGTACGAGAGAACAAATAACAGAGAGCAAAACCGCTCTAACTGGCGTGAAAACCGACGGGATAATGATGGATACAATCGCCGTGATTCATCTAGAAGAAATTTTACTGATAGAGACTCAAATCGGCGTGATTCGCGCCGGGACAATTCTCGCGGTAGAGATTTCAACCGCAGAGATTCAAGAGATTCGAGGCCTCGTGATAGGGATTTCAACCGCAGAGATTCAAGGGATTCAAGGCCTCGTGGAAGAGATTCCAATCGAAGAGATTCGAGACCTCGTGGAAGAGAAAACAAAATCTTTGCCGATAATGACTGGACTTGCAAAAAGTGTAACAATGTTAACTTCTCGTTCAGAAAAGAATGCAATAGATGCGGAGAACCGAAAGACGGACATTCAAGAGACAATCAAGGCCGACAGCGAGATAGTCGGCCGAGACAAAATCAATCCCGACATTCTCAATCAAGACATAATGATGGACAACCACGAAAATTCCGTAAGGCAAAAGGAAAGTCAGCAAACCATGCTCACAACAAAGCTCCAAAACCATTGAATGCCCGTTCAAGAAAAAGAAATCGTGACAATTAAGTAATCCATGCACAAGCAACAGTACATGAGTGCTGAAAATCACTACCTTGATGCTGTGGAAGCACTGGACTCTGGCGATCGAGAAACCGCATTGACTGAAGCCTACAAAGCGGTAAAATTAGACCCTGAACATGTCGATGCGTGGCAAATTATCTCTGATGCACACCTGTCTGCAGATGGCAAGGCGGCCGACCTAACCAGCGCTGCCAAGTCACTAACGGCCGTCAAAACGATTGTCAAATTAGAACCAACAAGAATAGACATGTGGGTAAGGGGTGGAAGATTACTTGCTGATGAACTAGGGCTTATGTTTGATGCATTGGATTGGTGGCAACAAGTAAGACACCACGCGCCAGATGAAGTCACACCACTGATTGAACAAGCGACAATACTTGCTGACCTTGGAATGTATAAAGAAGGTAAAGAGCGTATCCAGACAATTCTAAATGAAAATATGGATGTTGCAACCAGTCAATACGGCCGTGTCCATCAACTACTCGGATTATTCAACAACGCAATTCAACAGAACTCAAATGAATACTTCAAACCGTGGGAAAAACGCCATCCAGGTTGGTCAGCAATAGAATCGAAAATGCGCAAAGCGCCAGTATCTGAAACCACTATTTTCATGCTGGTCACTGTACCAATATTGTTTGGAGTTATCATTCTTTCAAATTTCCTTGCTGGTGAAGGTTTAGGAGCATTCTGTCTTACAAGTGTGGTGATTTTTATTGCAGTTATTGCAGGAATGAGATTCACTAAAAATATGTTTAGAACAATCAATAGACCAGCTTTCAATCTTCTAAGAGCAATGAACTTTGAAGCATCATCTAGTTACAACGTGATATCGGAGGACATTCGGACTTCCGTTCTGTACATGTATATTCTACAAAGAAAGCCAGTGGCTTGGCAGGAAAGGATGCTGCTGATTATTGATGAAAAGAATAAGTTGCCGAAAAACTGGAAGATGGAATTTCCGGATTTTGATTCACATTTGGCAGACATCGGATTCGTCGAAGATGGCGAAACGCCATTTTGGGAAGCGGAGAACGCTGAGCCTTACGAAGAGGAATAATCACGTTCCAGCATTGTAGTCGTCAAGATAGGCAATCTGCTCATCAGTTAGGCTATCGATAGTAAATCCAAGTGTTTCCAATTTTGTCACAGCCAGTCCCTGGTCTTGTTCTGTTGTGATGTCATAGACAATGGGCTGCATATCTTTACCTTCTTTTGCTAGACGGCACAGTGCTAAGTATTGGTTAGCAAATGACATGTCCATTACTTCTGATGGATGTCCTTCTGCAGCCGCAAGGTTGACTAATCGGCCATCCGCTAACAAGAATATTTTCCTACCGTCATTCATTGTATACTCAACATTGTTGTCTCTAATGGTTCTAGTGCTGGAAGCCTGTGCCTTCAAGTCTTCAATATTGATTTCACAATCATAGTGTCCAGTGTTAGAAATGATTGCTCCGTCCTTCATAGAAGCGAAATGACGATCAACAATGACGTCTTTCATTCCCGTTGCAGTACAGAATATGTCTCCGAGTTTTGCTGCGTCATCCATCTTCATTACTCTAAATCCGTCCATAACGGCACGTAGTGCTGGCAGTGGGTCAATTTCTGTGATAATGACATTGGCACCCATTCCTTGGGCTCGCATTGCAACTCCTTTGCCGCAGTGACCATACCCAGCAACTACGAAGGTTTTACCTGAAATTAATACAGAAGTGGCTCTTAATATCCCATCAATTGTTGACTGACCGGTGCCGTAAACATTGTCAAAATCCCATTTGGTAATAGCATCGTTAACAGCGATTACTGGGTATTTCAAATCTCCAGCCTTGCCCATCGCTCTCAGACGATGTACACCAGTCGTTGTCTCCTCAGTACCTCCGATAACTCCATCGGCGTACTCAATTTTGTCACCATGGACTCTTACGATTAAGTCAGCACCATCGTCTAAGGTTAGAGTAGGTCTAAATTCTAAGGTTCTATCAATGCACCAATAAAAATCCTCAACACTTTGCCCGTGCCAAGCGTGTATTGAATATCCCTCCGCAGCGAGCCAAGCCGCAACATCGTCTTGAGTTGAGAGTGGATTACAACCTGACCAGGAGATTTCTGCTCCTGCAGCAGCGATGGTTTCAATCAATACTGCTGTTTCTTTGGTCACGTGCAAGCATCCCGCTACCTTCATTCCTGCGAGTGGTTTTGTCTTTAGTGCATCTTCCTTGAGAGCTGCTAAAACCGGCATTCTGGCTCTTGCCCAGTCGACTCTTAGTGCCCCAGATTCTGCCAAGGAAATATCTGCAACTGTGTACTTGTCTGTCTTGTCCATGGGCAGGCCTACAACCTGTCACTTTTGAACTCATTGACTATTCAGTCAATCAATTCCTGCGACAGATTATCCTTGCTGTTGAACATATTGTGCTGCGTACTGTTGAGCATATGCTGCGGCAGTTTGTGCATCGTATCCCTGAGCGATAAATTGCTGGTAATATTGCTGATACGCGGCTTCCATGGCTGGGTTAGTTGCTGCTGGTGCTGCCGCTTGGGCACCTCCCATCGCACCACCGCCTAAGCCTGCTTGGGCAGCATACTGCTGTGCATAAGCTCGCGC
>DAHU01000034.1:9820-9973 GCA_002495945.1 Euryarchaeota archaeon UBA13
GGGTATCCTTGAGCGATTAATTGCTGGACATATTGCTCAACAGGATCTTGTTGTTGGAATGCTCCTGCTAGGTTGAAATCCTTGTAGTCTCCATCCATGCCATCAGAACCGCCTCTACGCAGGAATAGTAAGGTTAGAATCACTATTATCAGT
>DAHU01000055.1 GCA_002495945.1 Euryarchaeota archaeon UBA13
ACAAAGGTTACATTTTCTCGGCCGGCCCTAAACTGGAATTGCCGCAAAGCTTCGACATAAGGTGATGATTCGATGTCCCCAACCGTGCCACCTAATTCGATAATACAAGCATCGGGCGCCCCCTCTTGCCCATCAGCAGGTATGTGAGCAACTCTTTCTATCCAATTCTGAATTTCATCAGTTATGTGTGGTATTACTTGAACAGTTTTACCCAGATAGTCGCCCCTTCTTTCAGCCTCGATGACTTTTGAATATATTTTCCCGGTTGTTAAGTTGTTGTCCTTACCGAGATTTAAATCGAGGAATCTTTCATAATTACCCAAATCTAGGTCAACTTCACCTCCATCATCAAGGACGAAGACTTCACCATGTTCGAACGGCGACATGGTTCCAGCATCACTATTCAAGTATGGATCTATTTTTATTGAGGTCGTTCTAAGTCCAGCACTTTTCAACAGTACTCCGATACTGCTTGCAGTAACGCCTTTTCCAAGTCCAGAAAGGACTCCCCCGCTGACAATTACGTACTTCATACTGCACCAACGGGATTTTTACCACCGATGACCCCTTAATCAACATATCCGAAAAATCACTGCTTGAAGAATTTATTTTGGCACTTTCATAGCGAATTATCAATAGGTGCCGATATTAACAGTAGATTGACGAGGATGAATGACATACCTGACACTATGATGGCTTGGAAAAAAACCAAGCCTCAAACAGGAGGTTTCGAACTATTAGAGTCGAAAGTTCCGAAGGTCAAGGCCGATGAAGTTCTGGTCAAAACCCACTCAACCTCGATTTGCGGCACTGATATCCATATTTGGAAATGGGATGATTGGGCAGCAGAAAATGTTCCGATGGGAACTATTACCGGGCACGAAACTTGTGGTGTAGTTGTTGCCATCGGCAGCGATGTTACAACTCATAAAATCGGTGACAAGATCGCTGTTGAATGCCACTTAGCCTGCTGGGATTGCGATAGATGTAATGAGGGAAACGCCCACATTTGTGAGGAAGGGAAAATTTTCGGTGTACACTCAGACGGTGCATTCGCACCATATTTCACTATTCCAGCAGTTAATGCCAGACATTTGCCGGATAATTTAACACTTGATTTAGCCTCTATTCAAGACCCGTTAGGTAATGCAATTCACACATTGACTGGAGGGCCTGTTGACGGCGCTACGGTGGCAATTCACGGCCTTGGACCGATTGGGCTATTCGCAGTGAATGCGGCTAAAGCAATGGGCGCAAAATTAGTTATTGCGATTGACTGGGACAATCAGACAAGAATGAATCTTGCTAAGAAACTGGGCGCAGATGTGGTTCTTGGTAAAGATGATGATATTGTCCAGTCAATTCTAAGCCATACCAATAATCAGGGGGTTGACAATAGTTGTGAATTTTCTGGCTCACCAAATGCCCTTTCCAATACTATTTACTCAACTCGAATGGGCGGCTACGTTAACGTATTATCGGTGTACGGGAAGCGATTAACCGAGGTGCCGATGAATGATATTGTATTCCGTTACCTACATGTTAAGGGGATTAACGGCCGAAAGATGTGGTCAACTTGGGACAAAATGCATGAACTACTCAGCGCAGGGAAAATCGATATTGATACCCTCGTGACTCATCGCATGTCTTACTTAGAGTATCCACAGGGCATAGAACTGGCAATGAGTGGAGACTGCGGGAAAGTCGTGGTTGATTTCTAAGATTCAATCCACTTGTATCTTCTTGCGCCTTCTTGGACACCAGATTCGCCAATTTCCACCAGGGCAAACTCGCCTTCAGGGGCGACTACACTTCCACTCTGCAGACCCTTGTGCAGGTTCTCATATGTGATGTGGTCAATTGCGACTCTGCCAGCCAACCTTTCAAACAAATTCCATCTTGATACAACTTCTCGCCATCGCGGCGACACCTTTCCTTCGAATACCTTCGCTTTAGCACCTGAACCATATCCACACAAACCAAATAACATGTCATCTAGATTGACATTTTCTTCCAAATCAGATTCAAATGTTGACATTAGGGCTAGGAAGATTGAACCAGTATATTGATTGCCAATCAAACTACTAGCTCGCTGTCCCTTTTCAATGCGACTAGCATGGAAATCCATATACTGCGGAGTTTTTGAAATTGCTCGTCTATATCCATCCATTGCTTTTTCCCATATTTCAATGATAACAGGATCATCAGAATTGTGAGGTTCAGGGGCTGGGCCGAGTTGTTCTGCCACTTCTTGCCACATCTCAGTATCTTCTCTATCGTGTCTAAAGACATCGGGGAACATTCGTTTTGCTTGATATGCATAAGGGAGGTGCATGATGATACGCCCCCATTGTTCGGTAAATCGTTCATCGTCTTCATTATTATAACGACCAGAGCGTTCGGCTTTTTGGACAAAGTTATGGAATGCTTGCCTGACAGCCTGTTGGTAGCAACGATTAGAGAATTGACCGTCAAAGACAGGTTCATCCCTATGGACACTAACCTTTTCTTCCCCGTGAGCAAAAATACCTAATTTTCTCACGGTCGAAGCAGGCAAGTGCCTAATCATTCGTTCAACAATACCTTTCTTGATAGACTG
>DAHU01000100.1 GCA_002495945.1 Euryarchaeota archaeon UBA13
GCTCCATCATCTGGCCCAACAACTGAAGCGAATCAAGTCGGAGCACCGACGGTTGCAGCGCTATTATTAGATCACATGTCTGGTATGGCAGCAGTAAATTTCGTTCAGAAAGCGATGAACTCAGGTATGCTCAATCAAGATGAAGGTAGTTCAGTGTTGGCTATTGTTCAACTGGCAACCCCAGGTGAAGCAGAAGACGCATTGAACGATCATTTACCGCATCGAGAATTGTTGACATTTTCTGCATTGGTAACATCTTGGCGACAAGTCAAGCAATTAAGAGGAGAAGAATGACATGGGTGCGTCGGTCGGTGTAGGTGGTCTAATAGTAGGCACATCGATGTTGGTTGTTTTAGCGCTAGCAGTTAATGCAATTGACCTTCGATTGGAATCTTCATTAGAGACCATCGAATCGGCCAATGAACCAATACCAACCTTCTCAATCGATAATGCAGATATATCGCTTGGAGCAGTAACGTCGTTGCAGATAGACAACCCTGGAACAGGCTATGAAAACGGAACATTAAGCGCCACTGGAGGAGGGGGTTCAGGCTTTTCTGGAACCTTTATTGTCGATACAAACGGAGCAATAGTCTCATGGTCAATCACCAACCATGGAGACTACTCGTCCGACCCAACAATTGTAATCGACAGCCCTCAACCTAATGGCACAAATGCGACGATTTCGGTAGTTGCAAGAACCACAGTGGTAAATGCTAATCTCACAAATATGGGTTCTGTAATTGTGCCTGTTGATGAGGTTTGGTTGTTCTTAGATGGTGCTAACGCTCGTAATCTCGCAACATTGGCTCCGATTGCAGACTCGGACAATATCTACCCGAGTGACACTGTCGGAATCCAATGGCGCGGTTTAGGCAACAATGCATATGATACAATCGCGATGTCGAGTAATGGTTTTAACAGTGCGAGAACACTTGTATGAGGGATTAATATGGCAGACGGCGGAGCATCAACATTCATATTTTTGGCCACTGCGCTATTAATTTCTGGCGCAGTTTCAGCGGTTTTAATAAGCCAATACGGCGATATTACTACTGCCATGGAGCAAGAACGTAGAGAGGATGAGGCTGACGCCAAGACTTCTTTCGATTATGCTGGAGATTTATCTAATGTGGCCTATGACAACAATCCGGGAAATCCAACTGAAACCATAACATTCTACCTACAAAATAGCGGCGAATATGTCCTCGATGAATCATCATTATTCATTCAATTGGACGGTGTGGTAATAGCCAGCGCCGATGTGACGACTACTGTTTTACCGGGCGGTGCTTGGGCCTCTGCAGATTTGCTTGAAGTTGTACTGTCTGGCAATTTTGGTTATCAGGATAATGATGATGTTAAACTGACAATTTTACTGCAATCCGTGCTTGTGTCAGGCTATCAAGGAGAAGCAACAGAATCTACTGAGGTGAGATTGAATGAACTCTGATGATGCGCTTAATTTTCCCCACAAGCCTGTTGAGGATGGGTTTGGCTTTGATGTCGAAACCGATTCACTAGCAGATACTATGGGCTTAAGGTTGCCAAACCGTTCATTGTATGTCGTGCAGGGTGTTGTCGGGGCTGGGAAATCCCTAATCGCTCAACGTTTAGTACACGGCATGTTAGATAATGGTGTAAAAATTCTAGTTATCACGACTGAATTAACCACAAGGGGTTGGATTGAGCAAATGGAGTCTATTGGATATGGCGTTACAGATGCGTTGCGAGAGGGTCGTCTAATGATTTTCTCGAGGTTTGGAACCATTGCAGAGTCAAGGATGGAAGTTGGCTTGAATGAGGTGCTAGATAGTGAAGCAGTAGGCGAGGCTGATGTGATTATACTCGACTCAGCCAGTGCTTTAATGCCGAGTGAACCAACTGACCAAGAACGGTTTGAGTTGATGCAGCGGTTGAGAAAAATAACCGCTGACGGCCGCTCAGTTATGTTGTGCGTTGACCCCGAAGAAATGAATCACAAATTACTACACAATATGCGTGCTTCTGCGGAGGTTGTTCTTGATCTATCAACAGCTTTGATTGGCGGCGATTTGAAGCGGAGTATCATCGTCACGAGATTCCTTCGGGCAGCAGGTCCCGTTCAGACAAGCGTTGGATGGCGTGTTGAGCCAAGTATGGGCTTCATCGTCGATATTACTGCAGTGAGTTGAGGGGTGTTAACATGGCTGACGAATCGAGATTTGCAAAAGGTGACCTCAACAGCGTAATGGCGGCTTATCCGCACGTCGCAGATTGGGTTCGCGATTTTGAATCACGCTATGGTTCAAGGCCGATGTATTATGGTCCATTAGACCGTGATGCTAAGAAAACCCGTCCTTACAATTTGATTTACTTAGCCAAAGAGCCTATTTTTATCCACATCTATGAACCTCCTGAAGATGATGAGGGCAATGGTGGCCAAATTCTGTGGTTTGGATTAGAACCTCAGTTGACTGAAGAGGAGGAAAATATGCGTAGGGAACTTGTTGAAACCCTCTTGCAAGAGGCGCCAACAGCACCGACCTTCACCACAGATGGAGAATTTGAAAATATCCTCACGCAGATGATAGAGCGTTATTCAGTGCTCGAGAGTGAAGTTGGTGTGGCTCCAAGAAGACAGGGCCGTCTGTGGGAAATGATTGGCATGGATGATAAACGAGTCATTGTATCTCCAGCGCAGCGAGAACGTCTCCAATATATTATAATTAGAGACCTGATAAAGAACGGCCCACTTGAACCTCTACTATCCGATGAGATGCTTGAGGATATTCACTCAGTAGGTCTCAAGCATATTCACATGGATCACAAAGTGTTTGGCATGGTAACGTCAAACATCAGGTTTAGAGAACGAGAGATTTTGTCTCGCTATCTAAGGGCAATGTCGGAACGAATTGGTCGTCCGGTATCTGATAACAAGCCAATTATTGACGGAGCCCTGCTTGATGGTTCCCGTATCAACATAATATTCTCCGATGACGTTTCTATGCTTGGTCCGTCATTTACTATTCGTAAATTCGCTGAGGAAACAATATCAATTATTCAACTGATAAAATGGGGTACTATCTCCTCACAGGTTGCTGCATACATTTGGATTTGCTTAGAATATGGTATGTCCGTATTGGTGTCAGGAGAGACTGCATCCGGTAAGACTACGACGCTAAACGCTATTTTGCCGTTTATTGACCACAATGTCAAAATCTACTCTGCAGAAGATACTCCTGAGGTAAAGGTTCGACACAAGATTTGGCAGCGTTTGGTGACTCGTGACTCCAAGAATGAAGAATCTAGGGTAGAGATGTTTGACCTTCTCAAAGCGGCACTAAGAAGTCGGCCAAGATACATCATCATCGGTGAGATTCGAGGTGTTGAAGGTGCGACGGCATTCCAAGCGATGCAGACAGGTCACCCGGTTATTGCTACATTC
>DAHU01000009.1:0-827 GCA_002495945.1 Euryarchaeota archaeon UBA13
ACGTCTGATGAATCAACAATAGACGGTTGGGCTTATGAAATATCATCAGCCCTCAAACAACTAGGTCCAGCATCTTCTCCTAGTCGGACTCGCTTTGTTATGGAAATAGCCTTTGCGCCAGGACAGGTATTAAGGTTTGATAAATCATTGACAGGGACTGACCTAGATTCTGACCAAGAGCAAGCATCTCTTTTGAAAAGACTAGAATGGGCTATTTCCAGAATCGATGTAAGCAAGGTGAGGACCAATATGCCAGCGGTTGGTATGAATATTGCATGCTGTTTGGAATCTGCTAAATCGACCGCAGAAGTCGCTGCTTTTCCCGGTAAAGTTACAATTGTTAACGGAAAACTAAGACACCATGAAACGCCAAAATTTGGGGCATCTAATCATCTGGCTGGAATGCTGATTGATGCCAGAGTATATGATCGGAAAAAAACTGCAATACTCAACATACATCCAGGAGATGAAAAGGAAAACATAGAGAAAATTTGTGAGGACCTTGACCTTAATCTTACATTCGCAACTAAAGGAGAACTCGTGCCTCATCAAGGAATTGATGTGATACTAGACGAGGGCGCTTTTGGTTGGGAGCCAACTCTATACATACTAGCATACAACCCTCTGGAGCTAGTTGATAGAATGCACAGAATTATTTCGTTGATGTAAAGGTGATTGAATATGAAAAAGAAAATTGTTTGTTGTTTGCTTGTTTCCGTTATGATGGTTTCAGGATGTTTAAGTGAGAAAATAGAAGATACGAAGGATAGTATCGCCTCTGAGGAAGTTGATTACACGTGGGAAGATGATAGAGAATTGATTATTGT
>DAHU01000009.1:1217-1477 GCA_002495945.1 Euryarchaeota archaeon UBA13
AAACTTGTAAAACTAGATGACGCTGGATCGATATTAGATCACCTAATGCAATACAAAGGTGTGCAGATTGCAGACCTTGCCTTAGGCCTCGATAATACCTACTTACAGACTGCCCTTGACAATGATGTTCTATGGAAGCATTCGTATGAAAATTTACCTGCCATGGATGAAAAGGCTCTATTGCCGTATGATGGACCATATGCTGTTCCTTTCGATCAAGGTTACATGTGTTTGAATTACGATACTCAGATAGTGGATGG
>DAHU01000009.1:1861-7912 GCA_002495945.1 Euryarchaeota archaeon UBA13
CTTCCCCTCACCTGAAACAAGCAGCCCTGGCCGAGCTTTCATGACTGCGACGACTGACTACTTTGCCAATGACGAGGATTCAACTACCGATTGGACTGATTGGTGGGCAGCAATGTCAGCAAACGATGTAATCATTACGAGCGGTTGGAGTGAGGCATATGAAACACATTACACTGGAGGATATGGTGAGTGGACAGATGGATATGTTGGAGATGCTCACGTTGTTGTATCTTATTGTCACTCGCCAGGTGTTGAAGCATGGTATTCTGGCAACTGGACAAAATCTGCTGCACTCGACCTACCTAAAGCCTCCTTCCATCAGGTAGAATATGCTGCTGCCGTGCAAGGCGGTAACCTAGGTGCTGCATCTGCATTTATTGAATATCTGCTATCCCAAGATGTGAATAACAACATGCCAACTGAGAACTTCATGTATCCTGTCCTTGAGGGAAGTGACTTACCAGAAGATGATGGATATAGATACCACTCAGTAATTCCAGAGCAACCTGCTGATGTGTCCGCTAAAGATATTTCAGACAACATGGAATCATGGTTACAAGATTGGAATAAGGCCATGGTTGATGCTTGATATGTTGAAAAAAGCAGCAAATGCTTCAGCGGTTGCTGCATACCTAATATTGATAGTAGTGCCATTGTGGCTTGCTCTTGACAGATTGATTTGGGTTTCTGGATTTGATGTAGGAAATTGGTTCAACTCACTAAACGAGAATTATGTATCTCAAGATGTTGTTGCTTTTACAGTCAAACAAGCTATTTTGTCAACAATAACGACATTATCAATTGGTATACCGATAGCTTGGCAATTGGGAAGGTATAAGTGGCCATTACAGTCGTTGATTAAGTCAATACTAACTATGCCATTTGTGATGCCATCAATCGTTGCAGCAATTGGTTTTCTTAACCTTATGGATATACTTGATTTGAGGGGGAATAGTGACACATGGTTTACAATCTTGATTATTGCACATGCCTGGTTCAATTTGTCCCTAGTTATCAGATTCTGTGAGCCAGTCCTCTCAACCCTTGATCCCAGACTTGAAGAACAGATTAGACTACTCCCAAGTGGTAAAACTCTAATGGGTAGAGTGAGACATTTTTGGGGTCCTATAATGGCACCTTCGATAATAGCTGCCGCATGTATGACATTTGTCTTCTCATTCACATCATTTGCTCTTGTCAAATTGATTACACTGGGAGAAAACACCATCGAGAGCATGATGGCTAGCATCGGATCTTCGGCAGGTATTGAAGGTTACAGAATTTCAACCAACGAGATAATACTTGGAGGGTCGATAATTCAATTCAGTGTTCTGCTAACCTCACTATGGTTAATGTCTTGGTTAGCGCAAAAAAGGCAGTCACTATTACCAAAAGCATCAGAAAAAGTCGTCAAAACTCACAATCCATATGGATGGGTAGTTGTCGGTCCAGCGATTCTTTTTTCACTCTCTCCATTGATTGCAGTAATCTTGAAATCGTTAAGAATACAAGAACGTAAGAAAGATATTGCAGTAGAATACTGGAGTTTTGATGGTTGGAGATATGCCTTCAAAGAAACATCTAGCCTTACATCGGGGTGGGAAGCATTAACAAATTCTCTATCTTATGCATTCATCACACTCGCAATCGCATTACCGCTCGGATGGCTTTTAGCTCAGACTATTAAGGATCTAGAGAAAAAATCACCCACCCTTGCAAGAATAGTCGATGTGGCGACAATGCTCCCATTTGCTGTCTCAAGCGTAATGATTGGACTGGGTGTAACGATTGGAATGATTAAAATCAATCCACAATTTTTCTACGATTTCTGGTTTACACCGGTTTTAGCCCATGTAATGATAACTACCCCATTCGTTGTTAGAATTATACTACCTGCATTGAGATCTATTGAACCTGCATATGACGAATGCGGCATGGTACTAGGGATGTCACCGATAAAGAGACTTTTTTACCTCAAAATCCCTATTCTTTCAGGTTCGATTATAATTGCGGCGACTTTTACAATCGCAATGTCGATGGGAGAATTTGGAGCCTCATGGGTGGTAACTAGAAACTCCGAGTGGACTACACTCCCTATTATGATTGACTCTGTTCGGGATCCATACAACCCTGTCACAAATACAGCATCGAACGCAGTAGCTGCTGTCTTAATGCTTATATCGATAATTCTATTCACATGGGCTGAAAAATTCAGACCAAAAAGAGATGGAGGTATGTTTTGATGTTACGTTGCGTAAATTTGACAAAGTCCTTTGACAAAATGTTGTTTTCAGAATTTAATTTAGACTTAGAGCCAGGAGAAATAGTCGCAATTACCGGTCCAAGTGGAAGTGGTAAGACTACGCTACTGAGATGTATATGTGGATTAGAAAGGCTAGACTCTGGCAGTATTTTTTTGAATTCCGTAAACATCACAGAATTAAAGCCAGAAATGCGAGGAGTAGGACTTATTTTTCAAAAACCTGTGCTTTATCCACATTTATCAGTCGAGGGAAATTTGAAACTCGGTTCAAAAAAAGGAGATTTTTCAAACGCTCTAAATGAGGTTGGCTTGCCCAATTTTAACAAGCGAAGAATAGAAACACTATCTGGAGGAGAAGGTCAAAGAGTTGCTTTAGCAAGGGCCCTATTAGCTAAACCTGCGGTCTTACTACTGGACGAACCTTTCAGCTCAATAGACGATGAATTGTCAGACCGATTAGTAAAAGACGTGAAAAAATTGCTAAAGGATAGAGAATGTCCAGCAATCTTGGTGACTCATAATAAGAAAATAGCTCAAAATTTCGCTGATAGAGTAATTTCATTGTGATTATTCCGTTACCATGATATGCTAGTGTGTTCCATATACAAATAGGGAAGACAATGGTTGCGGTTCCTCTTGACGTTGTACCTTACATTCGCGGTGTGCAGTTGGTGTTAATTGGCTACAATGGTTATACCAAGGGATCAAGATTTGAGACTGACAAAATGGTTAGAGATGAAATTACACGTGCTGTGGGTAGAGTACGCAACCACATGCAAAATATCTTCGATATACAATTTAGGGAAAACCAGATGACAATAGCCAGAGCTGCAAAACAGTGTATGGAGGAGTGCGATTATTTGATCGAAGACGTGAAAAAAGCAGTATCAGGTATGGAACATGCATTCCTATCAGGGCAGCGTTCCCCGTCCAATCGAGACCTGAAGAAATTGATAAAGCACGATCATGAAGTTATCGACATGGTGACTAAGGCTGTCAACATAGCGAATAGTGCTGAAAATTCACTGGCGACAGGGCAGGACAACCCTCAACAACTAATTTTACAAACCACTCAGATGGTTACAAGTTCAAAAGGATTCTTCGGAGCAAGAGCGAATGTTCTCGCAGGATTAAGACAAAAAAAAGTGAAAAAGTGATATTATGGCAAATTACAGATGGAGAGATAGCCCAGATATAGTGGCTAGGTTGGTCAATGCAGATAAAATACAGACTGTTTCAACTCAGCAAGTTCTACTAAAACCGAACGAGGCATGTGCCTTAATTGTAGATGGACGGATAGGCGACATCCTGACTGAAACGCTTCTGAAGAGTATGGCAGGCGGTTTCTCAAGATGGTTAGGTGATAAGATGGGAGTAACTGCAAGCGATAGGAGACTATTGTTCGCAATGACTGGCCCTATGGATTACTGGATTCCTTTTGAGGGACAGATTACCAGTGGTGAGAAAGTAACAGGATACGCTAATCTTCGACTAAGAATGGAACTGGACAATGTGCCTAAATTGTTGAATTATTTTGCGAACAACACACCGATAATGACCCGAGATACCGTGATTAGAATTCTTTCTGATGAAGTAAAAGCTCGTGTTGTTGCCCCAAGTCTATCCACTTGCCAAGATTATGCAGGTCTAAGATCTGGAGAATTCTTAGAACGATTCGAGATGAATGCTGAAATTGGAATGAGGAATTTGTTGTCAAACCTAGGATTTACCCTAGTCAAAGCTTTCCCAATAACGAACCCAACAGATATGGAACTAGTCCAAAAACACAGAGCTGCTGTCGAAGCACAAACCGCTGGCAATCAAGCTAACACTGAAGCAGAATTAGCACGTTATGCACAAACTGAGGCTTTGACTCTTGCAAGAATTGAGATGGAAACTAAAGTTGCTAGAGCAAGGGCACAAGGAAAGGTAACTGTTGAATTAGAATCCGATCTAAAAGAATTAAGAGCACAGGAAGCGAAATGGAATGCAGAGCTAAATTATGAGCGAGGAAAAATGGAAATTCGCTCAGATGAAGCAGATGCAAAGACAAAACGAGCGATGGACATGTTCGAACAAGTTCAAGAGCGTAAAGCAGCGAGAATTGCTAAGCAACAAGAATTCCAAAATCAAAGAATGGAGAATCAAAATCAATTCCAAAAAGAGATGATGGAACTGGCGGCTCAGCACGGCGCATTATCTCCCGAAGTAATTCAGGAATTACTGAAGCAACAGACTGCTCAAAAGGCAATTGACGGATCTGGTGAAGAAACTCAAACTGACCAGTGAATTGTGTAGGATTCCTTGGAATCACCCAGCATAACAACTGTGCATTTGCAAATAAATTTAGCCGATTCCATGAATAATAAGATGCCATAGGACTGTTATGTTCAAGCGTCCATGGAGTCTTTGGAAACCTCTGTGGCGCAATAAAGATAATTCTAGGATTTTCATTTACTCGATGATGCTTGCTATTGTTGCAATGGCCATTCCATACTCTATAATCAATCACATAATGGGAGAAATCGACAGGTCGGTATTCGATCCAATATCACCTGTTGATTCTTGGGTTCCATTTATTGCGTGGACTTCTATGATTTATGTTACATTGTATCTCTATTATCCAGTTACTTGTCATTATGGAATAAAAAACAATGACAGAATCAGGGAAATGTTCGCATTTAACCAAGTTATGTTTTCGATTACTTGGTTGGTGTATGTTCTTTTCATAATATTTCCAACGGAGATACACATTAGGGATGAAATCCCTCTTGATGTCAGGTCAGGTGAAGGATTTTGGGGATTTTGGATTGGAGATTTTATGCATGAGGTGGATAAACCTTACAATGCTTGGCCAAGTCTTCACATTGTTCAATCACTAATGATGGTATTACTTTTGAGACATTGGAAGGTGTTTGATAAAACGGGGGAGTTTATTGTTTGGCTTTCTTGGTCACTTCTTTGTATTTCAGTAATGACAACAAAACAGCATTTCTTCTTTGATGTTGTAACAGGGGTTGTAGTAGCCGTATTTTCATGGTATTACCTGTGCATACCACTAATGAAGAAATCAAAGTCTCAAGAGTGGAAAGATTACTTTCCCGAGGATCAGTGATTACATTTTATCAAAAGATGATAAGGTAATCAGTACGTGATTTGTATAGAGTGTGCCAGATTTATTGCATCCTCACTTTCATCATTATCTACGACTAATTCGTGTAGCAGATAAGTGTTGAAATGTATTGTTTCCCAAGTAATGGTTTCACCATTAGCCACTTGTTCACTGTATCTTTGGCAGGTGTCGTTGTTTTCATCAATGATATTCCAAGTTATGTAAACAGAATTACCATTGCCAAATTCGGTTATCAAATCAGGATTCTCAACCAAAGAAGAGACTTCAATCATGGTAGCATGCTGACCATCATTTGCGGGACGAGGGTCGAAAGGAAGCACTTTTGGATTATTTGTTTCATATTCTGACCAATCTATTCTATAATTGAGCTTAACTATAACTGATTCTTCTCGATAATTATCATCGGCATCTATTGCATAGACAGCAACTTCGTATACGCCATGTTGGGAGAAATTCACAACTATTGTCTGTGATTCTTTTGCATCAACTTCAATCGAATCGCGGCTGTCGTTAGCATTGATACCAAAAAGAATTAGCTCACTATCTGAGGATGAATTTGAGAAGTCAAACTCCACAGACACATCGCTGACTGATACCAAATCTCCGTCCACATATGAATGTAGAATAGTTCCCTCTGAAGTGCTTAGGGAAACGT
>DAHU01000009.1:8300-8535 GCA_002495945.1 Euryarchaeota archaeon UBA13
CAGAAGTATTGCGAACTTACTGAATATTTTTACCATTCAAATCCCTCAAATAATTAGAAAATTACATCAAGTCTGCTATCATTTCTGGTTGTGTCAAGTAGATTGTTAGTGCAATACCTGCCATCATCATCATCCATGCACCGATTGCTTTAATCAAACCTGTCGACCTTCTGAGTATGTTGATAAATCTCTGTTGACCCAATCCTACAATTGTTGTAACTGCAATCATTAACAA
>DAHU01000052.1:0-15658 GCA_002495945.1 Euryarchaeota archaeon UBA13
GAGTCTGATTGTAATTTTTCGATATAATCCCAGCCAAATGGATGGGGTACTCCTTCCCATATTTCACCGGAACTTGTTTGCAATAACAATCTGCCATGGTCTAATCTTGAAACCCAACTCCAAATTCTATCTTCCAAGCAGCGTTTCGAATAATTATTGCCTAATCTTCCACACCAAAGTTTGCCATCATCTGATTGCCACAATATGTGCTCACGGTCTAACCAACCAACAAGTCTCCTCACTTTGCCAGTTTCAAACCGCTTTATGCCTACTCCTTCATGTGAAAACAAATGCATTTGGCCTTCTTTTCCAGATAGTATCCAGCCTCCCCCTGGGCGAGAGAGTACATCAGTAAATCCACCGTAGGTTGACCTCCCATCATGCAACATGCTTCCATCGGTGGTTGATATAACATAGAAACCATGAGCGGCCAGTGCTGCTAAAACGCCGTTGTTGTAGGTTATCGAGTAAACCTTGAATGGAGTTTTAACAGTCCAGCGAACTGTACCGTCTGGTTCTAATAACACCAATTCAAGTCCACTACTAACAACAACTCCGCCCTCTACAGCGGCGATAGCAGAGATCCTTGAATCCGCCTGCCAAGACCATGATATGCTCCATGACATTACTCATCACCTCCCAATACTCCCCACGCAATCAATTGGGCTTTTGCTGATTGGGTCAACTCATAATATCTGCTACGACCCTTCATTTGTGCGTTTAAAATCCCTGACTTTAGTAATTTATTACTGATTTGGGAAAGTCTTGGGCGTTTTATACCAAGGTGTTGCAGAATTTCACTATCGCTTGGTGAGTACTTTCTTACTCGGGCCACAGATATGACATAAGACTCACTTGAATTTAGTGAAGATAATATCGACGGATTTAGCGGATAATCTATTTTATCACGGAATTTTAACTGGGTTAAATTCAGTAAAGATTCTAAGAATCTATCATTCTGTTCAGTCTTTACCATTGGAACATCTGTAACTAGATTTGAAAGCAATGCAACTATTTTGTTCAAGGTATTCGATTCATTGACTGATAATTTTTGATTTTTTATCTGGTTAAAGGCTGAACTGTCATATTCCTCTAACTGAGTTACTTCCTCTTCGATTCCAATCTCATCATGGATTAATTCTGCAGAATTGTGTTCTTCAAACTCAACTCTTTCCTCTGGAACAACCATGTCTTCAGAAATCCACAACTGTGTTCCTCCATCACTATCCTGATTAACCATGTTCTCGCTCTCAGTCTTTTCGGCATCTTCAAATTCCCTTGTTCTGCCGAGTAATCCACCGAATGCTCCAGCATCAATGTGAGGTTTTGGCCGGGAATCTGCAATAATGATTTCTTCGGTGTCAGGATTTGCTGAATAAGCTAGATCATCAACAGGAGCATCCATTTCTTGAGATTCAGACAACTCTTCTAAATCCAAATCAAAATCGAACAAATTAGCAGGCGGTTCAATCATTGATGGCTTGTGTCCAAGTTCTCTTTTGTCCCATGGGACTGAAGCATCAATTATGTCAGAACTAGCATCATCCAGCGAGTTTACATCCGGATGCAAAATAGTATTTTCAGTATCCGATTCATCAGGCAAGAAATGATTTTGTCTCTCTTCCTGCAAAATTATTCCAGAATCTGCTAGAATAGAATTATCGATTGCATCTCTCATGAATTTGACAACCTCAAGTGGCAGGCCACCAGTCTTACTGTGAATTGCACGTGCATGTGATAAGTCAAGATTGAAGTTTTGAGTGCTTACTGAGCGAATTCGTTTCTCGATAAGGGCTTGAACTTCATCTATGGAAAGTGGAGATAATGTCTCTACCTTGTCAAAACTGTGCAAAATATTATCTTGAAGGTTCATCTTTTGTTTTGATTCCACAACTACAACGATTACTGCCTGTAGACGCTCCAGTGACGGCAACACATCACGCAGTGCAACATATAGTACACTATCTTCAACATTTGGAGTGTCGATAACAATCAACGGCAAATTACCATTGAAACTGTGGGAAAATTCAACCATTTTATTGACCAATTCGACAGAATTTGAGGGTAAGTCGTAACCAACCAGTTCCGAATACATTCTTTGAAGGAGACTTTCATGAGGGTTTGAAGCGGAAATGTGGTCAATATGAACTGAAACAGGGGCTTCAGAGGCTGAACATCGTAATAGTGAAGTCCTTCCACTCCCTAAATCACCGACCATCAAAATTCTGCCCGTTGATCTAAATCTAATATTTTGGGCAAGTCTGCCCCTAATATCGAGTCTGCCAACATATAGGTCAGATTTACTACCTTCCAAGGGCATTGCTGAAAATGGGTTGGAAACTAAATTAGGAATCTCAAAACCGAGGCCATCTACACGCATGGGCCAACAGCACGCAATAGGGTATTTGATGTTTCACCATCTTTAGTAAACAAAAAAGGCGTTATTTACTGTTAATCGTAATGTTCAGAACGATTTTATTTCTATTTTAACGCATTATTAACGCATTATTAACGCGTTAGTCAAAGCGTTAATTGCGTTAATTTTCAATGTAAACAACCTATGACTTATTTGCCAATTACCCTTGCGTTTGCATGGTGAGAGAATGCCTGTCGAAAATAGTCGCCTTAGTGGATTCTTCAAATTATCAGTCGAAGAACGGAGAAAATTAGTTCAAAAGTTATCTAAGATTAGCGATGAACAAATCAATGCTCTAGCAAGCAACGGCGAATTATCAGATGAAGCGGCGGATCGAATGATTGAGAACGTAATAGGTACAATGTCATTACCTGTCGGGATTGCGACAAACTTTGTTATCGATGGAAGCCATTACCTAATCCCATTTTGCTTGGAAGAATCCAGCGTTGTAGCAGCAGCCTCCAACATGGCTAAAAGATGCTTACAAAATGGCGGATTTCATACTCAAAACGATGCTCCGCTAATGATTGGTCAAATTCAAATTCTCGAAACGCCAGATTTGACCAAGGCAATGAAAAATCTAAATCAATCAAAAGATGAAATTATCGCTTTATGTAACAGTTTACCTTCAACTATGATAAAACTAGGCGGAGGATGTAAACGCATCGAGACAAGAGTCGTTGAAACCATGTCCGGACCTATGTTAATACTCCACATAATTGTAGACTGCAGAGATGCAATGGGGGCAAACGCAGTGAATACAATGGCCGAATTAATTGCTCCAGAAGTCGAAAGACTGACAGGAGGGAGAGTGCATTTGAAAATTCTATCCAATTTGGCTGCACATAGACTGGCGAGAGTTGAGGCCATCTTTACTCCTGAAGAATTGTCAAATGATGGAACTATTGAAAATGGACAAGATGTAATAAACGGAATTATTGAAGCGCACCATTTTGCCGTAGCAGACCCTTTCCGAGCAACAACTCACAATAAAGGCGTGATGAATGCAATTAGTAGCGTTGCTGTAGCCTGTGGCCAAGATTGGCGAGCAATAGAAGCTGGTTGCCATGCTTGGGCATCTCATGCAAATAATCACTATACTTCGATGACCAACTGGCGCATCAATGAAGATGGCAACTTACACGGTAGTATAGAGACTCCAATGGCCGTTGGAATAGTTGGCGGAGCCTCGAAAGTCCATCCTGTTGCGAAAGCAAATCTAGCAATACTTGGTGTGAAATCAGCAAATGAATTGGCTGGGATAATTTGTGCTGCAGGTCTAGCGCAAAATCTGGGTGCACTGAGAGCCCTGGCAACTAATGGAATACAGGCTGGCCATATGAAACTACATTCAAGAAACATGGCTGTAAGCGCCGGCGCACAAGGTGAAGAAATAGAAATTGTCGCTGCGAGATTACAAGCGCATAGTGGCCCAAAAACACAAACTACGGTAAAGAAAATACTTGATGAATTAAGAAATGAATAATCATTCTTCTTCAAATTTCAGAGTCTCTTGAACCGTCCCTTGATACTCTGATTCATCTCTGACAACATCACTAGACTCTAAGTCATCCAACATGCCAGTTTTCTGCACTTGCTCTCTAAACCATGCTTTGACTTTCTTCCTGTCCGTATATGGACACCCAAAAGCTTCGGAAAACCTTCTAGTTGTAGTTAACCTCCTTGTATTGCCGTGTTTTCTTCTGTCGATCATTCCATACTGGGCTAATTCTCTGACATAATCATACGCTTTCTGACCGAGTAACTCAACCAGACGTGATTGGGACATTGGCTGGTGGTAAGCAATAAGTGACGCTGCTTTTAGCAATTTTTTTGGTAACTCTGTTTTAGCTTCCTTGGGCAAGTGTTCAGCAATTTCGGGTTTAACTTCGATGGCCCATCTATCACCTACTTCTGCTATTTGTAATGCACCTCCCCGACGACGTTTCAAGGTAGACCGAAGTGAAAATAAACAATCAAGCATTTCTTCCTCATCATAGCCCAAGGATTCGCATAACTCAGTTACTGTCATCGACCTCCCCGCACCGAAAAGTGTTGCTTCAAGTAATGTATCTAACTGTAACTCAGACATGTAACCAATTCCTTACTCAACCAACCACTCATGAGATTCTAATTCATCTTGGCCATTATCTTCCGCCATAACTTGTTCCCTTGCAGCGCGCTCTTTTTCTTCCTTAATTCGCAACTTTTCCGCCCGCTTTTTAGCGAACTGAACCGAGCCAGTTTCCTCTTGTTTACTAGACTCAGATTGTAACTCCTTCTTTGCCTCTATTAGTTTATTGATATCGTCAAAATCTGTAACTTTTGGCCACAAATCTTCCAACATAATATCTCCATATGGAACTACATCTTGGCTAATTAGGGCGTAACCTCTGTGGGTTAGGAAGAGACTTGCTATGAATGATGCAACCTTGGCTTCCTCATCGTAGCCTGTTGGTTCTTGACCATTCTCTTGCTCCAGGATATCGGTTAATTCCCGCATAACATCTAGTACCTTGACTTTGTGAGAATTTTCTTTTGCGCAAGCCCTACGTAGTGCATTCCAGCAGCGGAAGATATCACCTTCCAGGTCTTCATTATGCATTCTACCGCCGACGTTGTTTAGGTACTCGCCAAGCTCTGCTTGATGGGCCAAACGATTTTCTTCTCGGATTTTCAATTCTTCGGCATCCTCTGCTGCATCCTTGAATGCTGATAGTAATTCACCAAGCGTAACTGGACGACCCTCTTCTCTCCTAATTCGTTCATCAAATAGTGCTGGTAATATCTCATCTGCATCTCCATCGAGAATAGATGTAGTAAATAGATAATCTTGGTCATCATAATCAGATTCCCAGCCAAAATCTAATTCATCTTCCCATTCATCTTCTTGGTCCATATTTTGCACTCTATCGAACAAAACAATTGCCTGTTGGTTGAGCACCTCCCATGACATTCTAATCAATCTGCCACATGCTGGCAGATTTAATTTATCAGATTCCATTCTAACACGCTTAGTAAAAACTTTCAAAAAAGTACTCAAGTCAACATCCCAAGGGTTCAATTCTTGGTCTTTTACTAAAGACAAAACCAATGCTACAGAACGATCAAAAGGATCTTCTAATGATTGATATTCTGATTCCTCCGCTTCTACTACAGGCATTATTCGCTCGGCAAATTTTAGAGCATCTTCAGATTCTTCACCAGATTCCAACAATTGGTTAATGATATCCTGTCTTAGGAACCACTTGTCTAGAACTGCTTGCTTATTAGCCAATTTATCACCTTCAGAGTTCTTCTTCAACCTTATTTTCTTGCTCTAATACTTGCTCATCTTTCTTTTCTTGCTCTATAGATTCGATTGCGTTGACAATGCCTTGCCTTTCTTCGATATCCTCAGTCATTTCGTTAGTTCTTTCAATCAAACTAGACAATGTACCCTCTTCCGCTGGTTCGTCTTCAATGAAGTTAAGCAGACCACCCAAACTTTTCGGAGGTGGAAGTGGTTCTGGCACTGTTGGCATATCCGACTGAGCCTCGAGACGCTTCTCAAGAGCGATAGCGCTAATTCGCTCGTCGAGTGGATTATCCTTTGCAGATTCTATTTCACTGAGTTGGATAGCTCTCTCACGATCAAAGTCAACAATTCTTCGACTACAGCCGTCACCGCCATGAGTTATGCCGATGTGATGGTCTGCCAAACGCAGAGATACTTTTCTTAGTGTCACCATCAGGAACTGAGCCTTCTTACTACGTTCTCTGCACATACCAGCGATTCTCTCAGCATTTATTGCGTCCAAATTCTGGTCTACTTCGTCGAAATAGTAAAATGGACTTGGGTCATAATCCTGGATTGCAAAAATAAGGGCTAATGCAGCCATTGATTGCTCACCACCGGATAGTTGTAAACGATTCACCTTAGACGATTTGCCCTTTGGTTTAGCCCATAATTCAAGGCCACCCTTGAATGGCTCATCTGGGTTCTCAAGGTATAACTCGCCTTTACCACCATCACTCAATATCTCGTATGATTTTTGGAAATTTTCGTTGACCTTGTCCAATACCTTGACAAGTTTTTGTTTCCTTTGCGATTCTAATTTCTCCGTTATCTCGATTAAATTTGTTCTTCTCGACTGCAGTTGTTTGAATTCAACTTTCATGGAGTCAAGTCTTTCCTCGCACTCAGCATATTGTTCTATAGCAAGCATGTTAACTGGCCCATGCTTTTCCATTGCTCTTTCTAAAGTTCTAACTCGCTTTTCTGCATCGCCAACAGATGGCAGGCTAACATCACTTGATGCAGGTTCGATGTTCTGTGCCTGCATGTCAGAATATAATTCATTTATAGCCGTGTCCTTATTGATAATAGAACGGCCTAATTCGTCACTTAGACGTCTACGAGATTGTGCATCGGTTGACTTTTGAGTTAGTTCAGTTCTAAGACTTGCTCGCTCATCAACCAAAGCGATTCTTTCATCCTCCAACCCCTTATTTTCTTCCAGTAATTGGGTGCGCTCATCTTCTCTATCTTTCAATTCAATCGAATCCGTAGCAATCGAGGCTTGCAAGTTATCCATCATTTCACTACGAGCAATAATGGCGGCATCGATAGATTCTATCCTTTTGGTTAAATCGCTAACTCTGTCGCTGAGTAGTGATTCATGTTCATTACCGCTGTCAAGTGCTGTTAATGCATTTGCCATTACTCCCTCGGCGTCAACTCGCTTTATCTGCGCAGCATGTAACCGATCTTTTAGATGGGCGGGACTTGATGCTTCCATACTTTCTCGAGTTTCGGAAATCTTCACATTAAGACCAGCGACACCGGATTGTGCATCATCCAATTCGTCTAATTGTTGGCTAGCAGTGGTTTCAAGTTCTGCCAATTTTGCTTCATTTGTAGCAACTTCCGCCAACGATTTATTGTATACTGATTTTGCTTGTTTTAGTTCTGCTCGCCATTCTTGAAGTTTTACCGCTTGATCACTATCTGTCAATTGGTTTATTTTTGTACGCAATTGTTGTTGCTGAACTCTTGCTTCATGCAAAGCGGCGGATACAGTTTCCGACATGAGTTTTAAGTTATCAATTTCACTTGAAAGTTTCTCGAGTTCGCTGGCACCTCTTATACCGCCGCCAAAGGAAACTGACATCTTACGTTTTGAACCACCAATCATTGCACCTCCTGCTTCCGTGACGTCGCCACGCAAGGTTACAAGCCTAACTCCACCCATGTAACTCCTCGCAGTCGAAAGCGAGTCTACAATCAAGGTGTTTCTAAGCACGAACTTGATAGCGGTGTCTATCTTTGCATCATAATCAAGAAGTTCGTGAGCGAAGCCTACTACTCCAGATTTCTTGGAAACCATTAGCGCTTTTCCAGCAACTCGATAATTACTCAATTTATTTAGCGGCAGGAATGTCGCTCTGCCTGCTCTACGCTCAGCAAGCCATTTGATGGCTTTGGCGGCAACTTCATCACTCTCTACAACGATAGAAGTCATGCCGCCTCCAATAGCAGTTGCTAAGGCGCTTTCATGAGCGGAATCAATCGGCGCACATAATTCGGCAATCGACCCAATAATGCCAGTTAGTTCTCCGTTATCGCGCGCAGATATTACCGCAGCAGCGCCTCCAGCCATGCCTTTGGCACCTGATGTATTTTCCATTTCAGCCCTAAGGCGCTCACGACTCCTCTCTGCTTCTCTTAGCTTGGATTCAATTAACTGGGATTCTCCAACTAGTTTCTCTTCACTTCGTTGGGCTGAAATTAGGTCTTTAGAAAGTTTATTTCGGTCTAGCCCTGAATCACTACCGGTTAATTCTTCACCGCGTATTTCTAATTCGCCTAGAGCCAAACGATTTTCCTCTGCATCATCTTGTGCTTTAGACAACTGTTCCGCAATCAATTCGGCTTGAACCGCAGTTTTGTTAACCTCATTTTGCGCCATTGTTAGTTGCTCGTTGGCTTGTTCAAGCTCCCCGAGTAACTTTGTCAATTGTTGAGAGAATTTCGCACTTTCATCACCTGAAGATTCCATAATTTTCTGAACTTCAGCTTCTTCTGATTTGGCTTCAGATAAAGCAATCTTTGATTCGTCTAAGTCTGATTTAGCCGACTCAAGACTAGTGACAAACTCCTGTAACGCTACTTGTGCGCTAGTCAACAGCTCTGATAATTCTGCAAGTTCTTGTTTGTCATCGATATCTTTTTGTTCAGCGTCAGCAATCTTGTCTTTGTTAGTATCAATTTTGAGGTGTAAATCGAAAATGACTTTGTTTAGTCCTTTGCTTTCTCCCCCAGTTAATTCTTCTATTTGTTTTTGCAAATCGCCAATTTGATCGTCTAGTGAAAGTAGTGTCTTAGAGCCCTCTCTAACCTGTTGTTCTAGGTCATTGGCTTCCTCTAAATATCTAGATTGTTCATTTACTTGATACTCTTTCTCTGCTAGTTGGCTAGCATAATTTGCTTGATAAGACGTGACTCTAGCTTGGGATAATTCCTCGACCAAGTCCTTGACTTTCATTGCTAAATCCTTTTGCTTTTTCAGTTCTTTTAGGCGTATTTTTTGGCTGTCTTCAAGGAGTTTGATTCTTTCAATATAGTCATCTACGCTATCCTTTTGGCGGTCTGCCTTGCGTATTTCATCATCATAAAGAGTGACTCCTGCAACACTATCAAGAACCTTCCTTCGCTCTTTTGCCGTCATCTTTGCCAAACTAGTGACATCGCCTTGTAAGACAATATTATATCCATCGGGTCGAGCATTTGCTGCTCCTAAAATCCGGTGAAATGATTTTTGTGAACTTTCATCCCCGTTGAGATGATAATTGGTAACGACGTTACCGCTCTTAGTCAAACGAATTGAACGAGACATTCGAACTTCTTCCATGTTTAAGGGTAACCTTCTACGTCCATTGTCAAGTAGAGGATTGGCAAATACTAGCGTTACACTGCATGAGCGGGCAGCATTGTGGTTATTACCACCATTGAAAATAAGGTCTTTCGAATTCTGTGCTCTAATGGTTTTGTTCGACCTCGGTCCAAGGACAAATTGTATCGCATCGCCACAATTAGACTTACCAGAGCCATTAGGCCCTGTAATTGCGGTAAAACCTCTGTCTAGAGGTATGACTACCTCTCCTCTAAACGATTTGAAATTCGAAACTTCAAGTGCTTTAAGATACATCCCAATCCCTCAAGTGGAAAATAAATCCAACCTTAATCCTTAGAGCGCGTCTCTAGGGGTCTTAAAGTATGCTAGTCTTGAGCATTCAATGCGGCGGTTTTTGGGGGTGTATTCTCTAACCGAAACAAACTAAATTGAACCAGTAAAATCACACTTTTCACAACCAGCACCATCGCAATAGGGACAAGTTGCCTGAACATTTAGTGAATTATTACTTTTCATTGTTAATTTTGAATCTCTATGCATTAGTGGTGAGCGGGCTACGCGTTGCTGTTTACCATGTAATTCTGCCAGAGGGCTATCGACAGTACCATACTTTGACCGGAACTTATCTGCCACTTTTCTGCGTTTCTCCAAACGCTTTGTGGTCAGATTTGCTACCTCAGATTCCCAATATTTCGGTCCTCTCATCATATATGCACCAATAATTGCCATGCCCAACTGTACCGCAAGAGGAGATACATCGAGCGGAATTAGACTAGCAATACCCTTTGAGCTTACCGAGGTTGGTAATAATTCTAAACGATCTAAAATCGCTAGACCAAATAGCGTACATCCACCAATGAAAGCCAGTCGTCGAAATCTTTTCGCCCATCTCCCCTGCTGTGGAAATCTAAATTTACCAACAAAAATCATGAACAAACCTTCTGCGAGGAGGAGTAAATCAGCCCCGTTCCAATCCCCTGCATTACCTAAGCAAAAACTATCGTTACCCTCAGCAAGTTCCTGTTCAATTTCAGATATTGCACAGTGTGGCTCAAGCATTTTCAAAACGTCTAGTTTTGAAGTCTCCGCACCATCAATCAATTGAGGAGCCACCATGCCAAACTGCACATTAGCTACGACAAATATGGCCATGGACACACCAATCACGGTTGCGATGTTGCGCCTTAACCCCGCCATGTTAATACGAGTCGCGGTGAGTTTGATAGTGGTGTCGCTCAAACACTTCAAAAATGAGTTGTATTTGGAAGTCATTGCTGACCATGACCAAGATAGCAATTATTGGTAGCGGAATTGCAGGACTGTTCTCCGCATTGAAACTTGCAAATAGTGGGTATGAAGTCACCATAATAACCAAGCAACGAATCAAAGATTCCTCAACTAATTGGGCTCAAGGAGGCATTGCGGGAATTCTTGACAAAACCAACACGAGCGGCAAGGAAGCACACATCGAAGACACGCTAAAATCAGGTGACACACTATGCGACGAAACAGTAGTTCGTGAGGTTATTGACCGTGCTGCTGATTGTATCAGCGAATTGGTTAGTATTGGAGTAAATTTTGAGAAAAATTCCCATGGAGAGTTCAAACTTGCAAAGGAAGGCGGACATTCTGAAAGACGAATTCTCCATGCCAAGGACGCTACTGGCAGGGAGATCGAACGCGCATTGAGCGATGCGGCAAAGCAACATCCAAACATTAAATTGATGAAAAATACCCTAGCAATCGATTTGATTCAACGCCATCATGGGAATCCAACAATGGGAGTTTGTGGAGTGTGGTGCCTCGATCAACAAAGCAAGGAAGTCATCACATTGGGAGCCGATGCCATCATTATTGCTACAGGTGGAGTTGGTCAGTTGTGGGCTAAAACCACCAATCCTAGTGTGGCAACTGGAGATGGAATTGCCATGGCCTACCGATGTGGTGCCTCGGTCAAAGATATGACATATATTCAATTTCATCCAACATCATTAGCCCTTGAAAACGGACGCCCATTCTTGATTACCGAAGCTTTGAGAGGGGAGGGAGGGGTAATTCTTGATGAACAAGGACTAAAGCGATGGGAGGAAAGTTGTCAGCAAGCACTTACTAACGGCACTGATGTACCAAACCCAGAAGATTTCTCATTTACTTTAGAATTCTCAGAACTCGGTTCGATGGCAACAAGAGACATCGTGGCAAGAGCAATCGACCAAAATCTAAAGCAAAACGGCACAAAATGGGTTTACTTAGTCACATCACATCTAAACAAAACAATGCTCAGTAATTCTTTTCCCAATATGCAGCAGCATTTGGACAGGTATAATTTGATTCTCGGTAAAGATCACTTGCCAATATCCCCCGCTGCCCATTATATTGTAGGCGGCCTAGACGTTGATAGATTCGGCAGACCCAGAGGACAAAATAAGGGTGAAATAATTCCATATCTATATGCGATAGGAGAAGTTGCTTGTACTGGAATGCACGGTGCTAATCGGCTTGCATCCAACAGTTTGCTAGAAGCAGTGGTATTTGCTGATAGCGCTGCTAATCATTTGATAGAAAACCCCCCTGAATCAATCAATCACAAGTTACCAGATTGGCGTGCAGACGGGTTAGAGGTTCTTACTGAACATGCACCAATTGTCAATGATTTGGGTCTACTCAAGGAGACTATGTCTACAGAAGTAGGCATTGTAAGAAATAATCAACGGCTAAATAGAGCCTCAAGAAGAATAAAGTTGCTTGACAAAGAGATTGACATGATATGGAAGTCATCAATTGCAACTAGACAGATTGTTGAATTGAGAAATCTTATCCAAGTAGCCAACTTAGTGATCGAAGACGCAATTGCTCAAACTGAAAATAGAGGACTTCACTATAATACAGATTTAGAATAAAGTTAGAGATTCAATCAACTTACTCAATAATTGGTTTAGTGGAGTTGACAACCCGTACCTTTCTGCGCGACTGACGATCATTTTATTCAAGAAACTAATTTCAGTAATTTTGCCCATTCTTACATCTTGAAGCATACTACATTTGTTTTCCCTGGTTTGTTGTAATACAGATTTTAGGTTTTGAATTAATTCTTCATCACAATCAAGTTCGACTCCTTCCAATCTTGCAACCCTTGCCCCTTCGAGCATGACTTCAACGCATGTATCAAATATTTCTTCCTCGAGTAACTCTCCGTTCATTTGACCCGTGATTGCTGCAATAGGATTTATTGCGATGTTTATCAGGACCTTTGACCAAATCAAATTGTGGCCATTCTCATTCCATACTGGGTTAAGCCCACATTTTTCAAGCAACTCTAGTAAATCGAGACACGAATCATATGTTGGGCTATTACTCACTTTTCCAAGATTTATTGCTCCATACCCTGCCCATTGTATAATGCCAGGTTCACGACGATATGCCCCGTGAGTTGTTGTTGCTGGAATCACTCTATGGCTCCCAAATTGCAGCGCAGCTGCCTCTAAATGACCGAGTCCGTTACTCAAGACTAATACTTTCGAGTTTGGGTGTGACAAACGATGAGCGAGTTCGAGCAAATCGTTTACTTGACCAGCTTTTGAACATATGAAGATTACATCTGCCTGCCCGTCAAAAATAGAATTGACTCCGGCATCAGCGATTGAAATCTCATATTTTTCAGATGGTACACTAAAATTCTCTAAACCTTTGACTTCAATACCATTAACTGCTAGATTTGCAGCATGATCTCCCCTAGCATGAAGAAATAGTTGAATAGAGTCTAACTGCGCTAATTTTGCACCGATTAGAGTGCCAATGTTTCCCGCACCTAAGATTGCAATTTTCATAATATCACTCATGAGTAACTACTGAGATATATGTACAATTCGCCGTCCTCGAATTCAAAGTACATTGTTGACAGTAGGTTGCTTGGTGGCAAAAACTTGAAGTTATTCTCACCGCTAATTAGCTGACTTGTGGAATTGATTATTGTCCACTCCTGTGCTCCATCACCATACGTCGTTTGTACAATGTTTACGCGGGTAGAATAGTTTTCGGGGTTATGAATAATAAAATCAGACATATTATCTCCGGATAGTTCTCCATTGGCTGCTGATGCCCAGAGCGAGGACCACATGCGGTAAAAGTCACCATTTCTTTCAAAAATCAATTCCGGACCATACTCTATAGAGATTAAATTATCAGGGATAGGATACATGTTTTGAGAGCAAATAGCAATAGTATCTTGCTCATTAAGTACCAATAATATCGAGTCATTCAACTGTATCGCTGGAATCAATGAACTAGTTCGATAATTAGTATTCCAAACCCATTGTTCCGATTGATTACTAGGTTTGGTAGGAGTGCTTGCCATCGGGTTAAGTTGACATTCATCATCTGATACCGTCAATATATCTCCCGATGTTAGGGTAGCACCCCAACCCCTATACTCCGTTGAATCGATTAAAGTTCCATTCTCTGGGGTGATAAATTGCAGCGGCATCTGAGGGGTTTCTGGAATAAATAATTCATCACCTATCTGTATTACATTCAGCACGTAAGACCTTAGCAGGACAATAGGATCCTGTCCTTTAACACAAATCTCGTTTGATTGAGGGGTAAATTCTGCGGATAAGCCTTGATTATTTTCAATCCAATACATTCTAGTTTCATAAGAAAAATCAGATTCCGAATTTGGGAATGATACATTGTAATTCGAATCTGTATTGCTGAACACTTCGATACATCGCATTACATCCTCTGTTTGGTAATTCATATACCAACTTGAGTTGACGTATTGTGGTGTATCTGGAGTCAGAGAAACTGTGGAAATTGATGGCTCATCTTCAATATATGTGATTAGGTAGATTTGTTCTAGTACGGGAGTATACTGCGATAACTTCCAACTAACATTTAGGCTGACTGTTGAAATCATACCTGGCATTATTTCATCACCACATCCCTCGTCTGTTGTTGATGGCTGGTCATCATCACTACAAATCCAAGTATAGTCCCAATTCGAAGACACTATACCATCTGAATTAGCAAGCTCGACTTGCCAGTTTTGAGTTATTGATGCAGTGTTAACAATGTCAATAGCCATAGTTCCACTCCACGTTTCATTAAATTCAGTTACGATAACAGTATCATCGAAAACATAGGCAATTTCATCATCCCAATCATCATCCATGGCATATGGTGTTTGACCAGGCAAACCAAGTAGGAATATTACAAACAATAGAATTCCCATGCGTTTAACGCTCTCAAAACCCACGCCTTTTGGCTCATCGAGAATGACCGGAATTCTTCTATCCGCACCCATTAGTAGCAACAGTGGGAACATTACACCTAATACTGGCAACCAGATGTTGAAACTAGTAAATGCATCAAACATCCAGGCGAACGCTAGTACGATAGCAAATAAGAACAATTGATTGGTTGAATTTCTTGCTTCAGACATACTCGTTCTAGCAATAAGTAGTCTGCCACCAGGGAAGGTCGGAATTGGTAGTAGTGACACCCAACCAAAGAAGCATAACATGGAACCAGCCTTAGAAAACGGATGACTCCAAACAAGTTTCGCTGTAACATCCTCAATCAATAGGGGGCTCAATAGATTGACTAACAACGGCATATCAGGAACATATTGCATTGATGATATAGCAATTAAATCTGGAGTTAGATATAGGCCCACTAACCACAACAGCACACCGGTTATTACCATCACCGACGGAACAATTAGTGCACTCCAACCTAGGACTTCCTTATCTTTCCAAGGCCTTGCATCCATTCTCGGTAAGGAAGGTATAATCAAAATACCAAACGGCCATATCAATAATGATTTAGGAAGTATTCCAATCGAAAACAATGAAATTGATGGATCTGGAATTGGCGTTAGATGTCCAACTCGCAGACCATTCTTTTCCGCATGATATTTTTGGAGGAATGATGCAATGATTATTGCTGCAAATATTGGCAGTGTATAGCCAATAAGTGCGTCAATGAATAGTGACTCTACAAACCAACCGTCACTAGGCCTTGCATCTTCAATCCATACCATTCCAGCGATAGTAGCAGTAATTAGAGAGAATGACCAAAAGCCAATAGTCGTCTTTAAAGATGGAAATTGTCGTTCTGGACACGGTATAATTTGAACCATCCAAGGTTCACCGTTTTGCAACTTTGCCATCCAACCAAGACTTTCAAGATGAAGGTTTAGCTCTGCAAGTGAATCGTGCGCATTGAGTGATTCTTTCTCGGTGACTTTCCAAACTGGCCATTTGGTACCGCCCAATTCACCATTTATGATGAAGTATCTAGAAATCACACTTCTAAGTAACTCTTTTTGACTCCATACCTCTTTGTG
>DAHU01000052.1:16050-17789 GCA_002495945.1 Euryarchaeota archaeon UBA13
CCACCTCACATTATGCGGGTGTAGTTCTTTCCTACTTTAATCATCGTTGGAAGCATCAAACTCATTTGTTCTTGAAACGTTTCAGTCTGAATGTCTCCTCACGTTCCATTTCTTCGAGTCTAAGTTGAATAAACACCTTAGCTTCTTCCAATTCTGGAATCACTTTGAATTCCAATGCGTTGACTCGTCTTTTTGTTGCTTCAATTTCTTCAAGCAATCGCTTTAGTGTGGCTTCCATTTCTGATGCGGTTACAATTTTTTCAATTAATTCGCTAAATGATTCGCTGGCTTCATCAATGTATGGTGATGAACCGATATATCCAACTCCACGTTCTTCGAAAGTCGATTTTAAATTTGTACCGCTGACGCTAGGAACCACAACCCCCATGATGTTTCTTCTCTCGACTTCAACCTCGGGGTGAGCACTATTTGCGATGGCTGCTGCCCTAACAGCAAGACCCCCATCGATTGCATTGGCCAAATCTATTCTTTGTTTAGCAAGCCGATAGGCATCAGTGAGCTCACGCTTTGCCTCAATCATCTTCGACAATAACTGTCTGAACTCGTGAAACAGCCCATCTCTTTTCATTTTCAATAACTTGTAACCATTTTTTGTCTGCTTGATACGAGCCTTCAGTTTAATCAATTCACTGCGGGTTGGTTTGATGTCCAATGCCATGAATATCTCTCCTCGTTCACGCTTTGTTGTCTGGGTGATACTTTTCAATCCACTTTTGGTCTAATCTAACCAGATACTTTGTATCAATGGAGGACATAAGAGTCCAACATAGGTCCAGTGTTTCATCAATCGAACGATCTTCATCTCTTGTTTGTCGAAGGAATTTGTCTTCGAAAACTCCAGAGAAATCTAGGAGTTGCTTGTCACGTTCATTAAGTGCATCTTCACCCACAATCGCAACTAGACCTCTTAGTTCTCTACCCTGGGCATATGCAGCATACATTTGGTCGGAAACTGACTTGTGATCTTCTCTTGTGGTTTTTGCTCCAATACAAGAGCCCATCAGCCTAGATAGGGATGGCAACACGTTGATTGGTGGATAGATACCTTGCTGATGTAATTCTCTTGAAATAACAATTTGTCCTTCAGTAATATATCCAGACAAATCTGGAATTGGGTGAGTAATGTCGTCACCAGGCATTGTTAAAATCGGGAATTGAGTGATTGACCCTTTCTTTCCTTTAACAATTCCAGCACGTTCGTACAGCATTGCCAAGTCAGTATACATGTAACCAGGGTACCCTCTTCTACCGGGAACTTCTTCTCTAGCGGCACCGATTTGTCGCAAAGCATCACAATAGTTTGTCATATCAGTGTAGATAACAAGAACGTGATAATCCTTCTCAAACGCAAGATATTCTGCAGCGGTTAGAGCAAGCCTTGGGGTAATAATCCTCTCGACCGCTGGGTCATCCGCTAGATTAACGAACAATACAGCGTTTTCTAGTGCACCTGTCCTTTCAAGATCACTTCTAAAGAAATTATATTCTTCAGCTGTGATACCCATTGCGCAAAACACAACAATAAACTCCTCATCAGAGTCTTTCAGTTTTGCTTGTCTAGCGATTTGTAGAGCAATATCGTTGTGAGGTAGACCAGATGCTGAGAAAATTGGCAGCTTCTGTCCACGAACAAGAGTAGTACAACAATCTATTGCAGAGATACCTGTTTGGATAAAGTCGTGTGGACTTTGTCTGCTGTATGGGTTGATAGCAGCGCC
>DAHU01000052.1:18206-21230 GCA_002495945.1 Euryarchaeota archaeon UBA13
AGTTTGAAAACGTCTCCCATGAATGTTACTCCAGATTCACGGTTGATGTTGGCTGTACCTTCGAAGACTTGGACAATTACTAAGTCATCTGAGGTATCGAGAACTTGACCGTTCTTGATTGAGCCATCAGCTAGTCTGATAGTAACTATTTCACCAAAAGCAACTGGTTCTGTTTTGTTCAAAAAGACCAGTGGCCCTTTTACATCGGTAATTGTTCTGTATTCTTTTCCACTCATAATAATCCCTCCTAGTTACCCTCCACGGTACCCGCTATCTCAGCGGTCATCTTCTTGACCATCTCATCAATATCATCGATGTAGCCTTTCTCGAATCTGCCTCTCATCAAATCAGTTCTCGATTGCACGTTAACAACATCGTTCAGTTGAGCTCCGGAGGCCATTGCCGACTTTGCAGAGTCTTGGAAAGCGAGAATTGCTTTTGCCATCTTGTACTGTAGATTAATGTCACAATATGCATCAACTTCGTGGAAACCATTTTGCTGAAGGAAGAATTCACGAATCATTCTTGCAACTTCGAGAGTTAGTTGTTGGTCTACTGGCAAAGCGTCTGAACCGACCAGTTGAACAATCTCCTGCAACTCGGCCTCGATTTGCAATAGACCGCTTACTTGGGTCCTAATTTCTGGGAAGTCTTGCGCGATGTTATCTCTGAACCACTGATCCAAACTTTGTGGATATAGCGAATAGGAGTTTAGCCAGTTAATTGCAGGGAAGTGTCTTTGCCTGGCAAGTCCAGCATCGAGACCCCAAAATACCTTAACAATTCTAAGCGTTCCTTGTGAAACTGGTTCTGAAATATCTCCACCAGGCGGCGATACTGCACCAATTACGGTAACGGAACCATCGTCTCCATTCAGTGTCTCAACACGACCAGCACGCTCATAGAATTCGGCAATTCTTGACGATAGATACGCTGGATATCCTTCTTCACCCGGCATTTCTTCAAGACGGGATGAAATCTCACGCATTGCTTCAGCCCATCGTGAGGTAGAGTCAGCCATCAATGCTACGTCATAACCCATATCTCTGAAGTATTCTGCAATAGTAATTCCAGTATATACCGACGCCTCACGGGCAGCTACAGGCATGTTAGAGGTATTAGCAATCATCACCGTTCTGTTCATCAGAGGCTTTCCGGTGTTTGGGTCAATAAGATGAGGGAATTCATCCAATACTTCTGTCATCTCATTCCCACGTTCCCCACAACCTATGTAGACAACGAGTTGGGCGTCAGAGTACTTTGCTAATGATTGCTGTGTAACGGTCTTTCCGGAGCCGAATGGACCGGGAATACCTGCTGCACCGCCTTTTGCCAACGGGAACAAAAAGTCTAGGATTCTCATACCGGTAACAAGAGGTGTGTCAGGAGCGTACTTCTGACGATACGGCCTTGGCGACCTTACCGGCCACTTTTGCATCATCTGTAATTCGGTGCCATCATCCATGGTACAAACTGTTTCGGTTACGTTGAAATCACCGGATTTGATACTCTTTACCTTACCACTCTTACCCGGAGGAACCATGATTTTGTGGATAATGGTTTCAGTTTCTTGCACGTGACCAATGACTTGACCACTGGCCAATTCGTCACCCTTAGCGACGACTGGCTCAAAGGCCCACTTTTTCTCTAAGTCAAACGCATCAGCATCGACACCTCTGGTGATGAATACTCCCATGACCTCTTCCAAAGTCGCTAGTGGCCTTTGAATACCGTCATAAATCTGGGTCAATAGACCTGGACCAAGTGACACAGAAAGCGTTTCTTCTGTATTCAATACTGGTTCGCCTGGTCTAATGCCAGAGGTATCTTCGTAAACTTGTATGACCGCTTTGTCGCCGTGAAGTTCGATTACTTCACCCATTAGACCTTCGTGGCCTACTCTAACAACGTCATACATAGCTGCGTTCATTCCAGTAGCGGTTACAACCGGACCGGATATTCGGTATATTACTCCTTCATTGCTCATTTTTTTTCCTCCTTTTTGGAATTCATTTCCATAAGTCGACTCCTATAGCCTTGCGAATGGTGTCTCGCAAGGTTGTATCCTCTTCCGTACCTATTCCAAGGACGGTTGGGGTTACAGATGCAGAGAGCTGATCCCTCAGTCTCTCTGGCAAGGTTGGCATTATTGAAGAGTCGATAACAATAATTCCAACCTCTTTCGAATTTAGTAGCGATTTTAATTGTGATGACATTTCGTCATCATTTCCGGGGTTAAAGATATTAGAGATACCAGCTAACTGGAATCCTAAGGTGAATTCTTGAGAACCAACAACTGCCAACTCCATATTTTCACCTCATAGTATGTGCGCCTCTAGCACTTCTGCCGGCAGACCAGCAAATCTTCCTCTAACGATAATTCGCAAATCAGCGACTTCCTGCACCTTCATTGCAACGTAGTAAACAATCGGTAACGCAGAAATGGGATGGAGATAGCTCATTTTCTTCATGAACTTATATTCCCTTTCTTTGAACCAAGTTACTATTGAATCAAGGCTTCTTGATTTTGCTACTTCTTCTAACAACATCTCGAAGTGAGCCATGTCAAACCTAGCCGATGACCGTAAGATATCCAAAAGCGCGGATTTGCCACCTGCTGCGATGGTTGAAAACGATCTCGATGGCAAGATTTTGCCTCCTGGAATCAACAATTTTGAGGTTTCTTCTGACGAGATACCAATCGAATTTGCTTCAAGAATATTCAACATATTTCGATGATCTATCTCCATTGAAAGATAATCCTTCAGATATCTTGTGGCTGGGTTGTTGGCTTTCAAAGATTTTAGTGCAGATTTGAAGTAATGCCTGTCTAAAGCATCTTCGTATTCCGAGAGTCTTGCGTCTTCTGGCAAGGCTTTCAAATCGGAACCGAATGATTTTCTGCGCATTTGAAGTGCTGCAGAACGTAAATCATCAGCTGTTTCTATAATTTTTAACCAAGGCGTGTTGATTTCATTCAAGTCGGGCAAAATTGAGTTAGAGACTTTCTCTATTGAAACCTCA
>DAHU01000071.1:0-1167 GCA_002495945.1 Euryarchaeota archaeon UBA13
CTAACAACAAACGGGCGCATTGAAAGTATTTTGATGTCATTACCACTCACGGCTCGCTGGGAATATTGTCACGAAGTTGAGGATAATAGTGACGAAAACCGTCTATTAGAAGTACTGCGACAACCGAAAGACTGGATTTAATATTAATTGAGATGTTAACATGACAGATTTGCAGAGGTGGGTAAAGCATGGTGATGAGATGCGTCGCCCACTACTTGTTAACCACGAAATAGCCAACTCAAACAAGATAGTGATTGTTGGCGGAGGTTTGTCGGGAATGTGTTGCGCTTTTCGAATTGCTCAACAACGACCAGACCTTTCCATAATTATTCATGAGCATGGCAATCGACTTGGTGGAGTCATATCTACCTGGCAGGATGGTGAATGGATATGTGATTTAGCGGTTAATGCAACCCGCCCACATCCTGCATTTTGGCGCTTGATTGATGACTTAGGATTGTCAGAAGATTTCACGAGTTCGCGACGGAATGCAAAATCTCGCTGGATTTTAATCGATGGCAAAAAGCATAGATTATCTTGGTCGACTTTGTTTAAAATTGGCCCTATCAAACTTTATCGAGCCATAAAGAAATCACGCTCAGGAGGTTTTTCAGTTGCAGAGGCATTGCCCAATAAAGCAATAGCTGATGCGCTATGCTTAGGAATAGTAAACGATGTTTCTGCCAATGTAGACGCTGATTTTTTACTCCCTTCACTAACCAGATTTGGCCCTAACCCCCCGATTAAGAAATCAAAATTAACAAAGATGATCAACGCGTCATACCCCATTTTCACTCCCAAAAAAGGGTCGATTGCTTCCCTTCGAGGTGGAATGCAGAGTTTAATCGATTCTCTGTCAGAGAAGTTATCCGCACTAAACAATGTTGAGGTTAATCTCAGTCAAGACATTAAATCGCGAGAATCTATTGCTGAGCAATATGGCGTAAATCATAACTCAATCTTGTGGGCAGCACCGGGATTTCAAGAAGACTACGATGAGACGTCACTGTCAATATTTGCAATCGGCTATCAAAGTAGTAAGGTTGCTGACGTGGAGGTTGGTTATGGAACACTTATTCCTGACAGAAGTATCCCGATAAGTGGTATTTTACATGAAAGTGATATTCATCAATCAAAACGCTGTCCGGAAGGACATCGATTGTTTAG
>DAHU01000071.1:1538-6155 GCA_002495945.1 Euryarchaeota archaeon UBA13
TGTGCTGAGGGACTGCTTGCAGATGAGCCGGACCTGTTTGTGAAAATAGGTGAACGAAAAATACCGAAATACCAACCCGGTTATATGGCGAAGATTGCTAAATGGCAGGGCGACGAATCTTATGTTGGTTGGTCAGTTAGTGGGGTATCAATAACTCATGTGGTTGATGAGGCTGAAAGAGTCGCTGAATTATTCTAAGCCGTGGCAGCACTGTCAAATCTCTTGCTGATTAGTTTACTTAGGCCTTGAACCCAATCTTCGTTGTCATTAAGGCATTTGATGACGGTTAATTCCTCGCCGCCAAGTTCAATGAAGTGTTCACGAATACCGATGTCAAGTTCTTCTAATGTTTCCAACCCATCTGCTAAGAATGCGGGCGCAACGATTGCCAATTTCTTGATCCCTCGCTGAACCAATTCCTCTACCTTATCCATAGTTGATGGCTCAAGCCATTTTACTGGCCCTATTCTGCTCTGGAAACTCAGAGACCATTGGTCATCGTTTAAGCCTAATAGCCCCACAACGGTTTGAGTTGTGTTCATACAGTGATGTCCGTAGCATAGCTCGTTAGCATCGCTTTTTATCGAGCAACATTCGCTGATTTTTTGACAATGATTCTTTGATTTATCAATACGCTTGACGTGCGATACAGGTAAACCATGATACGAGAATAGTAGATGAGCATCTTCATCAAGTTGGGATTGAATTGAGTTGGTTAACGGAATGACATATTCTTCATCGGTTTCGAAGTTACCCATTTCAATAATTTCTGGATTCCAATCCATCGAATTCAATTGTTTGTACGCGTGCTTCAATGCAGATTCTGTAGTTGCTTGTGCATAGTGTGGAAACATCGGCAGTAGCAAGAGTTCTTCGACACCTCTTTGTTGCAGCGACCTAAGTCCAGATTCAATAGAGGGATTGCCATACCTCATAGCAAACTCAAACTCGATGTCTTCCACCATCTCATTGAGTGATCTAGTTATTCTATCGGAGTAAACTCGAAGCGGAGAGCCGTCTTCCATCCAAATTTTTTGGTACAGTGGGGCTACCTTTCGAGGTCTTACTCTTAGGATAATTCCTCTAACCAATAATTGTCTGATGATGTATGGAGCATCTATTACATCGGGATCGAGTAAAAATTCGCGCAGATAATTTCGTACTGATTTTACCGTGGGCTCATCGGGCGTTCCCACATTAATTAGCAGAACCCCCTTCTTTGGCATGATTAAATGTCTCAGCAGGCTCTAATAATGATTTGTCTTATTCCCTTAGCGCGGTCATGGTGATTTTGTTTCTAAGCCTTCAGCCAATATGCCTCGCCAGCCACCCCACAGCGAAATCACGTTACTGTAACCCATGTCAGACAGAGATTTTGCTGCTATAGCACTGCGGAATCCTCCGCCACAATATAGGATTATCTTTTGCTCAAGGTCAAAATTCTGTTTCTCAATATCCCGTTCAAGGACGCCTTTACCAATGTGAATCGCATCAACATGGTGACCTGCCTCGAATTCGTGCTTCTCTCTGACATCGATTAATACTGCGCCGGTGGAAATCAATCTAGGTAAGTCGTTTGCTTCACACTCTTGAATTTCATCCCTCGCTGCATTTACTATTGCTAAGAATAGTGGGCTATGCTTCTTCGCCATGGCTTCGCCATGGTGGGCAGGCTCATGAGGGTAATCCTACACACATGTTCATGGCCGGACAGATAACTGGAGCAGAAGCAGTACTTCAGGCTCTAAATGACGGCGTAGCCATTGACCGAGTTTTGGTCGATCGGGAAAAAGATACAGAGGAGATAAGAAGACTTTGCCAAGAACAAGAAATCCCGCTTGATGAAGGCTCAACCAATGATTTGTGGCGTATGTCTGCCGAGGGGCATGTCGATGCACTTGCGCTAATTGGTCGTTTTCAAACCGAGTCAATGGATGAATTAATGTCAAGGGGCGGCACGATTTGGTTTTTCGACGGGGTAACTTACTCAACCAATCTAGGATTTGCCATTAGAACCGCCGAAGTAAGCGGAGCTGATGGTGTAGTACTCAATGTGGCAAAAACTCACGAAGAGCGCCGAACAATACGCCGAGCAAGCATGCGTGCAGATCGATTCATACCAGTCATCTACAGTAGTACAGAAGAAATCCTTCAATGTGCAAAAAAGCACAAATTGACAATTATTTCCGCTGAAGATGTTGGTGATAGAGCACCTTGGGATGTCGATATGTCGAAAGCCGTCATGCTCGTAGTAGGTGCTGAACGTGAAGGAATCAGTCAAGCGACCTTAGACGCCTCTGATTACATTGTTAGATTGCCCATGGATGGATTTGTCCCATCTTACAATCTTCAGGTCGCAGTAAGCGTACTTACCGTCGAGGCCTTGAAACAAAGAATGGGCTAGATTTTTCTGGTTTTAGCATTCACCAAACCTCTTTTATCCAACTATATTTGAGCAACAAGCATGTTCGGGGGAAGTGATACGCAAGTGTTCCCCCGCAAGGTATTGCTTGTATTCATTGCAGTGCTGTTTATTCTACCAGGCTGTTTGGATTTTGGTGGTACAGATGACGATTCAAGCACGTCTAAAGATGGCCCAATAACTATTGAAGTATGGCATACATTCGCCGCTGAAAGCAAAGAAGAGGAATCTTTCACTAATGCGGTTAGGGATTTTGAAGCCGCCAACCCCAATATTACAGTTGAGATTACCCTTGTTCCATTTGGTAATGCAGACCAGTTATTCATGACGGCTGCTCAAGGTGGTGAAGCACCGGACCTGATGCGTCTCTCAAGCGACCAATTAGGTGCAATTGGTGAAGTTAGAGTGGATGGATTCCCTCTACTAGAAGATCTGCGGCCACACCTAACTCCACAAGACCGTGCTCAATTTGAATCACGAGCTCTAGAATCAATGCGCTATGGGGATGAATTGTACGGCATACCAGCAAGCCAAGATTGTCTGTCACTGATTTTCAACAAAGCATTATTTGATGCTGAAGGCTTAGATTATCCAGATGAAACATGGACCGAACAAGACTTGTTAGCAGCAGCACAGCAATTGACTAGGCAAGATGTTCAAGGTTTAGCATTACCAATTAAGACTGCATATTGGTGGTTCCCAATCCAAGAAGGCTTTGGCGGTTCTTTATTTGATGAGAATGGTAACCCTACGCTTGATTCTAATGGTTCAAGTGAATCAATGAGGTGGATGTTAGACCTTGAACTGGAGCATGAAGTTGTTGCTACAGGTACCCAAATCGAGGGAATGAAAAACCAATTCATTACTTCAAAGGCTGCAATGATTATTGATGGGCCATGGAATTGGGCAACCTATGAAGATAGCAGATTGAATATTGGTCAAACCCTGTTGCCAACAGTTACTGAAACCGGTGAAAGAATGTCACCACTTGTCACCTACAAAGGTTGGACAGTCAGTAAGCAAAGTGCTCACAAAGTTGCCGCAACTGAACTTGCGTTGTGGCTATCTTCAGCATCTGTTCAGAAAGAATTTGCCTTAGAGACATATACTATGCCGACGCACACAACTCTTGAGACCGACCAAGATATTCTTGGCGATGAGGTAATTGCAGGATTCCTTGACCAAACTAAGGTAGCGACTCCTGCACCTACAACCCGTGCAATGTCCTTGGTATACGGACCGCTCTCAACAGCATTTGAACAAGCATATACTGAGACGGCTACAACTTCGGATGCTTTAACAGATGCAAACGACGAATTGATTTCCCTAATCGAAAATCTTCAGAGAGCTGATGCGATTGAACCAAATGTAGGATATCGAACCATTCAAGTCAATATCACAACGGATGGTTCAGAAAATTATTCGATTTATTTTGATGGCGAATTACATACTGAAATCATTGCAGATAATGGCCAAGGGACGCTATCAGCAGGTTATGATAGTTGTACTGCAGATGGCGTTGAAATGCAGCAATTAGGACAAATAAGATTGCTACCATCTGGGGCACAAGAAATCGAGTGCTATCTTACTGGTATGGTGCCTAATAAATTGCACGTCATTGAGGTTTACGGTGACTCAAATTTATTGTTGGTAACTGAGGGATTGACGGGGGTTAGTGATGAACGTCCAGACTCAGGCGATACTTCCCCAATCATGTTTGCTATTGGTGCAATCGTAGTATCATTAATTGCGCTTCTAAGTTATGCAAGATACCGAGACGCTCAATTTGGTAGAACTAATTCGCGTTTGGCCCATTATTACATCGCACCTGCCATGCTTGCCCTTGCAGTATTGACATTTTATCCAGTCATCTATGGATTTTGGCTATCATTTACCGATGCCGACCAAACGCATTTGGGCGATCAAGCATTCATTGGTTTAGCCAATTTTTGGGAGGTAATATCGGCCTCAGGTTTCATTAGAGTGACAATATTCACTTTGGTTTGGACCGTGATAAACGTCTCTGCACATATTGGGATAGGCTTGTTTTTGGCCCTAATTTTACAGCGGGCGAACCTCAAAGGGAAAACAGCATATCGAACGATTCTACTACTTCCTTGGGCTGTTCCATCCTACATTTCGGTGCTTGTTTGGAAGGGGATGTTTCAACCAGACGGGTTGGTTAATGACTTAAT
>DAHU01000004.1 GCA_002495945.1 Euryarchaeota archaeon UBA13
TTTTGGATATTAGCGAATTCTGAGTTTGCCTTTAGTTCGGGGTAAGCCTCTGCTACAGCGGTTATTCTCGGCATCATGTTAGCCATCATCGATTCGGCCGCGGACACGCCTTTGACATCCTTACTTTGTAACGCACCTGCAGCCATTTGACGAGCTTTGGCGAATTCCATGAACAAATCTTTCTCGTGAGTAGCATATTCTGCGACAATATTTTCCAAGTTAGGTAACATGTCATACCTTTGACGTAGTAGTACATCTATGTTTGACCACGCTTGAATAGCGTTTTCTTCTAAATTCACCAAACGATTCCATGTAGAAAAGAACCAGAAGACGAAGAATAAGAATAATACCCCTACAACTAGTAATCCGATAAATAACAGTTCCATGCTTTCACCAGTAGTAGTCTCCTTAAGAGCCTTTTCTATGCTATTTAGTCCGAAATAGAATAAATACTATTGCAAATTAGCCATCAATCAATTGAGGTGTCAAATTGTTATTTGAGTCAATTATTATTGTCATTGGCGTTTTAGCAATCGCCTTTCTATTCGCTCCCCTCGGTCTAGGCGGAGGTATCCTATACGTACCGCTGTTTCATTACGTAGGTGGTTGGGAACTTGACCAAAAATTGATTATTGTATCATTATTATTGAGTGCTGTAACCAGCTACGGCAGTGGTATTGAACATCGGAAAAAAGGCTATGTTGATGACGGTTTGATTCGTAGAGCACTCTATGGCGCAATACCTGGCGCGATGATTGGTGTTCTTTTCGTAATGATGACAGGAACAGATTTCAAGTCAATCTTCAAGATTCTTAGCGTAGTAGTGGTAGGTTTTGTTATCTTTAAAATGGTCAGGAAAGTGTTTTATCAACAATCAAATCAAACGGTTGGTAGAAAGGCTCAGCTCGGTAAAATGACCTTGCTGACCGGCTTTGGTGGGTTTTTATCAAGTGTTATGGCAATCGGTGCTGGGATGATTTATGTTCCTGCAATGAAATTTTTTGGAAACTTAGAGGCAAGAAAATCTATTGGTTCGAGTTTAAACATCATGATGGTAGTCATTCCATTCGCCGTAGTGGCCCATTTCCTTATCTTAGATAATTACCAAATGGAAAACTTAGTTGATGAATCCGTACTTTTACTTGTGCTTGTTTTAACAAACTTCATCGGCTCAAAATTCGGAGCAATTATTGGATTCAATATGTTTAGCGAAGATTTTTTGATAAAACTCTTCATTGGTGTCTTGTCAATAACTTGGCTAAATTATCTCATTGACATATTATTTTGATTTACATCGCTTCAATTACCATTGCAATGCCTTGGCCTCCGCCGATACATGCAGTAGCAACACCATAACGTCCATTTGAGCGCTTTAATTCATGAGCGAGGGTTAGCACAAGACGGGTGCCCGTTGCAGCAAGCGGGTGACCAATCCCGACAGCGCCACCATTCACATTCACCTTAGAAATATCAAGTCCTAGATCTTTGACACACGCAACGGCTTGACCAGCAAATGCTTCATTGATTTCCCACCTATCGATATCATCGATGGTTAATCCAGCCTTATCCAAGGCCTTTCGTGATGATGGTACGGGGCCATAAGCCATAATGGCAGGTTCTAAACCGACGATACCCCAACTGACAATTCGAGCCAGTGGTTCATCTCCGTCTGCTTTAGCACGGCTCGCTGATTTTATGACAACTGCTGCCGCACCGTCTACCACACCCGATGCATTGCCCGCGGTAACTAAACTCTCAGGACCAAATGCAGTTCTTAACTCGCCGAGTGATTCCGAAGTGCTCCCTCTAACAACGTGATCCTCATCTTTATGTCCAATATCCCCTACTTTGACAATTTCTTGTTCCCAAATATTGTTGTCAATGGAATTGGCAGTCCTTGAATGGGAAAGCGCTGCAAATTCGTCCGTTTCTTGTCTAGTAACGCCTTTTCGCTTACAAATTTCATCAGAAGTCTGTGCCATAAATGAACCACACATACCATCGAGGAGGTTAGTGAATAGATAATCTTCCATGTCTTTTTCCAGCACTGTTCCTTCTTTTGGCGGTCTGCCAAGTTTGTAAGTATCTCGCATTCCACGGAGAGTATGTGGAGCTTGCGACATGTTCTCCATACCTCCAGAAATTACTGTTTCAGCTTCACCGAGCATTATCATTTGAGCACCAGTGACGATAGATTGTACACCACTGCCACAGATTCGTGAAAGTGTCAGCATTGGTACTTCTTGAGGAATGCCCGCTCCTAAACCAGCATGTCTTGCGCCGAAAATCGCTTGGTCACAAGTTTGTAATGCATATCCCATTACTACATGGTCGACGTCATCTGGAGAGGTGTTTGTCTTTTCCAAGGCTCCTTTGATAGCAATTTCTCCTAATTTCAAGGCACTGTAATCTTTCAATAAGCCACCCGCTTGACCGTCGCCACGCTTTCCACCCTGCCATTCACAGAAGGGAGTCCGAGCTCCGCCTACTATCACTACTTCTTCCATGAGGGGCCGTATTCAAACAAGGATTTGAACTTCATGCAAAGGCAAGCAT
>DAHU01000047.1:0-4864 GCA_002495945.1 Euryarchaeota archaeon UBA13
TTGGTATCCATTGTTGCTGCATACCAAACCATCATACCAAAGGCAGTCTTGTTGACTACGTCAGCAATGTTGTAGAGGATGTTTAGGTTCTCTACATCGCCAGCGTCGCCACCTTCGCCCATGATGAATCCAATTGGGTAGATTGCCCAACCAACTGTTAGAATGATTGCCATTGCCTTGAAAGCGAATTGTGTACCTTCGCTTGCACCGCTGACATTTTCCTTTGCTTCACCAGCCCAGACCTCGTAGATGATGTAAATCCATGCGGCTACACCAACAGCGAACAATGGCCAGGTTAGTCCATCGGACATTTCTCCGGATTCAGCTAGGAAACCAGCAACTAGCATAACAATGGAGGCACCGAAGAGTCTCCAGAATAGTGCAGCAGTTGCAGCACCGATAGCAGCTAGAATTAGGTAGAATTCAGCAACTTGTAGAGGGACAGTAATCAACCAGTCAATGTATCTCATGACTAGTGGGGACTCTCCAGTGGAGATCCAATGTCCTCTCATGTAGGTGTAGTGGTACCATGCAACACCAGTTACTAGTGCAGCAACGGTCATTGATGTTCGCCACTTTGGCGCTACATTTTGGCGCTCAAGGATGAAGAAAACGGTAGATGCAAGCATCATTGCAGTTGCCAACCAAAAAGATACTCCAACCATATCATCAGTTTCTAGTATCCCAGTTGCAGCCGACGCGTTTCCTAAAGCCAAGAGGCCGAGGGTTCCGATCAAAAGCAGGCTAGATGTTCTCTTCATATTCGATTTAAACATATTTCTCAATCGGCTGTTTTTTGGGTTGAGTATATAAAAGAGTGTTAGCATTTATAAAACATCAAGGGGTTTTTACGACTTTTCACCAGTTTGCACCTTCCATAATCGATGGTAAATACCACCGTTTGTAATCAACTCGCTATGACTGCCTCGCTCAACAATACCACCATTATCCATAACTAATATCGTATCACAATTACGTATGGTCGATAACCTATGAGCAATAATTATCGTAGTGCGGTCCTTTGACACATAATCAATTGAGCGTTGGAGCGAAGCTTCGGTTTCATTATCCACAGCAGAGGTTGCTTCGTCTAGGATAAGCAAAGGGGCATCCTTCAACACTGCTCTTGCTATTGCCAATCGCTGCCTCTGTCCACCAGACAACCGATATCCCCCCTCACCAACCATGGTTTCCCACTGGTTTGGTAGAGTCTTGACAAACTCCGTCACCTCTGCAATCTCTGCGGCGCGATGTACCTGCTCATCATCAGCATCTGGATTTCCATATCTGATATTTTCAAGAATCGAGGTTGGGAAGAGGGTGATGTGCTGTTCCACTAAAGCAATTGATGATCTCAGGTGCTTTAGAGACCAATCTTCAATACCTCTTCCAGCCCAAGTAATAGAACCTGAATCTGGCTGGGCAAATCTCAACATTAACCTTGTTAGAGTTGTTTTACCCGCTCCTGTCGATCCAACAACACCAGTAGTTTTACCTGCCTTTAGAGTCAAAGACAACCCATCAAATGTGTTATCTCGTTTGGAATATGCAAATACAATATCGTTGAATTGTATGTCACTCTGTTCGATGGTATCTCTTGTTGGTTCATAATCGCCTTGCTTAATCTCAATCTCAGAAGTTAGGACATCCAAGACCCTTGTTGACGACGCCATCGCTCTTTGATATAGGTCGAATGTCTCACCCAATCTTGTTAGTGGCCACAACAACCGTTGAGTCATGAATACCAAAACGGAATATGCACCAACTGCTAACTCTCCTTCGAGAGTAAACCACCCGCCTAGAAGTAATGTGGCAGTAAAACCACAGAGAATCGCCATTCGTATTAGTGGCGTGAACGCTGCCGAAAGACGGATAGCCTTCCGGTTTGCTTCGCGATAATCATTACTCAATTTTTCAACCCTATTCACTTCAATTTCTTCGGACGTAAATGATTGAATTGTTGACATACCCGATAAGTCATTTTCAAGCAATGCGTTCATCTTGCCCGCAGCATTACGAACGTCAGCATATTTTGGTTCAAGGCTTCTTTGATATTTGAACGAACCCCAGACGATTAGAGGTATTGGAATAATAGCTAAAAGTGCAACTTCCCAAGAGATGAATAAGAATACTGCCCCGACCACTATCACAGTAGTTGATACTTGTAATAGATCATTAGCACCCTTATCAAGGAATCTTTCTAATTGATTGATATCATCATTTAAGATGGCAAGAATATCTCCTTTTTGCCGTTCATCAAACCAACCCATACCTTGCTTTTGAACGTGGTTGAAGGTATCAAGTCGTAACTCATGCTGCACGCTTTGTGCTAGATTTCGCCACAAAACCCCATAGAAATATTCGAACAGTGACTCAAGCCCCCAAATTAAAAATGTCAATACAGACAGCAATATCAGTTGATTCCAAGGGTCAGAATACCCCAACCCCGCAAGAAATGAATCCTCTTTTAGCACCACTACATCTACAGCCAAGCCAATAAGTAGCGGGGGAGCTAGGTCCCAAATTTTGTTAGTAACTGAACAAAATGATGCAAGCCGGATAGTCTTTCTATGCCCTTTCATGTGAGACAACAGTCTTCTGAAAGGCCCAATCTCGCCCATAACCATTCCAAACGGTGCTTATTGATAACTGTGTGATTGGCACCTTAACCAAATTAACCTCCGCAATAAATATGCGTTGTGAGTTGAAGGAGTAGACGATTGGCATGCGTAGGGATGATGAAACCATTCTGTCTTATGTCACAAAAAAACGTGGTCATACTAGACACATTACGTTAATTGACCCAGATAAACAATCCCCACAAGTCGCAGCAGACCGAGCATGTGTCGCCATTGAGGCAGGCTCATCAATGATTTTCGTAGGTGGTTCAACAGATACTCCTGATGAAGAAGTACATGCTACATGCGTTGCAATACAAGAAAGCCTCGAATTACGCGCCTTCGCAGCCAGTCAATCTCCGGATAGCGACGAAGATTACTGGAAGGTGCCAGTAGTCTTGTTCCCAGGAGGTTCACATGCGCTTTCTCCCGCAGCAGACGCAATAACTTTCATGATGTTAATGAATTCAACAGATCGAAGATTTTTGGTTGGCGAACAGGTGCGCGGAGCGCCATATCTCGCTAAGTTTGGCGTCGATGCGCTGCCTACAGGTTACCTTGTGTGCCACCCTGGAGGCAAAGTAGGAGAGGTCGGTAGTGCCGAATTAATCATGCCAAATGATACAGAACTGGTGCAGGCTTATTCATTGACAGCCGCAATGTATGGCTTCAAACTATTATATCTCGAAGCAGGAAGCGGCGCTGACAGACAAGTAAGTCCAGAGCTGATACGCTCTGCTCGAAGCACTGAAGGACTTACCCTAATTGTTGGTGGCGGCATAAGAACTGCAGAACAGGCGAAGATTGCTGCTGATGCAGGGGCAGATTGGATAGTCACGGGAACTTTGACGGAAGATGCTGCGGATTTGGCAGACTTATCAGACCGAATATCATCTATTTGCTCGGTGCTTGGTAACTAAATCCGATACAACCTAAGGTTGCTAAAACAGTGATTAGTTGTGCTTTGGTAAGCGGTCGATAAGTGCTTCAGCAGATTCCCTTCGCGGCCTCTCTTGTGGGGGAAATGGTGACATGCCGGCTAATACTTGGGAGCACCAATAAACAGTCCGGGCCTTCAATTCTTTCAGCCAATTTTCGGTATCCTTGCTTTCTTGAGTCAATTCACCATATGATTTGAGAGCAACCTCTATTTCACTAGCCCAAGGATGGCCATAAGAGCCAAAAACCCTTGAATCATTTGTTCTCTTCACACATTGCAAAATGAGTTGGTTTACTCTTTCTAATACTTCTTTAGTTAAGCCAACACCATCAATTTCACAATTCTGTATTATCGTTGCTACAGCCTCACTTAACCAAATATCACCATAATTGACCGCCCATCCCCAACCCTCCTTCTTTTTGGCTGCGAGACGAAACAGTTCTATTGCTTGAGTCCATTGTTCCTGTAACATATACTCTATGCCATCCATCCACATGAATCGCGCAGCTTCCAATAATCGTTTATTGTAGCAACCTTTTAGATTCTGCTCGGCATAATACTTGACATCATCATCACCAAAGGTTAGCGCATACCCTAAGTATAATTCACATTCAAATAGGGCATTATCTAACAATTTGTGAACATTCATGTGATAGCCACCAAGGTGGCCCCACCACTTACCGTTATCCAGTCTTGGATTGTCTTCCAATAAAACCCTCAACTCACGCAGGGTATTTCCCATGGTTTGGCAAGTGGATAAATTATCTAAAGTGCCATTTTCCCATTTCAACCAATCACTATTCAATGAATCAACGAGTTTTCTAGCAACCTTACGAGATTTCGCTTGGTCAGATTCGAAAGCTTGTTTATCGAATTCAGCCGGAGGGCGGTTATTTTGAACACTGAATGAAATTTCATAACGAACAATCCCAACAGCAGCAGAATCCCACATCAATGTACTTACTGCGACGAATCTAACATCATAATTTTCTTCTCGATGCGGGTCATATAATACCTCTCCTTGTATGGAACCATCATCTGAGAATATAATCCCTGGAGGCAACCTTACCAAAGTAGGCGCTTGGAGGAAACCACTTTCACAAGGTATCGACTCATTACGCTCATGGTTTATGTTATCTCCAACAGATATAGTTCCAAGGTTATCTTCGAATCTTGTAATCTTCAAACCATTGCGGGTTGCACAACGGTAATGCTCACTGTACAATTCGGCATAAGTCCATGCCTTTGGGCAATCGTTACAGCAATCACAACGCCCGTTTCTGTAGTTAGAAAAATCAATTGATTC
>DAHU01000047.1:5239-11663 GCA_002495945.1 Euryarchaeota archaeon UBA13
TGGAATCATTACGTGCTAAGGCATCTTTTCTAATTAGAATATTCAAATCTTCTTCCGTTGCTTGTCGACAGAAGCGGGCATCATCGATTGGGACATAAATCAGTGTGCGGTCTTCTTCAAGGGCCACTTGGTATGGGGCAACATCGCCATCTTCCCAGTTGCTTTCACGGTAATCGAGGGCGATAACCCTACCAAGTTTCCAACCCCTTTCTCCGAGGTTACACATAACGAGATTACCAATATCAAACCTATATTTTCCCACTTCCAAACCCCATGGCGGCCATTGGCAACTAGATGTAACAACCAAATACCCAATGATATGAATTATTGTATAAACTAACGCTATTGAAAAAGGCAGATCGCCAATATTCAATCTTCATCTTCGAAGATAACAGGATCACCACTGCCACCTGGAGCAGATGGACGATTAGTATCTACTTCCATTCCAGGCTCAATTACCGTTTCTTCAACATTGAGTTCTACTCTACCACCCTCAGCCAAACTTGCCATATCGTCAAGTTCTGGTGTTGCTAACTTCCTTTCAACATCTGGAGAATTAGCATAAGCCTCTCTCATCATTTCACGCTCATCATGGCCTCTAACTAAGGACAATGAATCGGCAAATACTCTTCCAACGACTTCTCGAGTACGCTCCCCTCTTCGGACCGAGTCTAATTCGTTTGACATTGTCTCTCTGATATTTTCCAACTCTCTTAATTCAGCAGTCCTATCTTGAAGTGCAGACTCCAAATCACTCATTGTTAGAGACATTTGTTGTATTCTTTCATCTCTTTCAAAGACATCACTGTGTAGGCGTCTTTCCCTTCGACGTAGGGATTCATATTCTCGATTTCTTTCAAGCAGCCTGCGTTTTAATTCTTCAATTTGCTCGACTAAGTAATCATGTTCCGCAGAGACCGAACGTGGTCCCTGCATAACGCGCTCCAATTGTTCTTCAAGCTCAGTTAATCTGTTATCACGGGCATCTAAGAGGCCTCTTAAGCGATCTGCAATATCTCGTAGTCGCTGGCGCTCTTCCTCAAGTGCCTTATTTGCTGACGCTTCGACCTCGTATTGTTTGGTCATATTGTCAACTTGAGACTTTAAATTCCTTACCTCGTCAGCCGTGACAGAGGTTAAACCAGCATCAGCAGCCCTCTCAAGCGCTTCAACCATTTGAGAAATTCTCCCCTCCATTTCACCTATTACTTCATCTTGTTCAGAGGTCAGACCTTTCAAAGCATCAACTTCGTCTTCAAGGCGTATTTTTTCTTCATTTGATAATGAAGACTGCTGAGCGGCTAAGTCCTGCCTAGCATCGGATAATAATCTTTCAAGGTGAACCATTTGACTTCTACGCTCTTCAAGCTCAGTCTCTAAATCATTCATTCGAGCGACTTCTGGTGCGACCATATCCTCTCTTTCCGCCAAATCCAATTCAAGTACGCGCAACCGCTGTTTGACCGAAACCATCTCATCATTTCTTTTTGCCAACTCGTCCCAAGCGATTAACACTTCCTCAACAAGTTGCTCAACAGGGTAACCTTGCAACATTCCTTCTAATGCGGCTCGCTCTTCAGATGAGGTATCACCAACACGTTTTATCCCGCTGGGTGACGAAGAGCCGACTGTCATACGACGCCTATCGGTAATCAACCACTCTTGAACTTTCCCAATCATTTTGGGTCAATTAGGCCGTATTGTCGACCTAAATTCAAAATCCACAACTAACTTTAGTTAATTGCAGTATACATATCATCTGGCATTTCACCGGCGAGTTTTAGTGCGCCGTTAGCAACGCTATTGATTGCATCTTCAACACACCAAACATTGACATCACCGATATCAGAAATTTCCTCTGCCATTCTTGCAGCAATACCGTCGATTAAAGAGCCGCCACCAGAGAGAATGATGTTGTTTCTGAGGACTGGTTGATATTCTGGGTCTGCTGTCGCAACAATCTTCTTTATCGCATTGGCAATAAGCGGCACAATAGATTCACAAGCCTCGACAATTAAATCGCCAATGTCAACAACTTGTTTCTTGCCTTCTACTGAAAGTTCTACCATGACTTCTTTTGTTTCACTACCGACATATGATGATGCTTCTTTCCAGCGACGTACCATGTCTTTGGTAACTTGAGCACCAGTGTATTTCTTTTCGACTAATCCCATAAGTTCCAAGTCTAACCAATCGCCAGCTTCTTGGATTGTGATTTGGTCTTCATCGGAAGGGAAGGTGCCGTGAATACGAGCGATATCAGTGGTTCCAGCACCAATATCAACAACAATTGAACCGGCAATTTCTTCAATCCCATACGCTGTTGCAAAGGGTTCTGTGACGACCATGATTGCGTTTACTTGGCCTCTGAGTGTTGCAACAAGGTTTGACTTATCAGTGAACGAGACGTGGCTTGGAGAGCATATGACTCCGAAAACTTCGTCATACTCTTCAGGATCTACTGTTTCTAGTAGATGAGAAACGAATGCCTTAGCAGCTGCCAAGTTTGCCTCATCATCTTGGGCAACACCGGCGGCCATTGGCCGGTATAAATTACAAGCCAACTTATTCTTCAACGCATCGTTGCCAAATAGCACATCACGTCCAAGGAAATTCCTTGCGACAGGGTCTTTCGGTCTACCTACAATAGTCTCAATAGTGTGGCTTGCACCAGCACTCGAAGAGATTGTAGATTGGTATGTTCCTAGGTCAATTCCAACATAAAGGCGGTCACTCATAATATTCACCATCCCCCTTGGGGATATTTGACCCAAAACGACATTGAACTTCAAGGTTCACCTTGTCATAAACGCAATAAAACTAACAAAAAAACCGGCAAATACCAACTCAGTCACTCGGTTTCTTGGTCAATAAAGGGATTATTTATCAAATCATTCCCATTTTCATAACGAACGTCTTTTTCTTGAGCCACCGACCACAATTTACGACAGATTAACGCAATTGAAAAAATTGTGATTATTCCCCATCCGAGCGAACGCACAGAATTTGCAGCACCGGGATTTGAATTATCAGTAGTAAGAGTATTATCATAGTTATCAACGGAAAAATAAATTTCAGAATCATAGTATATCAACGCGTTATTTGCTTCAGGCGATTGATTGAGGCTTTGGGCGAAAAACTGGACATGTAAGCCAAAACCAGTCACATCAAATATCGGTAAATCATCAATAACATTCCACGAGCATTTGTGCACATCACCCTCGATAGTAATGTCTTGGGCGGTACAGGTGGAAATCGGGAAGAATGAGTTGTTTCCTGTTTGATTAATCATTATTCTAGCTCCGGTCAAATACGGGTCAAAATCATCATCAATTATCTTCCATCGAACATCTAATTCAGAAGACCATATTTGATTTTCTAAGCCAAAAATATCAATTTGAGCAATCGAAATTGGGGAATCGATAGGACGACAGCCGGCATTATCAACAGGGTACTCTAGAGATATTATTTCTGTGAAACACAAATCAATATTGTCACCCACACCATCACTGTCCGAATCATCTATGCAACCATCTAAATCACTGTCGTAGCCTTGGGAATTAATTGATGGACAAAGATCATATTGGTCATCAATACCATCTCCATCAGTATCGTCAGGACACCCATCTAAATCTAAATCATAATTCTGTGAATGTTGATTTGGACATAGATCAACAGCGTTAGCAATACCATCTCCATCCGAATCTTCCCAATTCTGAGAATCTCTGATAACGCCTTTTGCCGCTAATGCGAAACCCACTCTGTCGCCGTCAACACCAACACTTCCGGGAGTATTTCCAGGAGCAACATAGTTAGCATGTACTTCTATATCTAACCACGATATATCGACCAATTCACTCATTGGTATTTTCACCGAGACACTTGTTTCGTTTGATTTCTGTATGTTGGCGAACTCGAGACTTTCGTTAGAAAATATGGATGAAAATCCATCAGCATCATAGACGCCTCCCGATGCCATATCACCGTCAGACAACTTCACCACTAGTCGTAAATCGTCAACTAAGAACGGTTCTGGTTTTGCAGCGAACGATAAAACAACTTCAAAATCTTCGGTTTGAGTTGGCACCAATCGTTTAGTCCATACCTCACCAGTACCCAAAAATGGACCTTCTGCACCTCCTCCATTCCATGGGCTATCGGCTATATTTCCTGTCGATGATGCAACAATACGCTCGGTTAACCACTCACCAACATCAAACGAGTTGCGAAAACTGTCATGAATCCATACGTTTGAAGTCGGTGTTAAATTCTCTTGGCCTAAAGATGTTTCAAGTTGGCCGAAGTCAATCAACTCCTCAAGAGACAATACGCCCCATCCAGCCTCATTATTTCTGACAAAGTATCCCTCATCTTGGGTAATGTCCTTAGTTGCTATTGCAAGCAAGGAACGGAGTAACGGGCCCGAAGGAGTAAAACCCTCGCCAAGCCCAATACTTTCGTTGGGCAATGCAGACCAAGAAGGTGATATTGTTGACAAGTTGTACTGGTTGACGACTTCATTAGAAGACAGGATCCAACCTTGTTCTACCATCTGCTGAATAATTCCAGTAAATGAGGCAGCGATTGGTGTGGCCATACTCGTCCCGCTTGATGCGCGCAAGGCATTATTCATTGAATCATCAAACCCATCCGCTTTGGCAGAATTAATCGATACTCCCGGCGCTACGGCAAATATTCCAAACCCTCCTGCTTCGGTTGGGCCTGTAGAGGAGGATTGCCAAATTTCTGGATTTGCTGATTTGGTGGTGGCGCCAATAGCGACAACATTCCGCCCATTTGCCGGCTCGAGCAATTGTCCACCAGTATTTCCTGGAGCAATAAATGATAGTGACCATGGGACTTCTAACGCCCAATGGTCGAAATCAGCGGTTCTGTCGGTGTAAGCAGTAGTATCATCGCCCCAAGAGTTCGAGTGAATAATGCCGCCAGAAAGAGTATTCTCCAACAACAAATCACTGACATTTTCCGGAGGCACCCAACCCTCATCAGAAACTATATCTTGAAAAACCAACTTTGATGCGTAAGATATTGTTGTTGCATTTTGTGGTTTCTCTTGATTTAGGAAACTATACACATCATGGCAAACCAACGACCCTGCAACATGCGTCCCGTGCCGGTAATCCATTTCACCTGGATTATCGCCGTCATCGATAGTAATGTTATTCTTGACAACTTTTCTATGTTGTAGACCAACATCACCGATAGAATCACTGGCATTTCTAAAGCATGAGTGATCAATATCAAGTCCGCTATCTGCCACACCCAATATTACTCCCTCTCCATTTAATCCAAACTCCCATTGAGGTTGAGAGGCAGCATTGCCGTCACTCATGTATGCAGAAGCTAACAAATTCCGACCCTCGGTTTGTAACACAGGTTCTATCCATAGGATGCCCGGAATTGCTAATATTGATTCCAACACCATCTCGTTGTGAATTTTGACAACTAAACTCTGCGGCATGACAGAGTACTCGTAACGAGAACTGTCAAAATCTTCAATTCCATTAAGCAATAAGTCATTTTCTATTTGAGCATAAGCCTGTGTTGGCAATCGCGGCTCGAATAAAATTTTGATATATTCAAAATTATTATTGTCAATCGTCAACTCTGATTTCCACTCAGCAACTTCAGAATGGTAGTAATCAAATTCTAACAGCAAATACTCTTTTTGCCAGACTAATAATTCATTACTGGAAATTACTCGCAACGGAAAAGCGCCATTTTGCACCACATCGTTCCACATTTCTGTTGTCCATACCTGATTACTCGAAACTAAAACAACCTCATGCCAAGTGTTGGGTTCCAACTCTTCCTCGACGATTTGTGCGGGTGCTGAGATTGCGCTTGCTAACGGTACAAGTACCATCAACACACACAGTAACAGGCTCCGCATGAACCATCTCAAAACCTCAATATTAGTCAATGTCTCGCAAGAAACCAGTGTTTTTCCGCGACGGGAAGTTTAAACCAAGCATGCAAGTCGCCGACTCGATGAAGGCATATCGAGTATCCGGGATTGCACCATTCGGTAGCGTAAGAAACAAGTTTAGCCTTGACCTTCCTGCAGAATCTAAAGATGCTGCAGAGCACATGGCGTATTCAATTATCGGCTCCAAACACAAAGCGAAGCGGCGCGCTATTCAAATCGATTCAATTGATGAGATAGACCCGAGAACTTCTACAGAACCAAAAATCCTCCACACATTTAGAGAAGCAATAGAATTGGCAGGCGGGACCATAGCTCCTAACCAAGAAGAAGAGTAGTCGACGCCTTTTTCTAATCCCACTCCACTTGAGGGTTGAAGAGTATGGTTGACCGCACTGAATTACAAAACAAAGCGCGACTGGTCGAAAGCCATCGCCAGCACCTCGAAGAACTTCAACGAAGAATGGAACAAATAGT
>DAHU01000047.1:12034-12482 GCA_002495945.1 Euryarchaeota archaeon UBA13
CCATGTCTAAGTCGGGTGATGCCAAAGCCCATGTTTCGATCGGTGCAGGGGTAACCCTTAATTTTCAACACCATGAATCAGATGAAGGGACCGCAGTAGTAGATTTGGGGGCGGGAATATTTGGCGAAAGAAAGTGGAGCGATGTAATAGAAATACTCACTGAAAGGAGAACAGAATTCAACGATTTGCATGCAACCCTTCTCAAGCAGGCTGGAGCCATTGAAGAGAAGCTTGGTACGCTAGCGCAGGAATTTAATCAAGCAGCAGAGAAATTACAATCGCAACCGCAAACCAATCAAGAATCGATAACAGAACCAACATCGAATGAATCTTCTGAACCAGAAAAGCCAAAATCACGTCGTAGGACAAGCATGTTTGGTAATGAACTTACTTTAGATGACTGAGGTGATACTGTGGGACTATTCGACCGATTCAAACGTCGCGTAAA
>DAHU01000047.1:12872-13045 GCA_002495945.1 Euryarchaeota archaeon UBA13
CAAGAAATTGTCGCAGCGAATGTACAAACAGAGGAACCGTCATCTAATGTCCAACCAACCGTTAATGCTCACCAAGAAACCAATAATATCGCAACAGATGACGATGACTGGGAGGTGTTTGATGATGAAGTCGAGCATAGTACTACCCCTTCAACAGATGACGACTGGGAAGA
>DAHU01000092.1:0-250 GCA_002495945.1 Euryarchaeota archaeon UBA13
CGACTTCCCATAATTGTCGCCAGGCCGTCGAGGATACCATTTGGGTTGGCAGCATCCTTGGCCAAGTCTACCATGGCCTGTGGATTAGCGATGGTTACTAACCACCAAACAATAAGTGGGCCGAGGAAAAACCACGGTCCTTTTAGCGCTTTTTTGGTCATTTCATGTTCAGGAAATACTAACATAGCAAACCAAAACGGTCCAACCCACATAGTGGAGAAGAAGAAGGATATATCATACAGGTCCATGT
>DAHU01000092.1:628-2646 GCA_002495945.1 Euryarchaeota archaeon UBA13
TGTCGCTAAATTGGCTCAAATACAGGTTTTCAATCCAGTTTCTAAGCTATATTTTGGTCTCCAGCCTAACTTTCGCAATTTTGCTGCTGAGATCCTACTTTTGTTAATTTGACCAAATCTGTCTTCAACATGAATGGTCTTTGCCGTCTTGCCCACAATCTTAGCAATCAAAGCAATTAGATCGATAACATTCATCTCCTCATCCGATGAAATGTTGAATATACCATTTTCATCAGAATCCAATACAGTGATGATTCCAGAGGCGATATCTTCGACATGAGTATAACATCTAGTCTGTAGGCCGTTGCCGTGAATGTTGATTAACTCGCCATTTTTGATAGCTTTGATGAATATGCTGGTAGCAAGGCTTGAACGCATGTTTGGGCCGTAAAAAGTTGCTAATCTAAGAATAGAATGGTTGTTTAACTTCTCTTTGAATAACTCCTCTGCCGCTGCTTTGGATTGGGCATAAACCTCAGTGGGAGCCAGTGGTGAATGTTCCGTACATATTTCTACACCATTATTGCCATAAGCACAAACTGTTGAAGCAAACAAAATACGAACGTCTAACTCTTCGGCTACTTCAAGTATCTTTCTCGTTGCATCTATATTCACTTCTCTTGCCAGTTGGGGATTGTTTTCTGCAATGTAAAGGTCAGCCACTGCAGCTAAGTGAATACAGACATCAGCGTTTGTCAAATCTTCGTATAGTTGCTGCGAATCTAGGATGTCCTTGCCAAGACTGATGTCATAACGGATTACTTGATGAGATTGATTCTCGAGTTCTCGAACCAACACCTTGCCGAGAAAACCTTCCGAGCCAGTGACGAGAATCCGCACAATTCCCAACCATGCTAATGTTTTTTTAAGGATTATATCGACGCGAGTATCATTTTTACAGACATTAATAGATGTTAACTTGGTTTTTCTACCGTGGCAGTTAATGTTGTGTGGCTAAAAAGAGACCTACGTCTTTGTGATAACGCTGCTATCCACGATGCTGTTAGTTGCAAAAAACCACTTATTTGTCTGTTTAACCTTGACTCACAAAGGATAGGGCGTAGTGATGTTTCGGCAATTCACATCGAGTGGGAACTGGACTGTTTGCGAAGTTTAGCTCAAGATATTGAAGGACTTGGCGGGGTCATCAAATTCAATTATGGTAATATCATTAAAGCATTAGAGAAATTACATCATGAATATGATATTGATTCAATAATTGCTAACCAAGAGACTGGATTGCAGTGGTCATGGGATAGAGACAAGCAAGTCGCTGAATGGTGTAAATTCAACAAGGTGAAGTTTGTAGAATATCCTTCAAATGGCGTTGTTAGAAAACTGAAAACTAGAGATGATTGGAAGAAACATCGTGACAAGCGTATCAGCGCTGATTTACTTCCTAAACCAACCACCTTGCCTTCCCCAGCGGGTTGCCACAGCGATGAGATTCCTACAATGGAAGACCTCGGCCTCACTTCAGTGAGGTTAGAAAATCGGCCGATTCCTGGCGAAGCCGCAGCCCTGTCGACCTTGACCTCCTTTCTCAATGAACGTGGTCGTGGTTATCGGAAAGGGATGTCAAGCCCGATTACTGGTGAGGTAATGTGCTCACGAATTTCGCCATACTTGAGTGCCGGTTGTCTCACCATCAAACAGGTTTTTCACCACACCGTTAGCCGACAAAGACACATCAAAGTCAACCCGAGGTCTGCTGAAAATCGAGGTTTTACCTCAAGTCTAACCTCATTTCAAAGCCGCTTAGCCTGGCATTGTCATTTCATGCAACGCTTGGAAGCCGAGGCAACGATGGACGAGATTGCCATAAATCCAGAATTAGATGAGTTACTAAATCGCAAATTAGATCAGCGAAAATTCATCGCTTGGCGAGATGGTAAAACCGGCTGGCCATTTTTTGATGCTTGCATGAGATATCTAACCGCAACCGGTTGGATCAATTTCCGCATGCGCGCAATGCTGCAATCAGTCGCATCCTATACCCTTTGGTTGCCTTGGCAAGC
>DAHU01000127.1 GCA_002495945.1 Euryarchaeota archaeon UBA13
AGATGATAATTACTACGAAACTCTCGTCCACGGGCTTTCCTTCTCATCGCAGCAACCACTCGGTCACCAACAACCAAGGCGCGAATATCCTTGCCGTGGGATTCTGCAATATATTCTTGGACAAGTACTGCTTTTCCCGTCAGCAACAATCCCTGAATTAGGCTTCTTGATTCGTGTAGTGTGTGGCGAAGGAAAACGCCCTGACCTTGAGTACCCTGTGTTACTTTAATTACCACGGGTAACCCTCCGACGAAATCAATTGCAGGCTCAACATCTATTGTGTCCCTAACATAGGTGGTTTTGGGTACCGGAATTTTATTTCGCGCCAAGATTTGGGAAGCGTGTAATTTATCTCTACTTTGGAGAATTCCTTGGCCGGTATTGGCGGTCCAAATGCCCAACTGTTCCATGTGGCGCAGTACTGCAACGCCGTGCTTGGTAATCGAATGTCCAATTCTTGGAATCACTGCATCGTGAGTGAACGGTTCGCCTGCATAATGGATATCGATTGCCCCATCATCAACGAATAGTGAGAACTTCATCGGGTCGGTAACTTCGACATCGATACCGCGAGATTTTGCTTCCTGAACTAACCTGCGCGTGCTGTATAGCCTAGGTCCACGGGACAGCACGGCTAGTTTCAGGTCCATACCCTGTGGCATACCCCTTACTTTTTGATATCATCGCTGTAAATAGTAATTATACGACAATAGTGTCTTTGAAGTGCTAATTCTACTTGCCATGGCTATGTCCGAACTAGAGATGCCATCTGAAGAGGCTGAAATCGAGGCACCTGAGATGGCGAGTGACGTTCCTGAGTCAAATGAGGAGGATAGTATAGAAACTCTGTCGACACTTCAAGCGTCGCTAAAAAAATCTCGCTGGAATGTTTTCATGTTCCTCGGGATTGCTTTTTTGATGTTTGCTTTTGCGCTATTTCCTATGCCAATGGACGCCGATTTTGAGTACGGTACTGCGGAGAAAGACCTCGGATATGTTTGGGGTCCATCACTAGGCGGTGAAGATTTCATGGATGTTCCCTATGAGGTTTCAGTTGAAGTTAGAAGCCTACCTGCTACTACAGGAAATATAACCCTCCAAGTATTTGTTTTGAATATTGATGATTGTACCGATCCGGAGGCGGCCAGCGACGCAGAAACTAAGGCGCTTAACGGTGGTCAGCACGGATACCAGTATGGATTTATTCAATCTCCACTGGAAGGGAAAACCTATACTTTTGACTTTGACCTTGATATGGGACAATATTGCTTGTCGGCCAAAGCGGTTGGCCCAGATGGCACAATTGTAGACCCAAGTCGAACCGACTTGGTGGTGACAGGGAAATTATGGCCAAATCAAGTGATTGCCGGAATTCCCGGTATAGTTTTCTTGGGGTTGTCCACATTTGCTTTCATTGGTGCCCAGAAGGTCGGCAAGAAAGTGAAGGATATCTTAGAAGATGACAAGGTTACTGAAGAGCAGATTGTACTTGAGGAATCACGTAAACAGAGGATTGTAGCAGGACCGGGAGGGCCTCCAAAACCAGTAGCAGGACCGGGAGGACCACCATCAGATGTCGCAGGTCCATCAGGTGCGCCTCCCAGCGCTACAGCAACGGGACCGGCGAACATCGCCACTGATTCGGGTAATTCGGAAAGGTCGGGACCGCCTCCTGCCACAGCACCGCCCCAAAATGATGGTTCAACATTTGAGGATGCAGGAAATGGTTACTATTACCGCAAGATGGCAAATGGCGGCTATGAACAACAAATCTACGTAAAAGACGCTTCGGGTCAATATGTCCCATATCAAGCCGAGTGACTGTTTGATGGTCACCAATTAGACTATTTATGATTCAAAGCATGAGATGATTGAAAGGGTAAAACAAAAACGCACAACTGGTGAAGAGATTGTCTGACGACTTGAAATCTAGTCTTACAGCGGCCAAACTCAAAGCCCTTTGTATTCTAAACGACCTGCCCACAAGCGGTAACAAATCAGACCTTGTGTCTCGATTACTAGAATCCGGACTAAGTCGAGAAGAGTTAGGGATAGAAGCCACTGAAGTTGTCGAAGAGGTAATTGACGCTGTTACTGAAGAAGAGGCAATTCAACCATCATTGTCGCTTGAAGACGAAGACACTCTGACTCCGGAAGTTGAACCGGTAGTCGAACCAATGGTGGCTGAGGCCATTTTGCCTGAATCAGACGATGATATCCTCGATGCAGAGGTACTCGACGCTGAATTTGTTAGCCTAGAAGATGAGGTCAAAGCGCCGAAAGTTGTGGTCACAGAAACCGTGTTAAAATCTGACGACAACAATGCAACAACACTGATTGAGATGCTTAAACAACCAAAAATAGCTGCTGTTTTTGTCGTAATTTTAATTCTCGGTGCTGGAACATGGTACTACTTTAACAGTCAATTAGAACCATTCACCGCTGACACTCTACGCTATGGTGATGAAATGACTTACACAATCTCTGAGGGAGATTTTATGGCAAGTGAAGGGTTTCTAGATTTGGTGTTAGATCGTTTCGAAACCGAGGATGATATCTGTAAGTTACGTTTGATATTCGATGGCAGTGGAGACATATCAATTACTAACGGGGACTCTTCACAACTGGTCTCTCAATCATCGTTGGATAGAATTGGTGCCGTTAGCGCAAAGGGCGGGCAAGGTATGGAGTGGCTTACGGTCGAAGCCGTATCCGAATATGACTTCAATTCGTTCACTATTCAGCGACATCTGCGTTCAGCAATTCCAGGTTCTGATGCCTGTTCAGATTTCCCTGCCAGTGTTAGCGGTACAGCCGATTTAGTCTCTAAACAGTGGACTGAGTTAAGAGATAGAGCATCGATAGGAACTTCGGTTGACTGGGATTTGAATGTTGAGGACACATACAAAGGAGAATTAATGGCCTTTGGAGTAGGCGGAATCTTAGGAGATTTAGAATCACTATCACCTGGTTTCTCCATGCTATTGCAACCTGTAGAACTGCAGGAATTACTCGCTAATGACTACATAGACGACGGGGCGTCTGGCTCTAGGCTCGGTTGGAATTGGCGCGTACTGGGAACCGAGACCTTAGGCAGCACTGACATGTGGAAAATCGTCGCCACCAACCAAGATATCCAGGAATTATGTTTAGGCTCAGCTAGTATGACCTTACTGGTTGAGGAAGGAAATCCATGGGCAACTCAGCAAACCGTAAATGTGGTCATTTCAGGTAGCGATAGTAATCGCCAAGGCTGCTCTACGACAACAAAATTACTCGGCGATTATGTGCTTCCCGATGGAGAGTTAACCATGAGTCATACTTTCCAAAAATCCTCACTAACCAGAGGCTCTAAAGGACTCGAGTTCGGGTTGTCTTACGATGCTCGACCGCAGGCCAACGAATTATCTCCACGCGATAACGAATTAAACGACTGGGGGCCAAACGGCGAACATATGCCAGACCAATCCGCAATTAGAAATTACAACCTTGAGTCAGCACTCGAGTGCTTGGATTATCTTCAATCATCTGCATCAGGGGCTGTTGCTGCTCTTGATGACGGCGGCTATGTGTGGCGAGCAGTAGACCGACAGTATGGCGCCGACACTCAATGGAACATATCGTGGATAGCTACTGATGATATCGCAGGATGGGTAACCTTCAACATGACTGGTGCCCCAAGTTCCGAAAATTGTCAATTTGACAAGAAGGGTAGTTATGATGAGACAGTATCATATAATCGCGAATTTATCCCGAAAGTTCTCAATATTTCTACTATTGAACAGTCACTACTTGATTCGTCTCGTTTCCCCTCACTGAGTTCAGATCAAGGCTTGTTCACCAATTCTGGCACCTATCATCCCGAAACTCGTGTAGGATATCTCGTGGTGGTTCCCGGCAGCGGTATCAATACGATATTGACAAACATTGGCGATGCAACCGATGGTGCTTGCACAGTTGACATCTCACGAGATTGGAGCGAAGACGGCTGGGATAAGCAGTTTAACCTAATCGCTGATGCAACCGATGGACGAATAATCGGTTGGAATTATATCATGAGTACTTGATTACTTCCACTTATTATCGAGTATCGATAAGTCGGGTGCGGATTTTACTTCTGCATACTTTGATTGCTTTGGTTCGTATCGGTTCTGTGGCATAGCTTGTCCAAATGCCTGTGGCGGTGGAGGGTTTACAGGAATATTTGTCGGCTTATTTTGCCTTAGTCTGATTACTAACAATAATATCACCAAAGCAGACAACACACCAATTAACACCGTCATAAAATTATCACTCAAGGTATCTATGATGCGTGAAACAGTTGACTGCTCATCCGGTTCTTCAGGTTCAGGAGGATGATAGACAAAATAGGACACATTCCACGTGTATTCTACAGTACCGTAATCATCCACTGCTACGGCTTTGATTGAGTATGGTCCAATGGTACCATTGCCGGCACAGAGTATACCTCCAAAGCCGAATACGGTTATCGTACAGTTGAATGGGCCCTCTTCGAAGGTATCATTTCTTGACAGCAGAGTGCTGTTACGATACCAGTAAAGCTCTAGACCAATGTTATCAAAATCTTCTTCTGTTAAATCAAATGTCATACTGAGTGACAATTTATCTTCGGTAGCATTGATTGTTGTATTTTCAAGGGAAGTAAATGCGACATAATCGAAACGATTGACTCCATCATCTACCAAGTCGTTACAATTGTCATCAATACCATTCCACAGTTCTGGAGCATTAGGATTGATGTTGCTATTGGTGTCATCACACTCCTCAAACCATCTAAAACCATCACCATCTTCATCTAAATCGGGAATACGAGGGTTGGTGTTTGTTTCAAGAACCTCTACTCCATCACTTAGTCCGTCAAAATCGGTGTCAAACATAGTCGGGTCACTGCCGACAGTTAGTATTTCGAAACCATCCTCAAGTCCATCATCATCGGTGTCGTTATCGAGGGGGTCGGTATTCATCGTATAGAATTCAACTAAGTCTGGTAACTGATCATTATCACGGTCTAAGTCAACGAAATCTTCGTCAATCAATTCGTCGCAATCATTGTCTATGGCATCTAGTAATTCAACAGCATCAGGATTAATTTGGTCGTTGGTGTCATTACAGTCTTGGAACCAGTAGAATCCATCTAAGTCAGTATCATTATCGTAGACAAGTGGGTTTGATTGATACTGTAAAACTTCCTCACCATCTTCAAGCATATCTCCATCGGTGTCCTGTAAGTTATAGTCGGTTCCGTAAATGTGGAATTCAGCGTAGTCGCTCAGTGAATCAGCATCGCTGTCTGTTTGATTGAAGCCTTCATCCCATAGCCCATCACAATCATCATCGACAAAATTTAGCGTTTCTTGAGCCCCAGGATAAATCTGGTCGTTGGTGTCGTTGCAATCTTGGAACCAATAGAATGTGTCGGAATCAGCATCTGGGTCGGCAACTAAGGGGTTTGTGAAGTGAATGTCAACTTCAGCCCCATCGAGTAAGCCATCATCATCAGTATCTACATCAAGTGGGTCGGTTGCGTTCACGAGTATTTCTCTACCATCCTCAAGACCGTCACTGTCAGAATCAACTGATAGCGGGTTGGTATTGTAAATATTGACTTCCTCACCATCATTAATTTGGTCATCATCAGTATCGATGTCATCAGGGTCAGTACCGTAGACGCTTACTTCATCATAGTTGGTCAGACCATCACCATCTCGATCTGTGTTTATTTCAGTGCCATAGATGTTTAATTCCCAATCCCTTAGAGTGCCAGTATCACCGTTGCCTTTGTCTTCGATTGATAGTGACCATTCGCCAAAACTATCCTCGTCCCAGTGATGAACAGAGGTAAACATCCAGTTATTCCAGTTGTTGCCGCTATCCTCGTGTTTTTCTGAAAGCACGCTTTGAGTCCCGGATGGACTGGTCAGGATGATTTCTAAATCTCCACGATACGTGTGGTCAATGTCAACAACAACCTCAACATGCTCAATTTTTATTGAGTCCGGGACTTGAATGGTTTCGACTATACCTGGTGCCGAGTTATCTGGAATTTGTTGGTCAGGTACGTCGATTAATCCCGATTGATAGTTGATGACCGGATCGACATTGACCCAGGTTTCTGCTAAATCAACAGCGGCACTGGCATCGATTACGCCAAAGCCATATTTGTGACTTACATCATGTCCCGCACCATTTGTGTTCCATGAATTATCTCCCGCATCGTTAACTCTAGAACTGTGGACAATTATGTGTTCAACATCTCGATAAGTTACACTTGGGTTGGCTTCCAAGATTAGTGCTACAACTCCGGAAACTAACGGTGTGGCCGACGAAGTACCACCGAAATTATCGTTGTAGTCGCCGCCGTTGTATCCACCACCGCCTTCGATATCAGTGGTTGTTATCCCTTCTCCACTGCCGTCTGATGGTGCGGCGACGAGGATATTTGCCCCTGGTTCAGCATACCATGATTGCTCTCCGTAGTGGGTTACCGCAGTCACAGCAATGGTGTGGCGACTATTTGCGTAACCGTCGTAATTTGAATTGTCATCATCGTCAAGGCCATTTCCTGCAGCCCAAGTTATGATATTACCCAGTCCTCCTCTACCTTGAGAAACATCGTTTTCAAAGGCTGCAAGCATCAACGGTCCAGGAGCTTCAACTGTTCGACCGTTGTCGCTTGGTCCCCATGAATTTGAATAAATGTCGATATTTTGTCGCTCATGGGATAATGAATTACTTTCTCTTACATCAGTAGTACTGCAGGCAATCAATAGCAGTCCAGCAAGTCCGGCTTTGGGTGCAGCACCGCTTACACCAATGGTATTGTTACCCGCTGCTGCGGCTACACCAGCAGCAGAAGTACCGTGACCGTCGTAATAACTTGGACTTGGATCACCGTCGTTGTTGCAATAATCGTAATCAAGAGTATCTTCGTAATAATTGTCTAAGTCGGCGTGAGTCCAGTCAACCCCGTCGTCCACAATACCGATTACAACTCCGTTACCTCGATAATCATCCCATGCGGCAGTGAGATTTGCATCTTCACCAGCATTACCACCGGTTTGACCAGTATTTTGTAAGTGCCATTGATCACCAAATTTAGCATCATTCGGTGTCCACTTTTTTGCGACTGTCTTCTCCACCAACGGATAGGCAACCTCAATTTTACCTTCATATTGTAAGATAGCAAAGTTGCTTGCACCATCAGCAAAATTGGCATCAATGATGTAGGAATTCGCTAATTCAGTAGTGGGAGTTCCGATATCAAATGGACTGACAACGACCCACTGTTCTACCGATTCTCGTTGGTCTATTGTATACTGAGATAAATCACTCGTTCTTGCAAATGCAGCCCTTACGGCTGGCGAGAAGGCATAGGTGAGAGGCGCATCCTCAGGGTTGTCAGAAAGGGTCGCTCCAAATCCTAAATTGAGTGTATTGTCCGCTTCGGCATGAACCATGGGTGCTAGCAAGGTCGTTAGTAGAATAATAACGAGACTTCTTGCAGCCATAATTAACCCTCAATTTGGATATATATTATCAGTATTGGTTTGCTGATTGGCTTAAATTTGGGCGTTTACCGCTTAAACGGTTGTTTAGATTTTACAAATCAATATCGGCTGAGAATACTATCTTATCGCTATCCTCAACCGCCACGAGCGAGGAAATATTGTGTTGTGAGCGAAGATTATCCGGTGGATTGGCAACTTTTACTTTTGTACCTTTGATGATAATATTTTGTCCGGCAGATACTTGATGTTCGCTGGTTGGTAGCCAAAAACCAATTATTCCCAGTTCGCTGTGTTGAGCTACGACAAGGGTTTCATCAGGCCCCATTGACAACTGTCTCAAAACCGAAAATTTTGCCGTACTTGGGAAAATTTCGCTCGCTTCAACCCAATCGCCGGAAGAGTCAAGTGGTTGGGAAATGAGTTCTACTTGGTCTGCAATTTCGTTGATTTTATCGTCAAACTTAGTGGTACTGCTTTGGTCGATGGTATTGATATCGTCAAGGTATTTTCTTAACCCGACATATTGTTCTGATTCACTATCTGTTAGGGCATTATTTGCCAAGATCAAGTATTCTGCCAAATTCTCAGTCAAATTCTCATCGTTACAATCAATTGCACACTCCATGGCTTCATCCAAGACCTCAATCGCTAATCCGGACTCATCCATCGCAAGCAAAGTTTTACCTAAATTGAATAATTCATCACCGGCTTTTCTTATGTCTTCACTCACTAATGATTGTGCTGTGACGAGGTGTTTACCCGCCAAGTCTTCATCGCCGTCAAGGAATCTTGCCATGCCCGCACAAACAACATAATTCAACCTCGGATTTTTTGTCGTTTGGGCTTGTCTATCTGCTGTTTCAAACAAATCTGCCGCCCTATTCCATTTATTCCTAACCAGTGCTAGTAAACCCAGTTGATTTGTGGCCAGCATTTCCGCATTGACGTCGTCAACAAGGGTCGCATAGTGTAGGGCCCGAGATAAATGCAATCTTGCGACCATCATATCGCCATTCATTTTGGCTAACATCGCAAGACAAGACTCCATTCTATACATGTGCCCTGCCATGGCGCGATGAGCAATTTCGGCTCTTTCTTCATCTAATGGTGCTAATCCCAGTCCTACACGTTCGAGTACCGAACTTACTTTTTCGATTCCTATTTCATACGCTTTGTCGACAACAACAGCGTTGTTATTCGAGATATCGGTCAAGTAACTGTCAAGTTCACTCACTGGTAGGCAAATTTGAGGTAGGCTACCCAACTTTCCCATGTGTGACTTTTTTGGTTCGCCACCAAGCAGAAATTTGCGCAGGGCCCGAATCAATTTTTGTTCTGAACTCTTTTCTTGTGCTGGCTCAGTGGGCTTAATTTGAGGCTTATTTTCGATTAGGGAATCAACCATCCAGGTTAGTTTAGCTTGAATGTCATATTCGTTAACCCGACTGATAGCATAGCGCATTTCCGCCGCTCTTGTTCTTCTTGATAGACTCCTGAATCTTGATTTACACGCATTTGGGCCAGTTTCGGACAGCCGTTGCAAAAAGGTCGATGGTGGACAAGTGTTGAAGCCTAAATTGACCTTTTGACTGGTCGTTGTCATCTTGAAGTCATCAGTTACTAGTGTAACATCTCGACCTTCTCTGGATAATTTGCTGGCTAGTACCATCAGCGAAAGATCGACATCTTGGGGGGCGGCTCTTTCGCCAATTTGGCTTGCTAATCCCTTAATTTGGTCATCATCAACCGCAATCGTCGTCAATATTGGTTTCATTTTGTCAAGTAGATTAGGCTTGTTTTTCCATCTTTGAAACCTAACCGTTCTAACTTCATTGTGCACTCCTGGTGTGACAAAAATACCCTCAGGGATACTTTTTCTTAGGTCTTCAATTAGATTGTCTTGAGCCATTGAGCCCATGTGGATAAAACAGTTAGAATCTACAACCCAGGTAGTTGCCATAACCAAACCAAGCAAAACTATTGATTGAGGTTTGCCCTATTTGTGACATTTATTTTCGTCATACTCCGTTACAACCAAAAGAATCACACTACTAGCCTTGGATGGTGGGGTTATGGGTAGCAAGAACTCAAAGTCAAGAGATTTTGACCATCTAATCGAACAGAACTCTACAGAATTAACGTTCTTATCGGCCTACGGAGGGTTAGCTAGTGATACGGCAGACTCTGTTGGCATATTCGCCGCAATCAAGCGTTTCTTGAATGCAGGTGGTGTTGAATTCTCTGAAACCAAAGACAAATTGGAACTTGATTTTGGTTACGTTAAGATTGTCAAGAATGGTGTCAAGGTCCACATCAAAGGTAGGTCATTACCAATTGTTGCTAGCGATTTAACACAAGCTGGTTTTGTGGATGGAAAACTACCGGTAAGAAAAGGCTCATGCACAGTAACTCTGCAAGACTGGGATATAGAGCAACGCCGTTTCATCGAGCGTTTAGTTGAGCATCTCAATCTTCGTTGAATAATGAATCTTGATAGGCAAAGTTACTATATTTGTCATCAACTTGATTTGACGGTGGCTTTCGCCTGACAAAAATAATTACTAAGGCTAAGAATACAATCGACCCAGCAATCAGGTAAGCCGAAGTATCGCTAACATTTACCTCAATGTCCGCCGGTGAGGAAATGGTTGGATCCTCTGGTTCGGGGTCGGCATTATCTCCAACTCCATCACCATCAGTATCCATAGTTTCGTCACCGTCTTGTGGAAATGCATCGGTATTGTTACCCACTCCGTCACCATCATCATCGTGAGTTTCGTTGCCGTCTTGTGGGAATGCATCGGTATTGTTACCTACACCATCGCCATCGTCATCATGAGTCTCGCTAGCATCAAATGGGAACTCATCAGAGTTGTCACCAACTCCATCACCATCAGAATCTGTAGTTTCGTTTGGATTGTCTGGGAAGTCATCCTCAGTATCGACAACTCCATCTCCATCTGAGTCAGCAGTTGGATTAGAGATAATAGTTGCACTATTTATCACAACGGGAATTACCGGTCTGTCGTAATTATCGGTCTGAACTTCTGATAATAGGGTTATTGAGCTACACCCACTGGTAACTTCACCAAATACAGTGTGGACTCCATCTAGCCATGTGTGCTGGGAAATGTCATCAGGCATAATGAAGAATTGACTAGACCCAGTGTTTGGAGCACTTCTTTTTGCCATTGAAATCTTACAGGAAGTGTGAACTAAGCCATTATCTGCTTCATCAGGAACGGTGTATAATGTCGAATTAGAACATTCAGCAGAACTATTCATTGCTTGTCCGTAACAATAACCGTACCACTCGTAAGCATAACCGCCAGTTCCATTATTGTTTTCGAAATCTCCTCCCTGTATCATAAAATCATCAATAATTCTGTGAAAGGTTACACCGTCATAGTTTCCTGCTTGTACATGTTTGAGGAAATTATCAACGTGTATTGGAGCAGCGTTCAAATCTAATTCAATCTCAATATTGTGAACCGATAAGGCATTTTCCAGACTTTCTCCGTGATAAATTTCCATCGCAACAACAGGTGAGACATCAGTATCTTGGACCAAGTAATCTATTGCATCTGCGACATTACAATCGTAGGATGGCGTGCCAAATGGATTTCCTGGAGGCAGGAAAGGAAATGAAGATGATATGACACAGTTGTCTAATATGATTGGCCTATGTTCGAACTCAGACCAACCTACATGCGGATAAGAAATTGGGTCCCAAGCAAAAACTCCATCAGGTTGAATAAGATATGTCCAAGGGAATCCATTGATGTCCCATTCATCGGTGTTTGTATTTGACAAATCATCGATGTAGTCAATTAAGTTGTGTTGATAATCTTCTTTGAAATCCTCAATAGCTTGCCTTTCATTTATGTTATTCCAGTCGTTCGTTGAATTCTCACTGCTATTTTCCACAATATCTGCGACATTTGTCAAGAATCTTACATTTGGTTCTTGATTGGTATCATTATTGTAATCATATCTTTCAGAGTAAATTTTCATCGCATCTGCGACTTGCTTACAATAAGGACAACCAAGTTCAATGAATTGAATCACATTCCAAGGTTCGATAAACGGCAACTCTGTTTCGCTATCAAATAAGGTTGAATAGTCATAGTTTGACCATGAGTCACCATTGAATAGTTGTCCGGTAATCGGGTATCCGTCATAATTTTTAGTGGGAGATGGATTAACGTTAAAACCGAGGCGAGAACCTTGCAGAATTTCTTCAATGATAATTGCACTATTTGAAGTGTCTGAAGCAACATTTGAAGGCGGAAATCCATTAATTTCCGTTACAACTGCTGTGATTTCGACAAAGTAAAATGAATATGGTTCAACATCATATCTAATGTTCTCATTAAGCATCAAACTCATCGTGAAGGATTCATAATTACCCGCGCCAACAATAATACTTATTCTATCGTTAGATGAGTTATCAGAGTTGTTGGCGATTAGTGTCATTGTATCGGAACTGTTTTCTATCGAATAGGATATCTCAACAACCTCTTGATACGAAGTTGGGTTGTAAATTGTGCATTCAAATTCCCTATTTATCCATGGATCAAAGTTGACCTCATACGATACCCCTTCATTTATCTCATAGAGATGATAAACTTCGATTGGGTCACTATCACAATCCATCTCTATTGCTGCGGTTGGAGTGGGGTTTTGGCCAATTGAATTCGGAATAACCATTAGGGAAAAGAGAATCATCAACGCAACAGCAATCTTTCTCATCATAGTGATGTTAGATGTGAATATATTTCTCAATTTCGCCTTCATGCAGGACCAAATTTAGGCTTCCATTTCCCACAACTC
>DAHU01000039.1 GCA_002495945.1 Euryarchaeota archaeon UBA13
AAAATAGCATTATTCAGTTTTCTATGCATTTTCTCGTCATTACTTGACGACAATAAGAATCCACCTTGAGGTCCTGGGAATGTTTTGTGTGATGAACCAGTCATAATATCTGCCCCTTCTCTTAGCGGGTCTTGGAATTGACCTCCAGCAATTAATCCTAGAACGTGTGCACCGTCATACATTACTGTCGCACCTACCTCATGCGCAGCTGCTGCAATTTCTTTCAACGGTGTGGGAAACAGAAACACCGACTGACCAATTAAACATACTTTTGGATTCAATTCTCTAATTAGTTTGCAGGCGCCATCGACATCGGGCTCCATCCTATCAATATCCCATGGATAGGTTGACAAATCTAGATCTCTCAAACCAACAGCACCCATTCTTGCATGAGAAATATGACCTCCATCAGCGGTTGATACCGCAGTAATTTTGTCACCAGGTTTTGCCAAAGCTTTCAGTGCCGCAATATTAGATACTGTACCAGAGGTTGATTGGATGTTAGCGAATTCAGCACCAAATACCTTCTTTGCCAAGTTGATTCCAAGGCTTTCAATGGTGTCAAAATCTCCACAACCTTGGTAATATCTTTTCCCGGGCAAACCCTCAGCATAACGACCGTGCAAGTCACTGCAAACCACTTTTTGGACCATTGGAGAAACAATATTTTCTGAGGCAATCATACCAAGTCCGTTGCGATATAAGTCGCCGCTTGCTTTAGTTGCTTGAATTACAGCTTCAGCATTTGCTAGATTTTTTTTGCTTGGATTCCACGACCCGGGTACTTCCGCCATAATCACTGGTTAACAACTCGGTCTTTGAACAAAATGGTTCGCAATCAACCTCACTTTCGCCGAGTTGGTGGCCTTCGTCCAGTATTCCTAACATTTGATTTTGGTTCAAATTTTGGCTTACCAGATTTCCTTTCAGAGACTCTTGTGTTGGTTGGAATACCACGCTTACCTAAATCGAGGGTATGAGCAGGTCGCGACCTACCCGGAATTTGTCCGGTTGGGCGAGCACCAACTCCTTTTTTCCGGTCGACATAACTAGGCCTGCCACGATAAGCAACTTTTCCAACCAACCTTTCAAGGGCAGGAATCTCAGCACCATCTTCTTTTGGCCGTTTTAGCCACCAACCTTCTCCAAGTGGCTTCAATCTAGGTGGGCGAGCTTTGGCCATCTTGCCGCTACGCCGTTTTAATCGCGACTTGATGGCTTTATCTGAGTCCTTAGGAAGATGTTCGGTCATCCATCCTGGCAACCCTATATCCAATATAACTCCATTAACAGATACAAGAATACCCGAGATGAGCAAATGTGTACCTACCGGTATATTGCTGCGGTCAGGTGCTACTTTGTATCGTTTCATACGCTTTGCATAGGCAACCATAGCCTTCTGGTCACGGTGACGAATCAACTTACGTTGTTGGCGCAGAACCCGCCTAGTGGTAGAATGCGATAACATTAGTAATACAATTGATAATATTCCTTCCATTTGGCCTATTTCAGTGTAAATATAAATGCCGAATAGCAAAAATAATGGTATTAGAATGAAGAAATTGAATATTATTGATAGCCTGCCGCTTTGATACTTTGGAGTCATCTGCTTACGAGTTGCTTCATGGGCTGCAATTAGCATATTTGCGTTAATCGCTTCATCCATACCACCTTTGATTCCAAGTGCAGCAACAGAATTACACGGAGCTTGGTTAATCCATTTGCTCATAGCTTTACCTTCTCCATTCACTAAGGCAACTTCGAATTCTTCACCATCGGAAGGAACGCCGAGAATAGCAGATAAGGCCAAGACTCTTGGATCATTTTTGTCACTCTTAATCAATTCCTCAAGGATTGATTTAGCGCTGTGCCAATCACCTTTGTCAACTAGGCACAATGATGCTGCAATTCTTGGCCTAACACCAGTTGGGTCAGCCCTAACCATCTTCAATGCAAGTTCAAGCGCTTCGTCATGCATTCTTTGAGCCCTCATTAGAGATACCATGGATAATTGGGCTACTCTTGATAAGCGGTCTTTGGTCAAAAAATCAGTATTTGGTTTGGGATTCCAACCACGAACCATTTGCAATTGATGCTGCAAGTTGTTGATACAACTGTTATTTTCCCAATCCCAAAAATCATCATCAGTAACATTTCCAGTAAACGGATCTAACCATTCACAGACAAAGGCCAGTAATTCAGGCTCATCATATCCTTCAGGTTGTTCTAATCCATGCAGCGCGTCTCTTGCTGCATCAAGTCTTCTGGATGCTATATGTCCAGTTGCGATAATCATTCTGGCAACGTCATCATCGCCTCCGGCTTGCGCCAGAACCTTTCTTGCTTCCTCGATAGCTGAAGGCCACAAACCTCTAATCGCTAACTCCCACATTCTTGCCCTCGCTTTTTCGAAGCGGACAACAGAAGGGTCGCCGTCCAATGAACGTCGCTGAAATCGTATCAAGGAATCCAAATCTTCCACCAGTGCAGCCTCGTCAACTAAGGTTCGCATCCAATCCCCTCCAGCTAACCGTACTGCACCCTCACGACGCTCATCCGGATTTAAATCGAAACGTAAACTCTTCAACGAGCCAAATCGAATTATCGATACTAACCATGTCAACAAGAAAATAAGTTGGCCAACTGCAATAAACATCCACGTAGCAAGTAATCGATTACCTTCATCGAAGCCATATTTATTTTCCAAGGTGTCAGTAAAAGGCATCAAATCGCCGAATTCTTTGTAACATACCAATAATAAGAGCAGTACTGTATAGCCAGAAAAGCCCGCGAAAGCGAATTTCAGTTGCCTTACTTGAGCCTCAACCTCGGTTCTAATATCCCTTGGACTATCGATTATAACTCCAAATACCCCACCAAAACTCTGTCCACCTAGCATTAAGTTTCTCGTCAATTCAAAAATAAACGCCAAGCCAACTATGGCAATGTTCAACGAAAGATATAATGAAAGAAATTGAGGCATACTCTTGATGAATTCCCAGTGAAATAAAATCTCAGATATTAGATCTATGCGGACATAAATAGAGTAACCAATTATGCCACCGTAATTTAGAACCTCAGCTGCGTTATCGGGAGAGGTCAAAAGTACATACAAAACCGTTACAATTCCATTGAGTGCTGTTATTGGCATAGTTAACAAGAAAATGACCAGCAGGAGAGAGAATAATCGATTGAAGAATTTAGGCTTATCGGGGTCGATAGGGTTACGCTTACCGTTAGAAGTACGCCATTTTCCAATCAATAACATATTCCAAGAAGCGCCCATTATTCTTCCATAAGCAAAAATTGTCGGCGACATGAACACCAACATCGCCAGCGCTAACCAAAATGGTTCAATTACACCTGATGTTGATTCTTGTAACCCGTACATCAGCGAAGCAATGGTAATGCCCAAGATAATGAACAATGTTAAGGTACGCCGGAAAAAACCGAGTATAGCACTGTTGCCTGATGGTCTTTGGTTACGGGATAATTGAGCGTTCATTGTCTCCCATGGTGAGATTAAAACAGGTATGCCCACTAACAAACCAATGATATACAACGTGGGAGTGTAGAAAAAATCCGGGTCAAAGATAAATTCACCTATCAGTATCAAAACTCCTGTCATACCCATCATGTATAACCCCAAACCGTAGCCTACAGAACCCTGAGAGAGTAAGTCTCTAGCATCTTCTAAATCTCTTGTTACCCGATGTACTTCGTATAAATCATCGTCTATTTCGAATGCTACCTGTAGATTTGCCAGTTGAATAGGTATGAAAAATTTCCACATTAATCCAGCAATGAATAATGCTAAGCCAAGTGGGTATAGATAAGCGATGTCAAATGAATTGGAGGAATCCCCTGCAGCCGAAACAGAATCAACAATAAATGCGATTAGCAAAGCACCGACGAATAGTAAAGATACCATTCTTCGCCTTTGCATGACAACCCCATTCAACTTATGCTCATGAATACTCCGGTAATTAGGCTCTGTGCCGCTGTAAAAATCGCTCTATGCGGTCAAATGCTTCGTGTAAAATTTCCTCGTCTGGCAGATATACTATTCGAAAGTGCCCGACCCCCAATTCCGGAGAGAAACCACTTCCGTGAACCACTAAAACATGCTCTTCATGGAGCAACTGTAAAACAAATTCCTTGTCATTGTTCTCCCACTTTGAATCAGTTAATTTGACAAACATGTAGAATGCACCACCGGAAGATTGTACTTGCAATCCTTCAATCTGGTTTATTCTCTGTACGCAGACGTCTCGCTGACGAACAATTTTGTCAGAGTATGATTTCATCCACTTTCGATCTGAATCAAGTCCAGCAAGGTAGCCTAATTGAGCAGGTGTAGAGGCGCATAATCTTGAGCGAAGTAATCTTTCAATGCCATCTCTTATCAAATTCATTCGGCCCTTGGGGTCATGAATTCCTAAATACCCAATTCTCCAACCTGGCGCATAATATACCTTTGAAACACCGTTTAACACGAATACTGGGACATCTGGTGATAGACTCGCAACACTTTTTTGTTCACCAGTAAAGTCAAGGCCATCGTAAATTTCATCAGCAATAATGATACAATTAGGCCATTTTCTGGCGATCGATAACAGTCGGAAAATCTCATCCTTGCCCGCTACAGCACCACAAGGGTTGTTTGGATTTATCAAAACTAACAATTTCACATCTTCATTCATTTTGGCTTCGATATCATCGAAATCCAATCGCCAACCATCATTAGGCTTGAGCTGGTACTCGACTGTTTTAGCGCCAAACATCTGCGGATACGCCATATATGGAGGATAATGCGGACCTGGAGCAAGAACCACATCACCTGCTTCAAGTGTGGCTGCAAAGATAATTTGCAGTGCTTCTGTTACCCCATGACAAACATAGATGTCATTCTGACGGGCAGGCCAGCCTTTCCGCCTTTCATCTTGGGCGATTGCTGACCTAAGTTCTGGCAAACCGTATGACGGTGAGTACCCATTATTGCCATCTCTCAGTGCTTTGACGTATGCATCAACCATGTGCTTTGGCGTTGGTAATCCAGGATATGCAATAGGGTCGCCGATATTCAGTTTGAGAATTTCATGACCTTCCGATTCCAATTTCGTTGCTGGAACTACGACATCACGGATAGCGTATTCTATGCTCGCAGCGCGACTGGAAACCGGTATTTGCTTGTTTGACATTTCATCAACTCAAATCACTTGCACTCAAATTTGCCATTCTAAGCACCGCAAAAAAATGTTCTTCTTCCACTGGTTGTACCGATAACCTCTGACCTTTTCGTATCAACAACATACCCTCACATTCGGGGTTATTCTTAATGTCTTCAAGCGGTATTATATCGTCCAGCTGCCTGACTGGTTCAATATCTACCATCATCCATCTTGGATTATCAGGAGTTGCTTTTGCGTCAAAATATTTTGAACTCGGATCTTGAGCAGTAAAATCAGGATACCCTTCCTTGCATATTCGTGCAACCCCTGCTACATGTGGGGGCTTGAAGTTAGAATGATAGTAGAGCACTAAATCACCCAGTTTCATGTCATCCCTCATCATATTCCTTGCTTGATAGTTTCTGACTCCATCCCAATGGGTCGAACCATCTTCGACCAGTTGCTCATACGGGTAAACATGCGGCTCGGATTTCATTAACCAATATGCGACCATGTCCAAGCCAATAGTTCCCGCTCTTTTGAGATTTGGATTACCAAGCCTCTTTGATATCGTCGGAAATTTCTGCATCTAAGACATCAATATCTGTCTTTTTGTCGATAATTAATCCTAACTTTCTCGCCATGACATTTGATTCACTTCCCGCACTTATACCCATTTTATCCAAGGTAACGAAAATCGCTGGGAGCAGTATCAAAGCACTTGCAGCAGCAACCCACAGCAAAATCAAAATTACCGTGATAAACGGTTTTATTTCAGGAATAGGTATCTGATATGCAGTAACCATCCCAAGAGAAGTAACTACGGCTGCTTCAAACAGCGACATACCCGTACCAATAGCGGCACTCTTGATGGCATTTATGCCACCACCTAACTCCCTTATACGATTTGAAATGTGGATAGAAAAGTCTACACCTACACCAACCAAAATAGATCCAATCATGACCGTTACTAGTGATAGCGTTACGTCCATCTGCCACATTACTAGCCACTGTAATGCTACAGTTGCTATAACTGGTGACGTTGTCCAGAATGAATATTGAATATCTTTGAATACAATTGCCAGAACTATGAGAGTCAATATTATGGCAAATGCTAGTGAGGTATATTGGGAGCCAACAATCAATTGATTCACTTCAATTGCAGTCGCTGCGACTCCAGTCAAATGCTCGGCACGACCTTGGTCAACAGAGCGGAAAGAATCAGCGTGTTGGTTGACCATTTCAACGCTTTCAGCAGTATCTGCTACCGGAATAAAAGGCATATCAACGTAAATCAGCGTACGGTCAAAGTCGCTGTTGATGAAAATTTCTCGTGTCTCATCTGTAATCGACGCATAGAAAACATTCAACAGGAATATTTGTGATTGTTTTGAGCCAGGTAGACCAAAATTATCTGGCTGGATTAGCAAATCCCAGAACGATGCGTCAGCAGTTACCTCGTTGTTGAGTAACACCTCAGCAGTCTCCTTGATGTCATCGGGGAGCGGGGTGACATTGACAAATTCATACAATTGCGCACCTGATACCGTTGGTGCAATACCGGTAGATTTCATTAGAAACACAATGGATACGGCCGATGTTTTATCCACCAAATTCAATTTACTCTCTAACTGATCTATCCGTTTCAGATTTTCCGCAGGATCATCATTACCTGTATCCTGGTCATTGGTATCCCCTGTAACATTCGCATGAATTAGAATCATACCAATTTGACCAGCATTAAAATCACTACTGTATTGTTTCATCTTTATTACCGGATCTTCTCCCTCAGGAGCCATACCAAGTAGGTCAATATTTTCTTCAACGTTGCTCTGACCCAAGGTAGCTGAAACCAAAATTAACAATAAAAAGAATCCAATAATTGCCCTGTTGTGTTTAACTGGTGCATCCACTAATCGGTCAAACGCCCTCAGTGGCGGGTGTTTTGGTTTCCTCAAGTCTAGCAGTAATGTTAGGTTGGGAACCATAAACATAGTTAATATGTAAACGATAATAATTCCACCAGACAGTGCTATTCCAACTGTTTGGATAGGCGCCATGGGAGTGAATACGAGAGATATGAAACCAATGACTGTCGTCACTGCTGATAAGAAAACCGCTTTACCTGTGGAAGAGAGCGACGCCCGCATTTTTTCTGATTTAGTTCCACCTTCCTCAGCGTAACGATTAGTTATGTGTAATCCATAAGACACCCCTAATGCCAATAAGATGGGACCGACAATAATAACTGTCATCGTCACCTCATAATTCGTCCAACCTATCAGACCTAAAGTCCAAAATACCGCACACAATGTGGGAAGTCCTGCAATAATCACCACCTTGATGCCCTGAATGGGTCTTATTCCAGTTATGCCAGCCTGCAAGAGATCCGAGTGGAATACAAACAATCCTATTGCTACAAGTACTACTGCAGTGGGAAAAATTTCCCAAAACAACTTGAAAGAAAATTCAGTAACTGCGTTAGTAATAGGTACTGGTCCTGTGAGTGTCATTGTAAGATTTAGACTTTCCCAAGTACAAACACCGGTCTCGGGGTCTGGTACACCGTCATTGTTAACATCCTCACAATAGCGTTCTTGTGTGCTAAATTCATCGAGTTGTGATTGTGTCCTTTCAATCAGTTCCTTGGCCTCGACATTATCTGAGACAGCTACCGCCATAATCGCTCTGTCAAGTAAACCATCAGGGCCCCCACAATCACGTTCACCGGTTGTACAGACATCTCTGGCAAGTTTATCTAAACCAGGAGTTGGTTTTCCTGTCTCATCATCATACATTTCACCAACAACCAAATCAATGGTCTGTTGACTAGGAATTTCATAGGAACCACCAAATTGCTCGTCTGTTTGGGCGATTAAATCATTCAGTGCTTCCGCAGCTTGCGCAGTGGCACATTCTTCTTGACCTGCTGCGCATCCAGACTGACCTAACTCTGTAATGAACGCTTCACGAACTCGCGGGGCACTAGAGTTTACCTCTTTGAGCACTGTTGAAAGAGATAAAATGTATATTACGTCGTCATTTATTGAATCCGAAAGGTATGGATTTAGTTGACTTTCGACATAACTCATCTCCTGCAAGATTCTCTGGTCAGTTATGTTTCTTGAGCCTGATTCAACATAGATAATCATCACATTAGTAGACCAATCGTCCTCCACTAACTCAATAAGTTCTGCAACTTGGCTACCTTCTGGCAGGTATACCTCCAAGTCACCATTCACATTGAGGGCAGGGTTTTCTGGGTCATCGTCGTATTTGGTACCATCCAAGAAACCTGATTGGGAAACGAAAAATGCAGTTAGCATCAAGAAAATTACCAACACCGCAACAGGATATTTCGTAATTGCACCGGTAGCGCCATGCTTCTGCCACTCCCGTTTGAAACGGTCAGGGGCCTCAAGAACAGCATCGATAGCAGACTTGGCGCGGAAGTCTCTAACTCTTGCCGTCAAATCCACAGCACCGGATTGAATCTTGGACTTGCTGTATTCTGCAAGTGCACCTATTCGCTTGGAAAATTTACGACTTTCAACGGATGGTTCAGAAGAATCTTTCCCATCTGCCATTGCCTTCCCCACCAATCCCACAAGTCACCGCTTGAAATGTTTACCGACAATATGATTGAGGATTGAACGCATATTGTAGTGATGCGTTGGTTTGATATTATGGAAGTAGTGGGCGGGTTGGACCCGTGCTGTTAACGAGCATGGGGCCGGTGAGGCACATGCCAAGTCCAAGACTTACAGAGAAACGCTGGTCTGTTGACCTTGAAAAGAAAATTCAAACAGAACATTCAGCCGACGCTGATGAATATTCACAACGTTACGGCTTTAATCCCGATTCCGGCAAAGAGATATTCGTCATAGATACACCCCCGCCATATCCGTCTGGAACATGGCACATTGGGGCTGTAGCACAATATTCGATGATTGATGTTATCGCAAGATCACAACGTTTACTTGGCAAGGAAGTATACTTTCCATGGGGTGTTGACCGAAACGGAATCAACATTGAATTTACCGTCGAAAAGAACACTAAACGGAAGATGAAAACCTACGAACGTGCAGAATTCTTGAAATTATGTGAAGAGACTATTGAAGAGTTCACTCAAGCCATGAGAAATACTGCACGTCGAGTCGGGCTGTCGTGTGATTTTGACAGAGAGTATCTAACCGATGCACCTGATTACCGGTCTGTAACTCAATCAATATTTGTTGAATTATTCAAAAATGGTACTATTGTTGAGGATTTGCGACCTAATATTTACGACCCGGTCGAAGGTACGACAATCGCTGATGCTGAAGTTGAAAGACTACCAAGAAAGACCAAACTTGTTGATGTAATTTGGCAACTTGAAGACGGTACTGATGTAGTCATATCAACCACAAGACCAGAATTAATATGCGCTTGTGGAGTTGTTGTTGTCCATCCAGACGATTCAAGATATAGTCACTTAGTTGGTCAAAAAATCAAGTTACCTGTACCTGTTTCGGGACGGGAAGAATTTGTCGAAATCAAAACCCACGCATCGGTAAAATCAGAATTCGGCTCCGGGGTCTTGATGGTTTGTTCGTTTGGAGACCAAAATGACGTAGCTGTGTTTAGAGAATTAGGATTAACGCCGTTTCAAGCGATAAACCTTGATGGTTGCATGACTGAAATAGCCGAACAATGGGCAGGCTTATCGGTTATCGAGGCGAGAAATGCGATAATAGAGTATCTAGATAATAATGGACAAATCGCTAAAATCGAAGAAAGAGACCAAGAAGTCCCAGTTTCTGAGCGAGGCAAAAACCCCGTTGAGATAATTTTGCTCAAAGAATGGTATGTCCGCCAAACACACATACAAGGAAGGATGCGAGAATTGATTGAAAAAATCGAATTTCATCCAGTTAGGAACCGCCAGTTTCTGCTGGATTGGATGGATAACATCAGTATTGATTGGCCAATCTCAAGGCGCAGATGGTACCATACTGAAATCCCAATATGGTACAGTCAAGATGAGCAACATATTGTCGTGCCACCACCGGGTAATTACGTTCAACCATGGCGTGAATCACCGCCACCAGGTAGCAGGGTTCTAAGCAGGGAAACCCGAGAAGACCTTGGGTCAATTGAGGAGATGAATGATGCTTTAGGGACTCTTACTGGTGAAGAGAAAGTATTCGATACATGGATGGATTCTTCCAACTCAAATCTATTCGTAAGTGGATACCTAAATCATCCAGAAGTATTTGAAAAATCATTCCCTACTGCTCTAAGACCTCAAGGGAAGGAAATAGTTCGAACTTGGTTGTACTACACCCTGCTTAAGTCTGCATTGCTTCTAGATAAACCAGGATTTCAACATGTTTGGATTGACGGTTTGGGCATGGACCCGTGGGGACGTAAAATGAGTAAATCCTTGGGCAACGGCATCGATGCAGACTCTGTGCTGGAATGTGGTGCAGGTGGCAGAACTGGCTCTTGGAAGGTGAAAGGCCCGGAGAAGACTGTTAATTTGAAAGCCAACAAAATTGGTAGTGAATGCTTCAGATTATGGAAAGCGTGTGATGCACAGGTCGGCGATGATTTTCACATAAATCCAGAAGAGATTGAACAGAAATATTTCGGCGTATTAACCAAATTATTCAACGTCGCAAGATTTGCTTCGCAGTTTGATGTACCGGATGATCTTGATACCAAACCAAGTGAGTTAGCAATTGAAGACGAGTGGATTTTACATGAATTTAATTCAGTTATGTCAGAGGTAGAGACCGCATGGTCAAATCTTGATATCTACACCGCAACACAAGCGCTGAAGAGTTTTGGCACAGGTATATTGCCAAGTCACTATCTTGAAATGGTAAAATCTCGGTTGTATGATGGCGATAACAGAGCCTCTTGGACAATTCACCGTATTGTAAGAGATTATTTGAGCGCATTTAGCCCGGTTTGCCCATTCTTTTGCCACCATATCTCACAAACAATTTACGGGGCTTCAGCAGTCGATGTTGACAGATTCCCAGCCAATCCGTATGGCGATGAATTTGACGAGGAAAGAAGTCATTATCTTCGTTCTATGACCAATGATTTACAATCCTTTAATGGCGAGGTTTGGAGCACAAAGAAAGAAAATGGTATTTCATTAAACCAACCAATAAGTGGTATATCAATACCAGAAAGCATCACAGAATTTAGCGCAATATTGCAATCAATGCACAGTTTAGAGTAGTATTTATTCTTCTTCTAAAATGGCAAGCAGCCGTGTTTGCTTGGTCTTTGGCGTATCCAAGTTGCCGAGTCGAAAGCCAATTAAACGAATTTTCTTGTCTGGTTGTACATTATTTGCAAATAACTTCTCGGCTAAACTTGTAAACACCTCATCATCGTCCATAGAAACTGGTATTGAACGGCCATGTGTATGCGTTTCAAAACCTGTGTACCGTATCTTTACTTCTGCAAGTCGCCCTGAGACACCGACTTCTCGAGCAGACTTCATAACTCTTCTAACAATGCTTAGTAAATTTTCAAGAACAATTTGGTAATTCTCTCGATCATAATTGAATGTGTGCTCTTTGCCTATTGATTTCCTGCTGCGTAGTGGACTTATTTCACTGGAAGTTCGGCCCTCATAAACTCGAATTATCCACGCAGCAAACCGCTCACCGGTAATGCGGGCGAGGGAAAGTTCGCCATAAGCATACATTTCATCAACCGTAGTTATTCCCCACTCGTGTAATTGTGTGGCTCTCTTTTTGCCAATTCCTGGTACATCCCTGACGTCTCTACCTTCAAAAAAATCAGACAACTCATCTGGCAGTATACGGAAAATGCCTTTCGGTTTGTTGATTTCACTAGCCATTTTGGCAAGTATTCGGTTTGATGCAATACCAAAGGATGCCGATAAGCCAATTTCCTTAATAATTGATGATTGCAAATCTCTACACAACGCAACAGCAGCATCCCAATCTCCACCAACATAAGTGGTAACATCGAGATAGGCCTCGTCAATACTTGCCTGCTCGAAGAACTCCGCTGGCTGTTTTAGAATTTTCATAACCTTCCTTGAAGCTCTTGAATAAAGCCCCCTACTACCTCTAATGTAAATTGCCGTACCATAAGGTGCACCAGGACATCGGCGCCATGCCTCACTTATTGCCATTGCAGACCTAATACCGTACTTTCTTGCAGCGTAATTGCATGTCGATACAATACCTCTACCTCGGCCATTTTCGGGATCTGAGCCGATTATCAGTGGGATCTTATCGTCAAATCCATGATGCAGAGTCTCCACTGCTGCATAAAATGCATCCAAATCACAATGAACAATGATTCTTGGAGTGCTCATCCTATCACTTCAATGGACTATCAGCGGCAATGGTCTTTGATATTATAGTCACTTCAAATGTGCTTTATTGACAATGAAGTCGCACTTTTTACCAGACAGTACTGACATTACATTATTCACTATATCTAAGCCAACTCTTCGCTGTGCCTCAACGGTTGATGCACCTATGTGCGGGGTACTGTGAAAGTTAGGATGCTTAATCAAATCATAATCTTCCACTACCGGCTCCACTTCAAAAACGTCAAGTGCGGCACTTGCAAGGTTCCCATCGTTCAACGCCTTGAGCACATCAGATTCATTCACGATACCCCCTCTGGCACAGTTAACGACATGATTACCACATTGAATACCATCCGGCGATTTACCTGGCATCTTTTTTATCATCTCATAATTTACTAAGTGATGGGTTTCATCGGTAAGGTTGCAGTGAATCGATATGTGTGTACAATTAGCAAATAAAGTATCAACGGTCTTGTGTAATCGAGTATTGTGGTTTTTAGCAATTTTAGGAGGTAGATATGGATCATATGCATGAACTATCATGCCCATGGCTTGAGCGATTGTTCCAACACCTTGAGCGATTCTACCAAAACCAACAAGTCCCAAATTTTTCCCACTTAATTCCGAACCTTTCAACAGTTTCTTTGCCCATTTGCCATCACGCATTGAACGGTCTGATTTTGCAACATGTCTTACCGAGGAAAGTAAGTGGCCGATGGTCAATTCAACAACAGATTGAGTTGAGGCGATTGGAGCATTAACAACAGTAATCCCCGCTTCACCTGCTGCTTGTAAGTCGATATTGTCGACTCCAACACCAGCTCTTGCGATTACCGTCAAATTTGTTGATACACCAATCACCTTCGATGTTAATTTTGTCGCACTTCTCACAATAACTGCATCAAATTCGTTCAACACTCCCGACTCCAGTTCACTGGTTTCGTAATACTTGACCACAACCTCATGCCCTTGTTTTTCTAGTACCGATTTAGCTTCCTGAGAGAGTCCATCAGTTACCGCTATGCGAGCCATGAATCTCGGTATTCTTGATGGTCGATAAACTTGACATTAGTTCAAAAACCTACAAACCATTGAAACCGTATTAAGAATTAGCACATATTGAGCGGAGTATGGCTGCTGAATTGGACGTATCTGGTTTGCTGTGGGCAGCGGCAATCCTGTCGATACCTGTAGTCATGGCTCTACCAATGAGATTAGCTTGGAGTTTTTTCATTGGCGTTGGCCACGAAGAATCTCAATATCGAAATTCGGTTAGGCAGATTATTGATGCAGGCAGGCAAGTATCCCCGTTTAGGACCACCCTAAACGATATGGCCAGGAGTTTGAAGATTAAACCAGCAAAGCAGCGATTGATTGAAGCGGATTTGTTTCACCCGCTAACACTCTCACATTTTCTGTTATTGCCTGCGTTGATTATTTTTCCACTAGCAGTCATCATGGCATTACCCATAATCATCATCGGTTTGCCCATTCTCATTCTGATAGAATTCCTGTTAATTAGAAAGAAGGTTTTGATCTACACACTGAAACAAATGGAAAAAATACTGCATTGGCAGGTAATTCACATTCCTAAACCACATCGAAATTCCATTCAAAAAGCAGGTAAAGTAAACGAGTTTTCTAACCATGTAATACACTTTAACTATGTGCCACAAGGAGCCTTTTTAGGTTTATTCGCGTGGCTAATAGTGCATTGGATTTTCAAACTAGACTCGACTGCACTTGAACTTATCATAGCCTCTGGTTTGTACATAGTTATGCTTGGAATCCTTGGAGTATTGAATACTGCATTTGAATCAGATTTAGTATTTGTTGACCCCGCAAAGGGAAGATTAGTACCTGTTGACCAGTGGCTGGAAAGCATACTCAAGCCCGTTGTGGGGATTGGTTTATTGTTCTTAATTGGTAGAAACTTGCTAGATCAAGCCAGAGATGGTAATCCTGTGGTATTTGCCAGTACTGTTTTGTTGCTACTGTATGGTGCAGCTATAGTTGGAATCGCCTACAGATGGGGTTATTCAGTATGGCGAGGAGACCGAGTTAAGGAGGAATTTGAGGGCCAAATCGTTGACAATTTGAAACCATTATCATACGATTTGACGCGCACCAGAGGACGCATAGAATTCATCGCACAAATGTCCATGGATGAAAGATTAACTGTCATGAATGAAGCACCAACAAAACAGTTGACATTCGCCGATTTACAGTCCCTTCCGAGCAGTAAAAATAGCGGCAATATTCCCAAGAATCCGCTCAAATAACTACAGCCAAGGTATGTCTTCTGGCACTTCTCCGAACAAGTTTGCTGGCAAAGCCACTTTTATTTTTGAAACATAACCAAGTTGTGCTGTTGTATCATTTTGCCATTTCTCAAATTCTGTGTAGTCAGACATGCATAGAATCGGGTTATGCTCATTATTCCAGTCCAAAGTTTGCATTTCAACCCCTGGTGCTTCGTGACCTGTACAAACTAATAATGACCCATCCAAGTTCTTCATGACCTTAAGCGAGTCCCAGTGCGCTTGCATTCTACCACTTGGCAAGTCATCTCTACCCACGCCACCCTCGCCGGTGAAAAGGAAATCTCCGGTAAAGACGTGATTGTCTGTAACAACAAGCATTGAATCTTCAGTATGACCAGGAACATGGTAGAAGTTAATTTGTTGCTCACCGAGCAAAATTGTGGTGTTTTCATCGACATACTTTGTCACACCAAGTGATGGTGTTGAGTGCCACATGACATAATCGCAGTTTTTTTCCTGAGAAATGGTAAAGCAACCAGTAATATGATCGGCGTGAGTGTGGGTAGCAATACACATTTCCAACTCCAATTCCATTTCATCAATCGTTGTCAAGTAATTTTCAACAAAATCATAAACAGGATCGATTATCGCTGCTTTACAACTTTTTTCGTCGTATATCAAGTAGGTCTTAGCCCAGCCGGTATCGTTGAGTTGTACCATCTGCATTGGTATAACTAAAACGACTTAGTACTTCAATTTCAGTAAGAAATTAAAATTCTCAATGGTTAAACGAAATGAGTTCTTAGCCCATCCATGAGCCATCCAGGAACCGTCGTCTACCTTGAGCACGACGGCAAAGTGTTGCTGGTAGATTCATCGGGCAATGGTCCAAAGAAGCCTGTTAAAGGTCGATTAGAGTGCCCCAATATGCTTAGATTTCCAACTCCCAACGAGGTTAGCCAAGCAGGTATAGATTATGAGACTAAAATGAACATTAGAATTGTGTTTGGTAATCAAGTAGTCAAAGTAATCAAGGCCTATCCAAAATTAACATGGCCAGAAGACTGGGCATGGAAAGATAGCTTAATTTCCGACAATTCAGTTCATCCAGTAGCGAGAGAGGCTATCTACCGAAGTATCCACAGGTTGGTTTCCAAGGTAGTCATTAAGAATTCGAGTGGCCAAATCCTAATGGCAAAAGCCAAAAGAGGCCATTTCACTGGATTTTGGACATTACCTGGAGGATATATGGACCATGACGAACACCCTACCACTGGATGTGTGAGAGAAACGTTAGAAGAATTAGGCATTGAGATTTTACTCGATGATAAGCCACCGGTAGTGACCCAGCAAATATTCAATGATGAAGGAATATCATTTGTCTCATTCACCTACCAATCAACTTGGGACGGAGAAATCAGTGAGATGAATCTACTTACCGAGGAGATTTCTGAAGCCAAATGGTTCACAAGAGAACAAGCAATGGAAAATTCAGTCTCCTACTTCGACACGGAAGCGATAAAGAATTATCGCTAAAGTCCGAGTAAATCCTTAGCCGCAGAAAAGCTATTTTCCAGTCCATCAGGGTTTGAGCCACCGCCCTGTGCGAATGTTGGTCGACCGCCACCTCCGCCGGAAATGTGAGAAATGATTGCTTGTAATATCTCAACAGAGTTATATCTTTCACTGGCGAGCGAATTTTCTGTGGTAGCAACCATCAACTTACCGCCGCCATCTTTGGAACCAAGAATGGCGAGGGTTGGTTTTTCGTCATCCAAAGTCAATTCTTTGAGCATTTTGGACATATTTTTCAATCCGCCATCAGCCTCCATAATCACTATTCTGACTCCATCTTTAGTAAAACTTGAATCGTCACCACCACTAGTCCTAAGACGAACTATCTCGGCTTCCAACTGTTCGATTCGCTTTCGCTGATCTTTCCATTCATTGAAGAACCGTTCAGCCGTTCGCGGCACGTCATTGATGTTGACACCAAATACATCACCGGTTTGACGCAATAAACCATCTTGGTCTCTTGCATAATCGAGTGCTGCTTGACCGGCGACAATATGCAAGCGTTCAACGCCGTCTTGAACCGCTGTAGAACGAACAAGACGAATAGAACCTATTTGACCAATTTCGTCATGATGAGTTCCTCCACAAGCCTGAATATCGTGGTCTGAAATTCGAAGAATTCGAATTGTATCTCCTTTTGGTGCGCCGCCTTGATACAAATCAAAGCCATGTTTTCGGTCAGCGTCCTTTCGGTTGAGAATAGTTTTCTCGGTCTTAGGCACTTGAACTAATACTTCGTTAGCCATTTTTTCTATGGCGTCTAAATCTTGCCGAGATAACCGATTGTAGTGAGTAATATCTAATCTCGCTGAATCTACTGCTTTATTTGCTCCAGCTTGGTAGATATGCGGGCCGAGGATTTTTCTTGCAGCCCCACCAACAATGTGTACTGAGGTGTGATGGTCCATCAGTTGTTTCCGGCGATTCCAATTTAGATTTCCGTGCACGACATCGCCGTTATTTAGTGCTCCATCGGTTAGATGCACTATGTGTTGACCTATTTTTCTAGTGTCTAGCACCCTGCAGTGGACTGAATCTGTCGAAAGTGTTCCAAAATCTGGCTCTTGACCACCTCCTTCGGGATAGAAGCAAGTCCGATCTAAAATCACGCCATGAGTAACCCCTTCGGGTAAATCATCTCCAGTGATATCACTGCAATACAAGACGCTGGCATCAAATTTGAATTGATAGACATCATCGTAGTACAAGGGATTAGTAGGAGGAAGATTATCTAAACCTGAGATTAGTTCATTTTTGCTGGTTTCCTTTGCCGCATCTTTGGCCATTTTAGCGTGACGTTCTGCCAATTCTGCAGTAAATCCGGTTCGCAAGGTCATATTTTCCCATCCAGCCTGTTTCGCTAATGAAATTGCCATCTCGGGAGCAATTCCGTGGGAATCATTTAGCGAGAATAGTAGTTCATCTGCAATCTCACTAGCTTGCTTATCAACATTGGAAAGCATGGTTTTGATTACCTGTTCACCTTTACGCAACATCTCTGAATACTTGGCTTCCTCAAGCTTTAGAATTGTGGCTATACCATCATGGGTTTGTTTCATAATCTTACCACCCAAGTTAACTTCAACGTGATGCATAGCCAATTCTGCTAAGGATACATCGATACCGAGTTCATCACGCATTCTCAATGTTCTACGCGCCAACATTCTCGCCAAATATCCAGCCTTAGCATTTGATGGAACCAAACCGTCACCGAGCATGTTGCACAATGCGTGTAAGTGATCTGGAATGGCGTAAATTCTTGCTAATGGGTCAGTAATGGAAGTAAATTGTTGCTCAGTAATGTCGATTCCACGCTCGGCAAGTCTCGATATGAAGATTGCGCGGAGTTCATCGCCATCCACACCGGCTTCAATATTCATAATACCATTTAACCTGCTCATTTCTCCAAGAATTTTGTCAAGTTCAAGTTCAGGCCACTGATTAGCCACATCGTCAAATCCCGACAATTGCTTTAACCAAGATACGGTATCTGGGTAAATCGCTTCATAAATGGTTGGAGTTCCCGCTGCAGCCCAACAAAATCTCTCCAGACCATACCCTGTATCGATAATCTGTAGCGGCATTTCCCGATATCTGTCCCCTTTTATTTCCACATCTCCGGCTTCATCTTCCTCGAGATTCATGAATACAAGTGTGGCTAATTCCAATCCACCGACAATGACTTCAACTGCTGGACCAGCATTTCCACCTCCACACCATGGGTTCTCAACATAGGTTATCTCTTTAGCATCAATACCAAAGGTATCGGTGAACATTTCATGGCAGTACTTTACACATTCTTCCATCCAGTAATACATTCTCCCTTCGTCTGGTCGATTGAACACGTGATGAGCCATCATCTCAAATGTGGTCAAGTGGCGCCCGCTACGCCCCACTGCATCGACATCAGTTAATCGAATACATGGTTGGGAAATTGTGAGAGGATTAGCCGGGGGCTCAACTAAACCCGAGGTAACATGAGGCTGGAAATCAGCAATTGAAGCAATGGTTAGATGAATATCATCACGCCATCTTGCAAGTATTGGATAAGGTTCGATTCTTGCGTGTTCTCTATCCTCGAAAAACCCTAGAAAAGCTTCACGCATAGCATCTTTCAATGCTTTTCCACGCATCGAATAACCACTTATCAAAGGGCTGCCAATGAAGGTATATTCATCTTCACTGGTATCGCCACAGGTCTCACGATTATGGTCCGCTGTCCAAAACCAGAGATTGGTCACACGGCATTGCTTTCTGATGTAGCCGTTGTCATGAAAGACTGCTAAATCAATTGGAGCCATAGCCATGAATCACACCATCTGTATGAATTTGCCAACATCATCAATGACTTGAACCCTGCGACTATAATGAGGAATTATTGACAATCCTCAAAGGTGAAAGATAGTACCGTAGTTCATGGGCGATGAGTGGCGCAAGCATCTTCAAACCGAAGATGATGGTACCATGCGTATCAAAGCCCATGGCAAAATGAATGTTGATGCAAGGATTGTTACCGATCAAAATCACTTCAATAATCACATCGACGACCGAGGTCCTGAGCAGTTAGTCAATGCAGCAGAAATACCCGGTATTGTCGGTGAAGCATGGGCTATGGCAGATTGGCATTTTGGTTACGGTCTGCCCATTGGAGGAGTCATTGCAACAGACATCAATCATGGCGATAATGGGGGGGCAATCTCTCCAGGCGCAGTTGGATTTGACATCAACTGTGGGGTTAGAGTAATGGCATTGGATGCAACTATCGACGACATACCGAATATCAAAAAGTTAGGTGGCAGACTTGCAGGAAGAATTCCTGCTGGAGCATCAGGGAAAGGCGGTCTTGATATTGACATGGCGCAAATTCGAAGTTTAACCGAAGGCGGTGCTCAGGCAGCAGTCGAGATGGGTATCGGATTTGATGAGGATTTACCCTCATTAGAGTCAAATGGTTTGCTTGAAGTGGATGATGTTTCTCTTTCGAGCAGGGCCTTGGAGCGCGGCCTTAGAGCATTAGGCACACTTGGCAGTGGCAATCATTTCTTAGAATTACAATCGGTTGAAAAGTTGGTTGACGAAGATACTGCAAAACAATGGGGACTCTATGAAGGCCAATTATTAGCCATGATTCATTCTGGGTCAAGGGGTCTTGGTCACCAAGTATGTAGTGAACATTCTCGTAAATTCGAACAAAAGTATCGTAGAACTAGCGATGGTTGGTATGCTGAAGAATATGATTTTACGCTATCAGACCGCCAACTTGCCTGCGCACCTATTCACTCTAAAGAAGGTCAACAATATCTGCAAGAGATGAATGCAGCAGCAAATTTCGCGTTTGCTAATAGAAGTGCTCTAGCCCACAGGTTACGCGAAGTTTTGCGTCTTGAAATGGGTGTTGACGGTGAGGCAAGAACACTTTACGATGTAGCACACAATATCGCCAAAATCGAAACCCATAATATTCATGGCAAAAATTGCCAATGTGCTATTCACCGCAAAGGTGCAACAAGAGCCTTCTCAGGGGATAGCGGCCAGATAGAGAGTAGTTTTCAAACAACTGGTCAGCCGGTGTTAGTTCCTGGTGACATGGGCACTGGTTCTTGGATAATGGCAGGACCAAAGAGTGGTCAAAACCAAGCATTTGGCTCATCCTGTCATGGTGCAGGAAGAGCACTTTCACGAACTAAAGCCAAGAAGACGATCGATGGCAAGGCACTGAAGCAGAGACTGGAAAACTCCGGTATCAGAATTCATGCCTCAACTCCTAATGTTCTTGCAGAAGAGGCACCAGATGCGTACAAGGATGTAGACGAGGTAATCGATTTAACCAATCGTGCAGGTTTAGCTCGACCGGTAGTACGGATGAAGCCGAATATCGTAGTAAAAGGCTAATCACATACAGAATTTAGTATGCGATTGACCGGGAATGGTCGGTGCCGCCCCAGTGTGTACACCATCAGGTTCTTCACAAATTACGCTTAGTAGTGTATTTACCAAGTCTTTCAACTCGTCAACTTGAGTTTGCAATTCTTTCATACGACGTTTCATGTCTACTTTGTTCTCTACATTAGTTCCCATCTAATCCCATCCAAGGAAGTTGCCTTCCTTATTGTGTTTTTAATAAATTAGATTATTAATCTTTGAGGATAACTCGGCGCAGAAAATGATGTTTCTATCACTGAAATATTTGACGAAGCGTTATAATCA
>DAHU01000136.1:0-10367 GCA_002495945.1 Euryarchaeota archaeon UBA13
GTTCAAATCTCGCCAGTGGCTCTTGATAATCATTGACAAGATTACTATCACAATCAAAATATTACACTGTGTTATTGGCTAATATGGCGCCGAGAGAGGGATTTGAACCCCCGAGGGAAGATCCCACGCGATTTCCAGTCGCGCGCACTACCAGGCTATGCGATCTCGGCCTAACCTGTGCGGTGGCTATTCTCCGTTTAACATTCACGCCCATAAATTGCCGGCCAATTTAGCGAAAATACTCAAAGGTGATTCGACTAGCGTTAGCCATGACCGAGCCATTGGTTGAGTCGAATGAGGCTACCGATGGGATGCCATTTAGGCTGCGCGATATGGAATTAAAGGTCAAAGTGGCCGATATCCATCCGATTTTTACTCGTATTGACACACTGAGAAAGCAGATAAAATTCATGGCACTGCTCGCACTTAACGATTGGCGTAAAGAAAATTACATCATGATTGGTTTTGGATTCTTAGCATTTTTACTTGGGGCATTATCCAGTGACATCTTATCTGGAGGAGACCCAGTAACTACTGGTAGTGAAGGACTAATGGAAGTGGGTTCATTTTCATTCTTCCAAATGCTACTATCAATCGTTGCTTGGGTGATCTTCGTGTACTATTTATGGACAGAATTCCCAGTAATGCGAGTACACTCTATCACTATGATGTTGGTATGGAATGCAATGGTTGCAGCGAATGTATTTTTCCATCAGAATAACCCAGATTGGCCTTCAAATATGGCGCTTCCAGACATGATGTTTGGCACCTTAATCATGCTCGTTGTGGTCTTTTTCACTTACTTTTTCTGGAAGGCTGTTAGCGATACCCGAGATTTACATGTACAAGTTCATCACGTTCATGAAGATGTTAGAATAATGGAGCGTGATATGAATGAACATACGCTTGGTGGCTGGGGCACATTGCTACTATTTTGGTTCACAAGTGCGTTCATCTCTGCTTGGAGTGGGGTTAATTTTGTCGCAACGAGAAATAATGAGTCCTACTTTACCCTCATCACTCACATAACAACTGGATTTTTAGTTATACCATTGACAGTATTATTGATATGGTACCCGCAAAGAATGCTTGGAACTAATACCAAAATAAGTACATCAGCTGCCCTATCCGCTGAAATAGAATTGAGCCAAGGTCAACTTAACATCGCTACAGACGCGAAATGTCCTGAATGTGCAGCTCCCGTGGAAATTACCATGGAAATGGATGGCCAAATATCTGTGCCGTGTCCAGAAGCAGGTTGCGAAGAACAAAATGGTATCATTGGTTCAATATGTTCAGGATGTGACAAAGAATTCCCATCGAGATTTAATTGTCAATCGTGCAACACCAATATTCCATACATTGATACTATTCCTGATTCGGAGGCTTGGTGATGTTTACCAACCTCAGAGACGACTTTCCCACTTTGCGTGGAGAAAATGCACCAGCATATCTTGACAATGCTTGTGTCACGCTCAAGCCAGATTCCGTAATCAATTCAATTACTGATTATTACAGTATGTACCCCGGATGTGGGGGCAGATCTGTTCATCGATACGGTACACAAGTGTCACGCTTAGTTTCCGAAGCGCGCCATTCTGTCGCCAATTTCATTAATGCAAAATCAACTAACGAAGTAGTTTTTACTCGCAACGCAACACATTCGATAAATCAAATCGCCAAGGGCATGACTTGGAGTGAAGGTGATGTCGTAATAACCGGAGATAGAGAACACAACTCTAACCTCGTTCCGTGGTTACAACTGGTTGAAGAAAAGGGTATTGACCACAGAATTGTCGAGTCAAATCCTGATAACACATTCAATATGCAAAAATTCGAAGACCTGTGTGAGGAAGTTGGTGAACGGTTAAAACTTGTATCCTTAAGCCACGTTGGAAATTTGGACGGCATTTCAATCCCCATTAAACAAATTACCAAGGTAGCCCATCAATATGATGCATTGATGGCTGTCGATGGAGCTCAATCAACTCCACACATGCGAGTAGATGTTCAAGATTTGGACATTGATTTCCTCTCATTTTCTATCCACAAGATGTGTGGCCCTTCAGGCATGGGCGGATTATGGGGGCGCTATGAATTGCTTGAATCGTTACGCTCAATCCAATCAGGTGGGCAAACGGTTGAAACCTCCTACTACGACTCGTTAAAATGGGCTGCTCCTCCTTCAAAATTTGAGGGTGGACTTGGTAATTTTGCCGGCATGATTGCAAGTGGTAAAGCAATACAATATCTGTCAAAATTGGATATGAACGCTGTCCATGAACACGAAATAAAATTGAACAACATTATCACTAACAAAATCAAACATTTGGATGCAATAGAAATTATTGGTCCAGAAAATGCTAATCAGCGTGGAGGAATATGTTCGATACTGATGGGTGATTTACCATCCCATGATATCGCAATACTTCTTGATGAGGCTGCTGGCATCATGGTGCGAAGTGGTCAACATTGTGTCCACTCATGGTTTAATTCGAGAGGTTATGATAACGGCTCGTTGAGAGCCTCAGCATATTTCTATAACACAGAAGAAGATGCAAACCTTTTTGCTGATACTTTCACTGAAGCAGTTGAAGCATTTGGTTGATCTCCATGGATGACTTAGATATTTTACCAAACGAAGACATGGTGCATGACGCTCATCTTATGACATATCACCATTCCTCCAAAAGATTCGTTGGATTTATGATTGGTCTTACGCTGATTCTTGTGTTTTCAACAGGGATCATCGTCGACTTATTTCAAGAGAACAATCCATTTTCTGTAAGACCAACTAATAGTGCATTAGAATCCCAGGAAGTATATAGTGAGTTGGTACAAACCGATGATACCAAACTTGACGGGACGGGTGTTAGAGTTTGTATTGTTGATTCAGGGATTGATACTACTCACAAAGACTTGGACGGCATGAACTTAGTTGCCTGGCGAGATTTTGTCAATAACCAAGATACTCCATATGACGATCAAGGACATGGCACGAGCATGGCAGGAATTCTTGTGGCTGATGGATGGATGAAAGGTGTAGCCCCAGAGGTTGAGTTAGTCGTTGCTAAAGCGTTATCAAATGACGGTAGTGGGGACGATGGCGTGGTAGCCGATGCGATAGATTGGTGTGTTGAGCAAAGTGTCCAAATCATTTCCCTATCGCTTGGTGGTGCACCCGGAATAATTCCGTTCAATCCGTTCGGTGGCCGAGATTCTGGCGAAGCAGCAGACGATGCGATTAGCCAAGGTATCGTGGTTGTTGCTGCTGCTGGTAATGACGGTGGACCAGATGATGACGGTGATGTAGCTCACCCATCAAGCGAAAGGTTGGTTATTTCGGTTGGTGGTGTAACCGATGACGGAAGTCATTGGAGCGGCTCATCAATAGGTGATAATAATGGCAATTTATTTCCGATTATCCTACCTAGACAAGACCCCCACAAAAAGCCGGAAGTACTGGCTCCAGCACAAGGTGTTCCTGTAATCAATAACGAGGGGACTTGGTCAATTGTCGATGGTACTAGTGCCGCAACGGTATATGTCACAGGTGCCATCGCTTTATTACTTGAAGCAAATCCAAGCCTTGCAGCCAATGCATCGTCAGGTTCAGAAGACACAGTAATTCAAATTAAGCAAGCCATAATGGACACGGCAAAACCTGAGCCAAACCAGAATGGTCACGATGATAATTACGGTTATGGAATGCTCCAAACCGAGAATTTGATAGCCTCATTTGAGGAGTGATTACTTCTTCATGAAAGTCACTATTGTCCCTTCAAAAACCGGCACAAATGCGACATAAAAATCACTCTGCGAGGTTCTAATCAACTCCATCCAATTGTTGAAGCCATTAACCATAGCAAGTTGTTCCTCATCATTCTCATCTACCTCACCGGTCGGAACCATTGGTTCAGTTGCCACGAGAACTCCATTTGGTGATAGTAATGGCAAACATGATTCAATCGCATCGGCTAACGATTCGGGCTGCTCATCAACAATTATAACATCATAATTAGAAATTAGCGGTGCATCACCGGACTCCAAACCTGATATTGTTGCAGCCTGCCACGCCATGGTTTCAGCAGCAAGTGTTTGCAGTTCACCCACTTTGATATTTGTCCAGTCTCCTGCATTATAGCGGTCCACTAAACGTTTTATTATGACTGCGAATTTATTTCCCTGCTCTACGATGTCATATCGTTCTGGCTTCTTTTGTGATTCAAATAAATCGAGGAGCCACGCGCTTCTATGACCAATTCCACCACCAACCTCGAGGATATTATCTGGGGCAATGCGATAAAGGCCATCACGGACTCTTCTAATAACTGATATTGGCCATGTAGTCAATGACATATGTTGTAATTGCTGATTGATATTGGCTGCAATTAATGGCTCATCTTTGGGCAAGTCTGCTGGCTTACCAAATAAATATCCAAGCAGTTCAGAACGATTTGGAACCTCATCCGCTTGGCTCATGATGCTCCCAAATATATGGAATTGATGAATCCTCGTATCGGAATTCTATCCGATTACTTGAAACCTAATGGGCTGTGGGAAGGGTGATAGCATGACTGACGACATACTCGAAGATGACTTTGATGAAGTTGTTGAGAATGTCGCACACTGTAGTGAATGCAACGATTATATGGAGCATGAAATCCTGAAAGAAAAATCGGTAGGCTCAGGCAGAGATCTGTTGTTGAAATGCATCTCATGTTCTGCAGTTACGAACCTGCAAATTAGAGAGCCAAAATCGATTCTTGTACCATTTATACTAACCGATGGGCCAAATTCAACAAGAGTTGAACTTGATATTGATGAAGATGAAATGTTCAACATCGGAGATGTTTTTGAAGACTCTGAGATGTTGTGGTCAATCAATCAAATCATCGATTTGGAAGGACGTAAGAAGGAGTCACTAATCGCTACAGATGCTTCGGTAATATCGGCGTTGAGAACCGACATGGTTAGGGTGAAAATTACTGCCACGAGAGGAGAGTACTCTGATTCCTCATCAATGCTTGTAGATTATGGCACTAAATTCACTGCCGACACCAAGATAGATTATCAAGGCGAAGTTTGGCGAATTAGAGCGATTCACACAGGCGCCGGTCGTACACTGCGTGGCACTGTGGAAGCACAAGATATCAAGCGAATATACTTACATGAGCCGCCAAATTTAGAGCACTTTGAACCAAGAACACCAAGGGAACGAAGGCAGGCTTGGAAAGAGGGGCGCTTAGGGTATAACCCTAACCCAGAAGTCCCGAAAGAGGTAACTAAGAAACGGGTCACTCCAAGCAACAAAAGAAAGAAGAAGCGACCACGAAAGTGATTATGGACGATTAGTCCAAGGCATCAAGAATGCTTTAGCCACTTGAGCACCAACGGTTGGATTTTCCTGTAATCTTCGTATGCTGTATTCATACCACTTTTCGCCATATGGCACATATACTCTGGTCTTGTGTCCCTTGGCGGCTAATTTCCTACGCAATGGACCCCTAACACCCAGCAACATTTGAAATTCATAACCCGGACCCTTACCCTTTCTGGGCTTGCCAGCATTTTTTCTTGGATCTTCAATATTTGGACCCATGCCGTGAGATTCAAGGGCTGACAATGCGTGATTAATCACTGGCTTGTCATGAGATGCAATTGCACAATAAGCACCTGCAGCTAGCATTTTATCGATACTGGCATTGGTTGCGCTGACAATTTCATGGTAACCAGAATGGGCAATATCCTCTGGTTCAAGATAAATTCCTTTGCAAATTCGATAATCTGCTGCAGGCCCGAGTTTGTTTTCTAGATAATCGATATCGTCTAATGTCCTGAATAATCGGCCCTGATAGACTGTACCTACATTGGTCAGCCCTTCTTTATGCAAATCGACCACGACATCAATGGTTGCTTGAGTAACTCGATGGTCCTCCATATCTAAGCGAACAAACATACCATGATCGTTAGCCATTGCAACTAGGTTTTTGATATTCTGATAGCCTTTATCACGATCGATGAGCAAACCAAAAGCAGTTGGTTTGATGCTTAAATCTGAATCAATATTATTGCTTATAATTGCTTCAATTAGCCTTGAATACTCATCATAGAAGTATTGGGCTTCAGCCATGGTTGAGATTTCCTCACCGAGCACATCAACAGTAAAACAAGCATCCTCCTTGCTTAATCTCTGCATAACTTTAATCGCATCTTCAATGGTATTACCAGCGACATAACGACGGGAAACCCATCCCACAAACCACTTTGGCATCCGGATTGTCATACTGACAACGAGCCTCGAAAACCACCCTGTCATAGCAACCCCAATAGGTGGTTTGTAAGGAGATTCATGAGGCTTGTGTTTATTTGGCCAATTCCTCAAGAATTTGTTTCGTTGTTAACAACGGTATGCTTATCTCGGCCAAGTGGTTTCTAATCGCTTGACGTTGCCATCCTCTAAACGCTTTTTTGTCCATAGAACAAACTATTCTCCCATTGGGAAAGGCCTGCTTTGTTGCTGAAATAGCAGAATCAATCGATTGCTTCCAAGTCCCACCAGGTGGCTGAGTTTCATCATCAGATTTGACAAATGGTAACGCATAGGTTGCTAACATATGACCAAGCCACACCCCGTCTAACGACGCTAGTTTGTTAGCTCGTGGTGCGTAGTGCCCACCGCCTAAGGTAACTAATACCAAATCGTCCGCATTCTCTTTGCTATCCCATAAGCCGATGTGGCATTCTGATTCAAATGCCATACCGTCGGCAATTATCTCGGCTAGCAATTCTGCCGCATCTTCATTTGGCCATGTTGCTTCTGTTGAACCTATTTCGATAAACAGTGCAGGAACGTCTAACCAAGGCCCGTGATGCGTCACTTCTAAGGTCAATTCGAATTGATTGGCCAAATCTGTATTTGCATAATAAGATTGCAGCATTTTCCACCAAGATGATAATCGAGTCGAAGGTGGTGGCGCGAACCCTGATTTGCCGCCGAATGGTGGAGTTTCCCCAACTTCAAGATGTGGAATACCGATAGGATGTAAGGTGAGTGATGGCTTACCGCTAGCAGCAGCATGTCTTGACGGAAATATCACCTCAGTAACAATTTCATTGGTATTATCCTGCCATCTCATGTCGATATTATCTTCATATAGAATACCGCCTTCAAACATCCACATCCTAATGTCATTGTACTGGTAAGCAATTTTGCCTTCAATCTCACCTAGTTCTTGCCAGTCAAATTTCTTTAGAAGATACTTGGCCTGATTATATGAAGCTATGTCACCAGCATTGACAGCAATCATCGAAACTTGCCGGCTGGCCATATTTATCTGGTGATGTGGCTATTTTTGATTTCTTTCCATACGAGATTTGACAAACCGCAATCATTTGGTCTGTACATGGCGTGGGGTATACCAGATGATTTGTCCTTCACGCCGAAGCAAATCCTACGATTTGATGGTGGATACATTGTTGTTGGAGTAGACGGTCATCTACAAAAAATCGATACTGAAGGAAAATTACTGGGAAATCCAGCCAGACCATTTCCAACGCCAATTAGAGATGCTGTTGTGATAGACAATACACTTGTTGCGACATGGTTAGACCAAGAGCTTCTATTGGCAAGAATGGCGGCGATAAGCCTTGAAAATGATTTCTCAGAAGGTGTCAATCGTGGAGATTTACGAGTGCGTCGAACCATCGATAAGTCTCTGCACCCTGTCGGCACTGAGTGGTCACACGTACTTGACGCAGAGCCACTATCACTCGCAGCCAACAATAATTCCTTCTCCTTCGTACTGTGGAGACGTGGCGTATACAATCTAAGCGTGAAAGCAACTGAGAACTGGCGCTCACCTGAACCAAATTGGCCTAGTTTAGCCAAGATACCACGGGCCATGGATACTGTTGCTACAACATGTGATGATGACTATTTTGAAATTTGGTCCAAAGGTGGTGGCATGATTCGATATGATGTAAATACTGGAAAAATAATTGAACAATTAACGCTTTCACTTGATGGATATCTAAACCAAGTTTACAAACATGAGAATAAGTATTTGCTACTCTACAACAACTCTAACATTGCGTTGTATGAAGAGGGAAAGATCGTATTGAACGCAAAGTTGTCAGGGCCAATTAGTTACGCTGAGTGGAGTGAAACTGAGGAAGGTTGGCATATTGCGGGATGGCGTGAACTTCTGTTTGTATCACCAACGACACACAATAGAATAGCATTAGCAGAGATTGCTGTTTTCATTGATGCACAGAACGGTTTGTATCTGTGCAATGACGGAAAGTGGGATGTAATCGATTCAGGCAATGAATGAGATTACTCTTCGTTCATTTCGGTGTAACCACAACGGCCACACGACTTACGGTTAGCGTGTATTGCCATGAAAACACCCGGTCCGCACAATTTGCAATATTCTGCTTTGCGTACGAGTTTGCCATCTTCATCGATTGCGTATTTGTTCCACTTTGCTGCTGTGCTTGGTCCATCTCCCATTATTCATCGCCTCCTTCGTCAGCGGCTTCTTCAGTAGATTCTGCTGGTGCTGCCTCTTCTGCAGCGGCCGGTTCCTCCTTAGCAGCACGGAATTGCTCGTGACGCTTGTGAATATAATCGGGTTCAACTTTCATCGATTCTTCGTTATCGTAAATATAGGCCAGACCAGTTGTTAAGGGCTGACCAAATCGAGTATTGCAATCTTTGATAACGATATATTCGGGGTTAGATTTAGGCTCAAGTGTCTTTACCAAATCCATTACCTCTTTTCGTGATGGGGTTGCTTTTCCGCTGTGCCTCAAGCTGAATTTAATTTCGACACGGCTCAATAATTTGTTTTCCATTCTTTCAACAATTTCCATTTCTGTCACCTTACCTTGTGTTTACCTTGAGTGCATATTTGCCTGGTCTGTCGACATTCAATCGCTTAGCAATTTCAGAGCGTTCAGGGTCCATGATTATGACATAGCCTTGCCAATCAGTAGTGACTTGAGCACTTGGACACCTGTTACACTGGGGAATCTCATTTTTCTTTTCTGGGTCTGGTAGAATAACACTACATTCAGCGCATGCAAACGGATTTTTCGGCATAATTATTCACCTCACTCATTATTGTCTTCGTCAATCCAGACGTGGCAACCAAGACCCGGTTGTTTACTTGTTAATCCGATTTTTGATCTTCTAGGGTCGCTAGTGTCTGGAGATAGTGAAACTATTCTAGCTCTAATCGAGTCACCGATTTGCAATCTGCGGCCGGTTTGCTTTCCTTCTATCCATCCCATACCAACGTTAGCGTCAACGGTATCGTCCATGATTTGGGATTTGTGTAGTAAGGCTTCCATTGGCCCAATTCTAACGAATGCACCGAATTCGTTGACCTCAGAAACTACACCTTCAACGATTTCGTAATCGTCCATGCAGAATAAGACGGCGTCAAATCTAACTCTTTGATATATTGCTCCATCACCGTGGATAATTCTTCCACGGCCGAGTGGTTGATGGTTAGTTGTAACCAAAACAAATCTGTTATCATCATCAAACCGACCTTCGAAGGCTGTCATGGACAGTCTGTCGATGTGCTGGTCGAGTGATTGTCCTTTGCGCATGTATTCCGCTGGGATACGAATAGTATCCTCCTTAGTGACAATTTTGTACATCTTTTCACATCCTTTGGCCGACTCAAAGGAACTGGTGAAGAATAGCATGCTATTCTGTCCTTCACCGGTGTTACCTCGGGATAGAATCGACCGTAGTCAAGTTGGCCACCGGAGACCCCTATTTAATGGAAACGGATTTGATAGGTTACTGAGGCCTATTGGCTGTTGAGAAAACAGGCAAAATTTGATGCATTGAACATACTTATTGCCATAAGTCATAACAACCCCTTTGTCACACACGATGTCATGTCACCTGCGAAAGCCTTGAACACATGGCGGGCAAAGCAGGCTATATTCTTGGTATTGCTGATGTTTTTTACCCCACTTTCAGGCTACATGAGCGCTGATAAAGCCCCGGAATTAACTGAAGAGGATGTTGTATCATATACCACGACAAATGCATGGGACTCACTTTCACAACCATGGGCACAATATTCCAGAGTCCCGACACATAACGGCACGATGCCAACACACGGTCCGAACGGGGGCCCGGGAACTGGTAGCGTACAAAATGTGACAAATTTTGGCATTATTGATTCCCCAACCGTCAACTGGGTGGCGCTAGATAATTTGGATGGTGCTGACGCATATGGTTCGATAATTGGAGATTTTTCTGCGAGCATTACTGCCACACCAGCAGCAATTGAGCGCTGCGGATACGGCGAACTTTTCGCGGTAATTATTTCCAGTGACTC
>DAHU01000136.1:10696-13632 GCA_002495945.1 Euryarchaeota archaeon UBA13
GGCTCCAGCACGATGAGTATCATCACAGGTGATGATGCAAAGACGGCTTGGGAAGTCGATGTGGGCCAAACTCAAACAATTAGATCCACACCGATGATAACAGATATTGATGGTGATAATAAGCAGGAAATTATTCTGGTTTATGATACGGATTCCAGTTTGGAAATTGATGTGTGGTCACCGGAGTTAACCTGCTCAGAATCCGGGTGGGTCAAATCGGGACATGAAAATGAGAAGGTTTGGTCATACAGTGATTCAGATTACTCGATAGGCATTGACAGTCCGCATTTCCCAACCTCACAAAGCAATCACAAATCAATAACTCAACCCCTGTTGGCTGACTTAGATTTGGATGGGAGTGCAGAGTTAGTATTAGCCATAGTTGACAAGAATTCCGACAACCCAACAGTAGCAGCTTTGTCACTTTCGACATCTACCCCTAACGACTTCGATTGGGAAGTGGTGTTAGACCGTGGCACACATCCATCAGACCCTACATGGGGTATGCTGGATGATGACTCAACCGCAGTGGTTCTAACCACCATCGACTCTAACTCCGGAAACATGTGGATATGGCGCATTGATGGCGCATCAGGTTCTCTTGATTGGGAAAGGGTATCGGTCAGCGGCACAGATTCAGATTCGGATGCACCAAGATTAAGGCTCCCAGGTCCAATAGTGGTGCAACTAGACAATGATGACGCTCCAGAAATGATTCTAACCATACCAACTGATGCCAATGGTCGGACAGCTGGAAATGGTGCGAGATTTGTTGCTATGGAGATGACTTCCACCGATGAAATATTCGAATTCCGCACTCCAAACGGCTACTCAGATTCGCAACCATTGCCCATAGATACCAATGGTGATGGCATACATGACCGTCTCTGTTGGGTAACTTGGTATTCTGAATCAAGCGTCTCTTTCAATCGCAAAGGCATGGCTGGTTGTCATGATATTACATCCGATCCCCCAATCAAAGAATGGTCTAAAGATATGCAGCGAGGAAGTGGCAACGATAATGATGAAATCGGAGTATCGCCGCCTGCTTGGATGGACATCAACGGTGATGCTTTCCCAGAATTAATTGTCCCATTTGGCAAGCGTTTGTGGGCATTTGACGGTGAAGATGGCACCTCGTCTGAAGTATCTGATGGCTGGTCATCTCCGCTGGGGATGCCACATCGGGTATGGTCTGCACCGGCAATCGCTGATATGGACAATGATGGAACTCTTGATATTTTGATCGGAGACACGCTAATTTCACAAAATGTTGCAGACTTCGCACCTCTTAGTGATAACAGAGGTATAAGTTTCAATCCAAGTCAACCCGACCCCGGCGATACCGTAACAGTCACTGGACAGTTTAGCAACATAGGAACTTTGGATAACCAAGATGACTTAGATGTTGTCATAAAACAAAATGGAAATGAAATTACTCGTCAAAGATTCTCTGATGTAGAACCTGTAGCACCTACGGGTAATGGTGGGCCGTATACTTTTAGTGTGGACATAACGGCAGAACTTGGGATTCATAGTTTCGAACTAATTTTGGACATAAACAGTAACTTGACAGAAGCACGTGAAGATAACAATCGAGCAAACATAGACCTAATTGTTGTGGAACCATACGAAGCGCAAATAGACATTCCAAATGATATCCCTCGAATTTCACCGGGTACAACCGAAACTATCACCGTATCAATGCTGGCGACTGGCTCACGAACTGAAGACTGGACTTTTTCTTGGGATGACTCAAACTTACCCAGCGAATGGTCAATTACACCAGCAAGCAATCAAAACTCTAATCCTAATTTAATACCGGGAATTTCGCAACAATTTGATTTCTTAGCAAGTATACCGCAATCAGCTCTTGGAGATGATAATTCATACGTGACCCTAACTTTAACTTTAGACAGTGACCCCTCAGTATACTTTGATTCTATCTTACCAATCGAGGTTCTTCGAACTCGAGGCCTGTCAATAGTCGGTCCAAGTGGGCTTGACAATACGGAAGGTTTCGGTAGACCAGGACACACAGCAACGGCTTGGATGATGGTAGAAAACCTCGGCAATGCCTACGAATCAACCACTTCAATCGACTGGACTGCGCCATCGTGGGGTGGCACACCAACGCTTCATGATGCGGGTGGTACCGAGATATTCTCGCTAAATCTTGCTCCAGGCGAGAAACAGGAATTATTTGTCAACCTGTACACTCCTAGTTCAGTACAACCAGGTTCAGTAACTACCACCACGATGACAATGTGCATCGGTAGTGGACAAGATACACTGTGTGAAGACTTATCAGTGAACTTGTCTGCAACTTCAGTTACTGTACAGCAAATCCACCAACGCACCCTACCTAATCAAACCTTACAATGGTCTGTCGAAGGAAGTATACCTGCAGATGGCATGATGTCGTGGAATACAGTATCTGCTAGCATGGTTCATTCCAATTGGTTGTGGAGTGTTGATGGAGATTTGTCTTATGACGGCAGCAGTATTGAGGCCAGTGGCAATCCCGGTGATGCATTTTCAGGCAACTTATACCTTGATTTGCCAGTCAACGCAGTACCTCAGAGACACTACTTTTCAACCAGTTCAGAATTTGACGATTATCATGGATTATACTTTACCTTACACGTGTTGCAAGTATATCGCAGTGCGTCGACGATTGTTCAACCAACGCCAAATTTGGCGGGAGAACCAATATCTATGGTTGTGGAAATTACCAATCAAGTGTTGTTGAGATTAGAAAATCCTGGCAACGGTGAGGATGAATTTTTGCTAAGTAGTGAAGTGGTAGCAGCACCTAATATGAGCAAACCTCCAGTAGTTGAACTTGTGGAATATAACCCACAACGCACATTAGGACCGCTCGCCAGTACAATTGCAACGGTTGATGTGACCTTATCAGAGGATACTCCGGCTCA
>DAHU01000136.1:14008-19221 GCA_002495945.1 Euryarchaeota archaeon UBA13
TCAATCGTCGACTTATTGGTTGAGGCAGAACCGGATCATAGCTGGAATGTCACATTTGATGATGGTTTGCAACACGACATATTACCATCAGAGACACTGGTGCTAAATTATACAGTGGAAAATACAGGTAATGCGATAGACAGTATCGTAGTCTCCCCCTCATTCAGTCTAAACTATTATGCGGATGATAACAGTATTTGGAGTGCTGAAAACAACTCTAAACAAGATATTCCAGTAAATGGTACAGAAACCATGGAATTTTCAATCACTGCGCCTCATAATGCATGGAGTGGCACAACTGCTACGGTAATTCTAAACTTATTTTCTAACGATTTGTATGTAAGTAATATTTCCTTAACGTTCACAGTTCAACAAATTTCTGGATGGAGACTGAACCTTTCAGAGACAAATCTCATCATCGATTCTGCCGGCCAAAACCTCACACTAAACGTTGAGCATTTGGGTAACCTTGCCCGTCAACCTTGGTATAGCAAAGCTGGCGAGGGATGGAACATATCAGTACCTCAAAATGGAGATTCAGTCGAACCATTTGGAGAATCAACTGTTACCATTTTTGTAACCCCGCCGGAAAATGCAGTCGCTGGTGAAGTTGGCGTGTTAAGGCTCAGGGTATCTGATGGCGATGGTTCTGGTCAAACAATTCAAGAAGTGCCGGTAAGAGTTGGCACTACACCAAGTATAGACCTATATTCTAAAGGGGACTGGTTAGTCAACAAAACTATCACAAGCATGCCAACAGCGTGGGTAGAAAATTCTGGAAATGACCTTGCCGTACTATCAATCACGATGAGTAATTTGCCTACTGGATGGTCTGCATCATATCCGGAACAGATGATTATCTCACCGAATCAAGTTATTGGTTTGCCTATTGGTTTGACGGCCCCACAAAGTTGGGATGGAAGCTCAATATCAGTTACTGTGGAAGTTGGACATCCAATTCTTGGTGTTCAAACTATTTCAATACCGATTGCAGAGTCTATTTTTGCCTTCACATCATCGCCGGTTATATCTGGGATAGTGAATAATATTGCAAGTATATCGGTTACTGACACTAACCTGACGCTACCGCCAAGTATTCAGATATCAGATGATAAATTAATGGTTACAATACCGAGTAGTGTCCAAAACATCACCTTGAATTCACAGGATGGTACTGCTGAATATTACATTCATTCCGCAGGCTATTCACTACCACAATTTTCAGCAAGTTGCACCTTCGATTCAACGGCATTGAGTCAACTTGGTATCGTTACAATCAACGACAAAATTGCGACATGCAATTTGAACGCACCACAGACAGAGAGATTTACTGGCACGATATTATTGTTTACAGATGACGGACAAAGCGTAAGTTTAGACACCAATCAATTTTCGATTTCTCAAGGCAGTACTGTTGGTTTTGATATTGTGCCGGCAAATTGGAAACCCAGTGCTGGGGAATTGTCACTGACTTTGTTAGTGATTGATTCCTATGGAAGGGAAATTGCTGAAAAGACAATCGACACAGTTGCAAGAGCCGACGGCTGGAACGTAGGAATCTTTGAATTATCAGCAAACGGAGACATAAGAATCTCGATTACAAGATCATCTTATGAGAGATTAGCAGGAGTGACATGTTCAATATATCTTGATTCACCTGACAACTCTTGGAGTCAGACACTAATTATCGACATAGCAGGTACAAAGTATGCTGAAATTACTGAAATCAGCGACCCAGGTGTATTTGACAATGATGATTTGATAAGGGCCGAACTTTCTTGTGCTTCACCTTACGATATCGATGATAATCCTGATGACGACACCGCACAGGCATTTTACCAAGCAGAGCAGTCAGAAATCATTGAAAGGTCTGAGATTTTCTTCGGCATATTGACCACAGTGTTGGTGCTTGGAGTGGCATATTTCCTCGGCCTGCTAGTACCACGTGACCGCAAACCACCTACATCACGTGAAGTAGACAAATCAACATCCACAGAACAACCTGCGCCAATTAAACAAGAAACTATTGCTCCTGTTAGTGAAGAAATCGATGATTTCAGTATCGAATTTTCAGAAGATTTCGTCGAAGAAGAAGTAATAGAGATTCCTGATGAAGAGGATATCGAGGAATCGATCGATGTTACGGAGGACCAATCTACCGCTTCAGGTAGGTTAGCATCACTAAGAGACGAAATGATGGGTGATGATGCGCCAGTAGACACTAGACCAATTAGCGATAGGATGGCAGATTTCTTCAAAGACTGATTGCAAGGTATTAATTCAGTTGGCATCTTGCATCGAACATGGACCTAGAACAGGCCGCTGGCACAACCACAGCGTTTTACACACTCCACTCTTGTGATGGTGAAATAGCATTGAGTGTTGCTGAGATACTAAGTTCGGCTGTAGAGGACAAAACCAAATCCTGGCAAAAATTATTGTCAACACGACCTACATTATCACAAAGGCTCACCCAACAAGGTCTAACTAACCCGATGGCTATCGAGGAAATCACTTGGGATGATGCAATGTTGCTATTTCTCTGTTCGATTAACACTGACGAAGAAGGTAAACCAATGTCTATCGGTGAGAGTTTGAAGCGAGAAAGATTTGGTAGATTCCCTTATGGTAATGGTTCACTAATTACCTATCTAATTGAGTTTTTACGACCAAATTCAAGAGTAAAAGATGCAAATAAAATATTTTCAAGAATGATAGAATTATTGCAAAAACTATCAACATTTAACCAGCTTGAAGACTACAGTATTGCCCGTTTCTCCGGTGGCAAAGGAGGCATGAACATACTTGGTTTCCTCAATTTAGATGAAGTAACAGAGTTGCGTAGGCTATCGGCTGGCCGTAACTGGTCTGTTGCGTCAGATGAACCGCTAGACGGTGGGGTTAGAGATGCTATCAAGCATCTTCTCGCCATGTTAAGAGCAGCGGAAAGAATCGACTCTGGGATTATGCACAGAGCACATATGTAATCAGAAATTTTCTGAAGTTAATCGCTCATACATCGATGCATACAATTCTGCGGTTTGATCAATGACGCTTTGTGGTAGTTCTGGAATTGGTGGATCTTCTGTACCTGCATCTCTTGCTTGCTTCAATTCTGCTTGATGACCGGTCTCGATGTAATGAGTTCTAACAAATTCCTTTGACAACTCAATACATTCACCGTTAGCATAGGCCTCAGCGTCCCACCATCTATCCTCATCCAAGGTTCCAAATGTATCGACAAGGACAACTTTTCGATTAGGCCCCAAGGCAAATTCTTTTTTCCCATCAACATGAATTAAACCATTCTTTCCTGCCTCTCTTTCAATCAAAGCATCAACTTTGAGCACCACATCGAATATCGCATTAAGTTCCTCTTCTGTGATATTGGAAATCTCTAACGCCTCTTCTATGGTGATGTTTCTGTCAAATTTCTCAAACTTTGTGGTTACCTCCAAGAAAGGCTTATTCAATTTTGCTCCATATTCACAATCTGGCGATACCCCTAATTGTTCTGCAGTCAACTCACCACGTTGGAATCTGCGCCACGCCGAACCGGATAGATAGTGTCGACAAATGATTTCCAGGGGAACAAATACCCATTCCATATCTCTTGGAATTGCTCCTGGCTCTTTGATAACTTCGACTTTTCTAACCAAACAACGATCTGCTGCGTTTACCTCAACCAAGTGAGTACCACATATACCCTCTTCTTCAATTAGTTTGAACCAATGAGCCGTGGTTCGGTTTAGCGATTCTCCTTTTCTTGGAATTAGTGATGGAATTATTTGGTCAAATACCGAGATTTGATTTGTAAATCTAAATTCCAAAATGTCCGGGTCATCTGTTGACCAAACTTGCTTGACTTTACCCTGATACAGCATCTCGCCCATGAGTTGCTTTGACACAATTAGGCCTTTGAACATTTCACAGGTGTATCAAAGGAATCCCAATGCGTCTTCTATACGATTCATCTCAGGACCGGTTGTTTCTGTTCCAGCCAAGGCACCGTCATTAGACGCACAAATGCCTGCACCTACATAGGGTGAGCCGAAACATGCTGTGCCAACCATAGGTGGAACTTTCATCACTTGTTCAATTAGTAAGACCTCATCTGGAGTGACGTCTGGGTGTAACAGAATACCTTGATCGTTAGTAACTCCTAACGAACCCACTACATCTTGCCCAGCTATGGTCGATGCTAAGACATCAACTTTCATGACTTCAGAAATTATTTCCAATCCATCCTCCGGAATGCTGGGACTTGCGACAACGCCCATTTCGTTAACCAACAGTAAATTACCGGCAGTGTTTACACCGCCTTCCATAACGATAACATCACCATATGAGGTTAAAATGTCGATATCAGACTCGGTTGCAATATCTGCTACGGCCATTCCATTAGAATTTCCAGAGAGTAATGCTCCGACTAAGTTAGAACCGCCAATAGTTAACTCTACAGTTTCAAGACCAAGAACTGAATCTATTTTCTCCTTGACTGGTGGAGTCAATTCAGGCGGATGAAATACATATTGTCCAATACAAGCAACATGAATGCCAATTTGGTCACTACCAAATATGTCAGCAGTGTCAATCGTCATCTCAATCATCCCTGCTATGTCTTCGAGTTCTAAAAGTAAGCCCTTGGTAAATAAAAAAAGGCCGGTGCCGTAAAGGCACCGGCCAAGTTTAGAGGAATCGAGTGAAAGAAGAGGGGCACAGTGACTTCCTTTCCCGTGGACTCTCGTACCACAGTATTGGGATAGACGCAGATGGGCTTGACTTCTGGGTTCGGAATGAGACCAGGTAAACACCACCGCTATGACCGTGCACCCATCTTCTCTCGAATCGGATATGGATGCGACATAGGTCGCAGCGAATTGGCATGAATTACTAGACGAAGAGCACTCGCGGTGCGGATACATACGAAAAAAAGATGCTCGAACATTAGTGCTGCTGGACTGAATACGTCGCCGAAGCTTCGTACTTACATCCGCAGTCTATCATCTCGTCTTTTACGAGCGTTCTGAGGTGTCTCGTCTATGGGGTGGCTTCGAGCTTAGATGCTTTCAGCTCTTATCCTTCAGGGCGTGGCTACCCAGCATTGCCTTGTCAGACAACTGGTAAACTAGTGGCCCCGAGCCCTCGTTCCTCTCGTACTAAAGGGCCCCTTCCATCAGACACCTTATGCGATTCTACCACCAAGCAACAAA
>DAHU01000083.1:0-2466 GCA_002495945.1 Euryarchaeota archaeon UBA13
AATGATGAAGACAAGTGCAGGAGATATCCTAATCAAGTTATACGCAGACGAGGCGCCAGAAACCGTTGGAAATTTTGTAAAATTAGTAGAAATGGGCCATTATAACGGCTTACATTTTCATAGAGTGATTGAAGATTTTATGATTCAAGGCGGTTGCCCACACTCAAAAGATCCAATGTCACGTAGAGCCGGAACAGGCGGCCCTGGTTGGCAAATCCCTTGTGAAGCATCAGCTCTGGCTTTGAAGCATGACCGCCCAGGAGTCCTATCGATGGCAAATGCTGGAAGAAATACCGGGGGCTCCCAATTTTTCCTAACCACAGTTGCTACACCATGGCTGAATGGTAATCACGCAGTGTTTGGCGAAGTGGTAGACGGTATGGATGTTGTATCCGCAATTGAAAGATGTAGAAAACTTCCAGGCGACAGGCCAGCAGAACCGCAACAAATAATCAGTTGCACAGTTGTACAGTGAGCATGGCAATATTAGTTATCCACGGCGGTGCTGGTGGTGATGGGCCATGGCTCGGTAAAACCCCGCTTGACCCTGGACGAATTGATTGCATGAAGCAGGTGCTAAAGGTCGTAGGAAGGAGATTAGAAAGCGGCGAAATCGATTGCCTAGAAGCCGTTACATTAGCGGTAGAAATGCTCGAGGATGAACCCCTATTCAATGCGGGACAAGGCTCAGTAATTGGCGAAGATGGCTCAATTACCATGGATGCGTCAATCATGCGTGGCCTCGACAAAGCAGCTGGATCTGTAATCAATGTCACAAAACTGCGACACCCAATCAGGGCCGCGAATTTTATTTTACAACGAGGCTGGCCAGTAATGCTGAATAGTTCAGCTGCGGACGATTTTGGCATACTTTCCGGAGTAGAACAGGTTAGTCAAGATTGGCTCAAGACCGAACTTAGACAGGGACAATGGAATCAATGGAAGCAAAGCAAATTAAATCCAGGAACAACTGATGAAGACGATTCTGTACTCGACCATGATTTAGAAGGTAGAGTTTCTACCGAATTTTCTGATGAAGGTATGGGTACTGTTGGGGCAGTAGCACTTGACAGCAACGGCAATCTTGCAGCAGCGACATCAACTGGTGGCATGACCGGTAAACCCGTTGGCAGGGTTGGAGACACTCCAATCATTGGTGCAGGAACGTGGTCTGATGATACAATAGCAGTTTCCTGTACAGGCGTCGGTGAAGCCTACATTCGCACCTGTGCAGCTCATAGTCTTGCAACAAGTTATCATTCGAGTGGCAAACTGACTGAATCAGCAGATAAGGTGCTTGACGATGTTGCACCATTAGGTGGCAGAGGGGGTTTAATCGCAGTAACTTCGCATGGCCAATTAACTATGCCGTTCCAGACTCGATTGATGTATCGTGGGTACTGGGATAACTACAACATTAAAGTGGGCATTGGCCCTGAATTCGAACCATAGATATTATTTAATAATTAATTATTAAGCGCTTACTATGTCCAAGCATAGAGTAGGAGATAGGCGAATAATCAGTATAAGCATACCTGAAGACTTAGCGATAAGACTTGATCGCAGTGTCGGTAAAGGTAAATTAGGCCGTAGTGCAACAATTGCTAAGATGATTGATAGTGCTCTAAACCCACAAAAGAAGCAAAGAATAGAAAAGGCTGCCCAACCAAGAAAAAATACTACCACTGGAGTGAGAATTGAAAGTGACACAATGGGAGACCTTGAGGTTGCTAGTGACAGATATTATGGCTGTCAAACCGCGAGATCATTAATCAATTTTGACATCGGTAATGATACAATGCCAAGAGGAGTAATACGGTCTTTCGGAATTCTAAAACAAGCGGCAGCAAAAACGAATGTGGCGCTTAAACAACTAGACTCAGATGTGGGCCAATTGGTCATCAAAGCAGCCCAAGAAGTAATTGATGGAGATTTAGACGACCATTTCCCACTGCGAATTTGGCAAACAGGGAGCGGAACACAATCCAATATGAATACGAATGAGGTAATTGCAAATCGAGCCATAGAAATAGCAGGCGGTGTGCTTGGATCGAAAGACCCAGTCCATCCAAACGACCATGTGAATCGAGCCCAGTCATCGAACGATACCTTTCCAACAGCAATGCATATTGCTTCAGCCGAAGCCTTCGTACATGATTTACTACCAAGCGTTCGAGCATTGAGGAATGCTCTGAATTCCAAAGCGCAAAAATGGTCAGAGATAGTCAAGATTGGGCGGACGCATTTGATGGATGCAGTTCCATTGACATTAGGCCAAGAAGTATCGGGCTGGGTTGCTCAGTTGGATGCAGATTTACGCCGACTAGATTTTGCTTTGGATGATTTGTTTGAATTAGCATTGGGCGGCACTGCTGTTGGCACCGGTTTGAACACACACCCTCTGTTTGCTCAGATGGTGGCTGATGAAATCTCTAACATAACGGGCTTGAGTTTTGTCAGTGCTGA
>DAHU01000083.1:2789-9222 GCA_002495945.1 Euryarchaeota archaeon UBA13
AATAAATTTGCTCAGTTAGCCGCACATGATGCTGTTGTAGCAGCCAGTGGAGCTTTGAATACATTAGCAGTCAGTCTAATGAAAATAGCGAACGATATTCGATGGCTTGGTTCAGGCCCACGATGTGGACTTGGCGAACTTGCGCTACCAGCAAATGAACCAGGGTCATCAATTATGCCCGGCAAAGTCAATCCAACACAAGCAGAGGCCATGACTATGGTTTGTTGCCAAGTAATGGGTAACCACACAGCAATAACGGTTGGTGGTTCACAAGGAAATTTTGAGTTGAATGTCTACAAACCGATGATGATTCACAATCTATTACATTCAGTACGTCTGTTAACAGACTCCTGTCGCTCGATGCGCGAAAATTGCGTTGAAGGCCTCGAACCAGTACACGATAGTATTAGCAATCATCTCGAAAATTCCTTGATGCTCGTCACAGCATTGAACAACCACATAGGTTATGATAAAGCCGCAAAAATTGCGAAAAATGCTCACCAACACGGTTTGACATTACGTGCTTCCGCTTTGGAGCTAGGCTATCTAACAAACGAAGAATTTGATGAATGGGTAAGGCCAGAACAAATGACAGGACCCTCAGTCAAGTAATCATAAGAAATCAGATAACGATAACTGCCTTGCTCGGTCGTTTTGGAACAGCGAGTTTGTGCTATTTGCCAACCATTCTACATTTTGCTTGGTGTAGGTATCGACGCCATATTTCTCCATAACGTGCTGTGTAACTTTGATGTATTTTCTTACTGCTCCTTCAGAAACGGTCAGCGCAAGATTTCCGTTACACAAATCGCCATGAGATTTGGCAATTCCAAGCGAGCCAAATCCGGCATTATTAGCATTACTTTGTTGGATGCATTTCCCTGAAATGGGTATTCTGCGGTATGAATGTCCGCATTTGAGACATCTTACTTTTTGTCTTGCAAAGGCATTGAGATTACCTCTAAGATCTGGTAAAAAGTGTGAACGAATCACGCTTGATGCAACTTTTCTAACATCTACCGCTCGAAGTCTGTGTCCCAAATCAAGTTGTCCGTTCATCTTGTCTACCATGGTATCAAGAGTCTTGTATGCGGAGAGTTCCGGACCCGCAGATATCGATGCACAGTCATGAGTAAATCCATAACCCCTTACTGCGGCAACAGATTCGAGTCTTCGCTCAACAAAATCGATTCTATTGGCAATGGTTTTTGGATGCGGACAATCTTGGGTCGCCTCGTAAAAATCGCGCTCATAGTACCATCCCGAGTCAACGTTTAGCGCTTCTTTGTCAACTTCTGTTGGGTTCAGCCGAGTGGTTAAGACCAGGGGCGCATCCATCTGCCCGCCCCGATTAGCCGGTAAAATTTCGCGACTGAAATTCAACAGACCGTCCATGAGCAACATTATAGCATCTTCATCGCCATCGCAATTCCTTCTTTTTGAAGCGTGGAATAATGGGTGTGCATACCCTCCCGAACAATCCGCCCAGCCAATTATACGCGACAAAACTCCACCTGAAGTGTGAGGCGCTAAAGCACAGATTAGGTGCCCAACTAAGTCATCAGCATTCGAAACGTTGTAGTATGGCTCTAGTCCATAATAACGAACTAATAGTTCATCGACAAACTGTGCAGTTCTAACGAAATATTCGCTTGCGTTCTTGGCAACGATAAAATCTTGCGGAAATAATTCAAGCATTTGGTCATCAGAAGTTAGCTCCTCACCAAGATAATCATGAGTGTATCCTAAATTAACCAGCCTTTTCCACGACACTTCAATTTCTTTTGGCTTAAAGTGTGTCACTGGTACATCACTCATATCGAATCTAACAGTTCCGTCGCGAAATACTGGGATATCATGTTTGGCTCGAAGTAAACCCTTCTCCAAAGCCTCAGGGGTTTGATTTTTGCTGGCTATCTTTTTCATACACTTTACGGCGGAGGGTAATCTCTCAAGCCCGAGCGTAATCATCGCATCTTCTATCATTGACGCTATTGGTACCGTCGTGATTTCACCTCTTCTGCGTCTGTTAGATTCTAAATCTTTCTTGAATTCAGTTCTTCCACCGCATTTTTCACCCGGCATGGTTTCGCCGTATTCATTCATTTTTCGGTGGTGACACGACAACATTGGTGATTTTTTGCCACAAGTTGTGCATGTTCGAAGGCCTAATTGAACGCGGATGCTTTGTTTATTTGCCGCATTTGACAGTAATCTTTGGTTGCCTCCATTGAGGTCAATTGGAAATAGTGTATGCGCCATTGGATTCATAATTCTGGGTGCCGATTTTTCTGGCCGACCCATTCGACAACCTATTCTGACTGGCGCTGAATGATGCCACCTTAACTTAGAAATTTTCTTGATTGTAAGCAGGATGCCATCCACGCGATAATCATCACGATCTATTTGTGAGGCTAAGTATTTGCTGGCATTTTCCGGTCCTTCATCTATGATGCTGTCGGCTGCAATACGTCCTATTTCATCAGTCTCAGCGATTGTCTTACCTTGCTGTCTTGCATTTGTTTCGGCAGATATCCGTTGAATGGCGCGCTCTTTTTCCAACTCTGCGAGGCGTTTTTCTTCCTTTACCAATATTGATTTTGCAGTTCTTAATTTGTTAATCCGGTCTTCAAAAACCTGCTTTGAATCAACAATCATTATTGGTTTGTCCTCATCGATGGAAAAGCCGAAACCTTCCATCATTGCAGACCAACCGCTGGTGATAACTAAATCATCGCCATCATGATGATGACCTAGGCCAAGAGTAAGGGCGCAGGCTTTGGCAAAGCCATGCTGCTGCAAACTCCAGACAGCAGCGGGTTTGTTTTCAAATATGAATTCACCAATCGAATGGGGCGTTCCTGGGGTTTGATTTAAGTTGCTAATTGACAATTCCTCTGGAGACATTTCAGACATTATTCTGGCGTCCCAATTGGCAACTCCGTTTTTGATTCTCAAACATTTTTCTTCACGTTTTGGCATTAAGTGAGGATTAGCATCGGGGGGACAATCTTCGATAGTTGCATCTTTCAATAAATCAATTAGTTGAGGCGTCCACTCAATCGGCAAATCAAGGAACCAAGGGTTGTGCGGAGGTGGTAGTGAGGTTTTGAATTTTTCAGCAATCGCTTTTGCTTGTTCCCAAGTAGGCTGTTGCCCAACCAGGAATCTCTGCCACTTTAGCCGGATATTGAATCTGAGGTTGATGTCGGGAAATTGTTCTCTTGATAGGCCTGGGACGCCAGTAGGGCATTGCTCAGAGGTTAGATTCATAATTGAGCAAAATGCCTTTACTAATTCTGGCGAACTCAATTCTTCAATCAAGTCACTGGCCCACCAATCCATCGAGTAACCTGCCGGAACCAGATTCTTGTTATTCTCCATGAATTCACCGTAGCCGATGACAATTTCGCCGTTATCCCATATGTTTCTGACCCGATCTTTGACTGAATTGAAACTCTCAATAGTATCGCATCTAGCAAATGCCCCATCATCTAAAATCACCCATGGACCATCGGTGTTGTCCGATGGAGTGATTGCGCAGGCTTTGCCTGGCCGTTCAATTTTCATCTGCGTGCCTATGGTGATGAAATCATCCATTGCTAACATGCATGCAGGGTTTACAGAAGCAGCAGCAAGCCCCGACGGTCTTGCCCGACCGTATCGTAATCTAAAGCCACCAGGTTCTTGTGGCGCACCAAAGACAGGCCTTCCAGCAATGATGTCGTTCATGAATTTTGTAATTGGTTCAGTTAGTCTGGACTTAAACGTCCCTTCTTCCAAGTCTTCTTTTTTCTTGCCTTTCTCTGCGAACTTACTGATGAAATCCCATCCAGAAATCTTCATTCTTTCAGTGTGTTTACGGATTTTTGGAGCCTTGAGACACATCCCCTCACCGATGACCAATAAAACGCCGCCGCGAATCCTAGCCTCATCGATATTTCTTACATTTCCATAGCCCGAGCATTCGATTCTTTCGGTGGATTCTCCGTTTATCATAACGGGACACGCTCTGACAATCTCATCAATTTCTTCCGGACTTGGCCGATACTGGAGGTTTCCTCGATACAATCCAAATTCTTCCTTCACTCGTTCAACCTCTGGGTCAGTGGGTTGATATTTTCCAACGTTTAACTCGATACGAATCATATCAGCAATCAATACAGCAAGCGCTTGTGCAGTCCCTCCTGCTGCTCGAATCGGGCCAGCGAAATGAACCGAGACAAATTGTGAACCGTCGATATTGTTGAGGAGTCGGACCTCGCTAATCCCTTCTAACGGTGCCACAAGCACCGCTTCCGTTAGGATTGCTAACCCGACGCGAAGACCAACATCAATTGCCGTAACCAAGTCATATCCTTGGTCACGAAAACCGCGCGCCACTGATTGAGCCATCAGCATTGAGGTTGTTTCACGGTCATGTTTTGCAAGCATTTTGCGAATATCCTCAGCCACCTCGTACTCACCGAGGTACTCAACCAACAACTTCTCGGTACGACCAGCCAGATCAGCAGCTCGGGGTATTTCGACAAATGGCTTGTAATCGAGATTTTTCGCTCTCGCAACTTCAGCGATACGATATGCATCCTCTGTCCTTTCATCCATCCACTGCTGGTAATTTTTCATTTCATTTTCAAGTCGTGAAATGTCCAATCCATCGATTGGATTCAGGTCGGACTGCACACTCACCGTATCCGACATGACTCCCACTGTGTAAGAAGAAAGCCGGCCGCTTATCAAAAATTGCTACGCGTTATACTGGAAAGGCAATCACTCGTGATTTAACAGGCTGAAGTGTAATATTGTCAAGGAAAGTTCATTTCCCATTTGTTCAAGCAATTACTGATGAGCGCCGCACAATCAATACGAAATCATCCGAAATGGGCAAGACTTGTTGACTTAGTCCGAGAATTGGCATTTATTGACGGCGGTAGTGACGATGCTTTCACCTTGGCTAGTGGACGTCAATCACGTTGGTTTTTCGATACCAAGCCGGTAATGATGCACCCCGAAGCCAGTCATTTAATCGGAGAGATGCTCAATATTCGCATGGATGAGTTGGGCGCAGATTTTGTTGGCGGTCTTGAATTGGGGGCAGTTCCGTTAACCGCAATTGCCGTCACAATGTCACCCAAGGATTCACCGCGTCGCGGTTTCATGGTTCGCAAAGAGCCAAAGGGAAGAGGCGGGCGTAAGACCAATAACCCGCCCGGAATTGAAGGTTCATCACTATCTGCCGGTGGCAAAATTGTAATCGTAGAGGATGTTACCACAACTGGTGGTTCGGCAATAAAAGCGGTTGAACGAATACATCAGGATACAGATTGTGAAGTAATTGCCGTAATCAGTATTGTTGATCGCCAAGAAGGCGCTGAAGCCGCCTTTTCTGCGGCTGGAATTATGTTTGAGAGTTTGATGAATAGAGAAGATGTAGCTAATTTCTGAGTGATATCATGTCTCGGATAATTCATCCTATTTCCGAGCCCAGCACTGGGCTGTTTGAGAATAATCCCGATAAAACCTCGATTGAGAAATTTAGATTCTTTCATGCCGATGAAGGCAAACCATTGGCAACACCTTGGCAAGTAGCCTTATCCCGTGCCATCATGCTACGAGATTTTCCCCTATCCGATGGCATAATTTTGGATTGTGCTTGCGGCAGCGGCATTCAAATTGCTGCCTACTCAGAAATCCTCAAGCGACCGATAGTCGGGATCGAGTTAAATGAGGCTAGAGCTAGAGCAAGTGCTGTTAATTTCCGCACTATTTTCACCGAGCGAGGTAACGATTCTATCAAGCGCCTTGAAGATAGCGTAATCATCGTTGGCGATGGTCGAAAGGGATCTGAAATAATTACCATGCTAACCTCTTCAGGCCTTGATAGCGATAAAGTGGCATTCCTTCACTTGGACCCTGCACGTCCGAGGAATAGCCGGGCTCATGCTTTGTCAGAAATGGCACCCCGTCTAGATGAGGTGTTTGATGGATGGCGACCATATTTGGTAGAAAGTGAATCGGGGCCAGCAATACTTTTGGATTTATCACCGAGAATTTCCAAGGAACAGATGATTGAGGTTGAAAACCTAGTTGAGAGCAATTGGCCAGGAATCGGCAAAACCTGGACGTGGACTTCCCGTGGCAGAGGACGAGTAGATCGTTTAGCCCTGTGGCTCGGTGCCGTAGCAGATCCAAACGCACCGCGCCGGTTCGTTCGCATTCCTCCAGACCCAACAGCGCCGCCATTCATCATTTTGGGCGGAAGCCCCATCGATGCAGAAAGTGTTGAGGTCAATAATCGCTCAATAATGGCCCAGCGAGGGCTTTACATGACGATTGTTGATTCAGCACTCGTCGAATCTGGATTGGCGGATAGTTGGCTTGAAAGTCTATCATTTGGTACTAGCTATGAATGGATTAAATCAAGTGGCCGCCG
>DAHU01000083.1:9591-9913 GCA_002495945.1 Euryarchaeota archaeon UBA13
TAATCTAATTGTTACCTCGGGACGGGTAGTAGAAATTATTCACCGTGAACTCACTCTTGAAACAGTCGATGATTTCGTAGATATTTGTTTAACTCATGAGGTTGGAAAACTGACTATAAGGGCCAGTTTAGCGCCTGAAATACAACCAATATTACAGGGTTCTCTCGACCGTCAATTAGCGAGGCGCCACGGCACTCGTAATGCGTTTTTATTGAGTAATCCGGGTGGGGACAATTTTTTACTCTGTGTGACGAATTAAGGATTATTTTTTGACATTATCTCGAATTCAAAAACCACTTGCTGCATCGCGGTCTTGATATAT
>DAHU01000120.1:0-5626 GCA_002495945.1 Euryarchaeota archaeon UBA13
AGGGGTGGGATCTATTATTCATCCATCAACTAAATGTTACATGACAATTTAGCAATAATGATACAGAATGGTATTTTACAACCCAGGTAGGACCTCAGAATATTCTGAAGATCAGATTAATTCAGGGTATCGCTATCACTATCTTGGTGGTGGAAATGAAGTAGGTAACGTTGGTGTAGTCTTAGAAGATAAAACGAAAAATAGACTGCTTCTAGATTATGGAATTGCTCCCACTTCACCTCCAAAATATCCAAAAGAAGCACCATTTGTAAAAAATGCAATTATCACTCATTCACATGTTGATCATTTAGGAATGGCACCATGGCTGCCTGCTAATTATAACACCAATTTACATGGTACAGAGCTCACTGCAGAAATATCTCGTATGATGTGGAATGATTGTTACAAAATAAGCAGTATTGAAAAATATCCCCTTCCTTGGGATAAAAGAGACATTGATATTGCTATGGATTCATGGATTACCCATGATTTTAACGATTCATGGATACAAGAAAATTGGAAATTAACATTACTCAACGCCGGTCACATTCCTGGTGCAGGTATGTTAAAGGTAGAAACTGATGACAAAAATATTCTTTTCACTGGCGATTTTGATACTAGAAACTCTCCATTAACAAAAGGAGCAAAACCCGAGGATGTAGATATATTATTCATTGAAGGAACTTATGGCGGGAGGAACCATGCAGACCAAGAATTGGAACTATCCAGGTTTATTGACAATGTAATAAGAGTAACAGATAATGGTGGTACTATTCTAATTCCAGCCTTTGCCAACGGTAGAACGCAAGATATGATGATGCGACTCCACCAGAATTGTCCCGAGCTTGATGTTCACATTGATGGTATGGGTAAAAGAATAACCAAATTACACCTTGAACACAATCAATTTTTACGTAACCCATCTGCACTTAATGATGCTTGGAACTGGTCAAAAAGAGTATCAAGTAAATCTGATAGGAAAAAAGCCCTTGAAGCCGATGTAATCATATCAACATCAGGTATGTTGCAAGGCGGCCCAGCAATATGGTATCTCAACAGGCTAAGGCATAATATGGAAAATGAAATTTTCTTTACTGGTTATCAGGCAAAAGACACAGGAGGTAGAAAACTGCAAACCAAGTCACGTTTAGACATTTTTGGTAAAGAAGTTAACATACCCCTTAATTGGGAAAAATTTTCATTCTCAACCCACGCAGGTCACAAAGAAATAACTGAATTCGTTTATTCATGTGATCCACAAGACGTTATAATTTACCACACAGATCCCAATAATTCCAGACCCCACTTAGTAGAGGAATTGGAGAGCAATGGAATCAACACCCATTCACCAGAGAATGGTCATTCATACATCATTGAATAATGTTAAATTTTAGCAATATCATCAATTCTTGTTCTAAAATAAATCAAACCAATAACACATACACCAGCGGCCAATAGTAAATTCGTACTAATTTTTGAATCATTTTGATTTAACACATCATCATTTTTAGTTTCAATCCCAGTTTCTACAGTGGTGTTGTTTAATTGTACATCATTAACGGTAATTTGACCAAGCATTCCAAGGTCTCTATGAGGCTCACAGTAAAACTCATACACTCCAGATTGAGTATAATTGAATGTGTATGTATAGTCAACATTTCTCATTGCGTCTCCAGAATTGAACAACTCATTTACTTCAATAGCATTGTGTGGTAATAACTGACCACTCCAAAGAAACCTAACAGTGTCACCTTCATTTATTGTTAAAGTATCAGGGACGAACCTAATATTTGTGCCAAAACCATCTACTGTAACAGTGTGTACTTCTCCTTCATCCTGCAACAGACCAATATCTCCAGACATTGTGACTGCGAATACAAGCAAGACAACTAATCGTTTTAGCATGAAGATGAATTAATCGCTTTAGTTTATCAAATAATGTAAAATATCATACAACCTATATTGCGAAGCGATTGAATAGTTATACCCTTACCGGTATTCGATTGGCATGGCAAGGAAAAGACCAACTCGAAGTGGCGGTAACCAAAAACCACGTAAAAAGAAGAGAAAGATGCGCCTGTCATTAAGACAAAATAAAATCAAGAAGACCGACGATTATACTGATTCATTAGGCTGGTCAAAATCTGCAGCTGGACGAGTATTAGAAGATGCTCCGAAACCATCAGAACCCGAAACTCTTGTTGTTCAATGTGATATGTGTGGCTGCCGTCTAAAAATTCCTAAACCCAAGAAACAGAGATACACAGTGAGCTGTTCATATCCTGAATGCAATCACGTAATGAAATTCGATTGAGGATTTATAATGCTTAAATCGCTTTATTGGCGAGTAAATTTTTTCTTGAAAAATAGAAAATCTAAACGGTTAAAAAAACGCCTTGATGGTAATGTTTCGGCACTAACTGTAAACACAAAAAACGGGACCTTTCTTGTTGACGCCGCAGATCTTGAAGTAGGCGCTAAACTAAGGACAAAAGGCGAGTATGGAATCGACGAAATCAATCGAATATCAAATTATATTGACAATGATTCTAAGGTATTGATTGTTGGTGCTCATATTGGTTCCTTAGCAATACCAGTCGCTAAAATATGTTCAGAAGTAACTGCAATAGAAGCAAACCCAAATAATTTCAAACTATTTGAAACGAATATAAAATTAAATAATGTTTCAAACATTGTTGCCCATAATATAGCCGCAAGTGAAAAGGAAGAGATAATACAATTTCAGTTGAATACAGTCAATTCTGGCGGCAGTAAAAGAGTCCCAGTAAACAATAACTACATGTATACATATGACAATCCAGAGGTTATAGGTGTAGAAGCCTATTCACTCGATTCATATCTTTCAAACAAAAATTTTGATCTAGTACTCATAGATATAGAAGGTTCAGAATATTTTGCCATGCGGGGGATGAAAGAAATTCTCTCAAATACAAACACCCTAATTGTTGAATTTCTCCCCCATCACATAACTAATGTAGCAGGTGTTACTTTAACAGATTTTGTCGACAACATACCAAAACATTTGACCCAACTCACCATTCCATCAAAGGATTCTACATACCCAATCACTGTTGGCGTTGCCACACTCGAACAAATGTTTAATTCAGGACATGGTGATGATGGGATAATTTTTCATAACTAAATTTAAACTGTTCAAATATCATTATTTTTCATTATTTCATCAAATGGAAAATTTGATATTTCTGAATTAATTGAAATCATTAAACTATTATTTTTTTCTTCCAATAAAGACTGATAATTAGCCAAATTATCCCCTCCAATCTTTGACCAAGAAAATGGATGTATTAAGATATGAACTTTTTTACAATCAGATTCAATTACATCTAATGGATGACCGTACTTCCACTGATGATTTGAATCAGAAATATATTTTATCGCCGGATTTTTTGGAACATTACCATCGAAATATTCGAAATATAAATCACCGTAAGCATTTATCACACCGTCAATTTTTATGTTATTTTGTAATAATTGTGGATTTAAATTAGGTCTATGAAATGAGAAACGGTCGATTGTCGTATTCAATCTATTCTCAAACAAATCTCGGAAAAAGTAAAACTCTTGTTTAACTAAATCTACGTTGCTACTACTTGGAGAAAAATGAATACCAATCTTATGTCCTAATTCACTAATTTTTCTTATTATGTTAAGACTTTCATGAGATATTGCATTGTATGTACTGTTGTTAAGTTGAATAAAATAACTAGCCTTAACATCCATTTCATGTTCAATAATTGCTAGTTTCAAAGCTCTTTCTAAAGAAAATTCAACATCATGCCTAATGATACAGAAACTACCAGTTTCATTATTTATCTCAGCATAGTCTAATATCGGTAAGTTATCTAACAATTGTTGTAGAATATGTCTATATTCATCATATGAGAATGGGGTATAGGGAAAATTACTCTTCGAACTCATTTATTGACGCCTCGTTAATGTATAGTCGTTCTCCATTATTCATAGTGATGTAAGCCGATGGGTAAGGTCCGTTAAGCGCTCTAACCATCCTTTCTGCATCCTTTGCACTCATATCTCTGGTTATCTCACCATCGCTAGGATTTCGTTTAATTGTATAAGTTGCTTCTTTTTCGTCTTGTTGAATAACTTGTAATTCAGGCCAACTATGCAGAATATTTTTCAAATTGTTAACCAAAATTGCACAAATCTTCCTGATCAAAATTGCGGCAGTATCCTGGTCATTAATAGCGAACTTTTCCTGAAAAATTATACCACCATTATCGATTCCTTCAGCCAAATAAAAAAGGGTAACTCCCGATTCTTTCAGTCCGTCAATAATGGCCCAATTTATGGGTGCCCGCCCTCGCCTCTTTGGTAATAGTGAGGGATGGAAACCAATTCCTTGTTTATGATTTAGTAGCCTTTCATCAAGTAGAAATGGGTGGCCTATTACCAAGTAAATATCAAAATCCAACGTCGAGATAATTTCAAAATTATGGTTTACATTTTCCGTTAATGTGTAATTTAAATTATTTTGCTCACACATATTCTTCAGGTAGAATGAATCATTTGGTATGAAGGAATGAACGATTTCTAAACCTTCATCTTTAATCAACGAATCGAAACAACTGTGCCATTTATCGTTTCCAATATACACTAACCTAGTCATTCTTCCACAACTTCCTATTACACGAACCTACTTTCCAAAGCGGGTATAATTTTGTATTGTTATTTTCTTCCCAGTCTACAATATAAACCTATATCCTCCATTATTTCAACAATTTTTCATACATTGTGCAGTTGTTGAAATATAGTTGAAACCCCACCCTACAAATGTGCCTAGTGGAAAACCATCGCTACTAATTGCCAAAGGCATCATATCGAGGATGGGGGGTGCAGAGCGAGATTTATTGCGCGTATTACCTCATTTAACAAATTGGTACGACATATCAGTTGCAACACTATCATCATGCCAAGATTTAGAATCAGTGTGTGATAAATATGGAATCAGATTATACCAACCAAATCAACCATGGCAACCACCTAACACCAGTTTATCACAAATCCTCGATAAAATCCATACAACATCGATTAAAGCGTGGAAGAGCTGTCCGAATTTAATATCAGACATACCCAAATTCGACTATTTTCATGTTGTTAGCGGCGATGGGTATTTGGGTTTTTTAGAAATGATCCCTTATGATAAAAAAGCGCACTTACATCTGTTAGAACCACATCGAGGATATCACGAGGATTCATTACACAGGGACTTATATGGGAATTTGAAAAGACCTAAGATATTAACAAATATACTACTTTCTAAAGGAAGGAAAAACGATTTGAAAATTGTCAAGAAGTTCTCAAACCGGAAAAAATCAGTAATATCTGGTAATTCCTCATACACTTCAGCACGGATTAAACAAGTCTATGGAATCGACTGCTCATACTTACATCCTTGCGTCGATTCTAAAGAATATTCAGATAACATAAACGGCGTCGAGAACCCCTTTACCAACTCAATAGAAATGAATTATGTTGTTACTATCGGTACCGCTAACTGGGCAAAAGGCACCATGGAGGTGATTTCTATGTTATCAGACAGCAAAATATCCGTTGCTCATGTAGG
>DAHU01000120.1:6024-12845 GCA_002495945.1 Euryarchaeota archaeon UBA13
AGATTATCTTCTCAGCAATTATCGATATTAATCCAACAATCATTGGCGGTTGTAAGTATGGCTCATAAAGAACCATTTGGCTTGAGTCCAATAGAGGCATTTTCAATTGGAACCCCCGCCATTTTTGTTAACGATGGTGGCTTCAGAGATTCTATTATTGATGGAAAATGTGGTCGATTACTCGAACGCAACGATGTGAGAAGTTGGCATCAAGCCTTATCACAAGCAAAGTTACCTGAGATTCGAAAATCATGGACCGAGTTTGGTAGAAAAAGAATCGAAGAATTGAAACTTTCACCACAGCAACAAGCGGAAAAACTACACAACATTTTTCAAAATTAATTAATCATTAAACAACTAATTCGATCACACGCTTCATAGCAGCAACTATCAAAACCACCGCCAATAAACTCCTCACCCTCTTATTACCGGCATATTTAGCACCATATAACGAACCCAAAAATCCACCAATAATTATCGCAATTATTAGGATTGATAGTAGAGAATAATCAATTTGTAATTGTGCTGCTGCTGCCATTCCAAATAATCCAGAAAGCGAGTTAACAAAGATGAAAATTGCTGCCGTAGCTGCAGCAGTTTTAACGTCAGCCCAACCCTTCAATAGTATAATTGGGGAAAGAAAGATACCCCCACCAACACCAATAATCCCACTAAAAAACCCAATTCCACCGCCCCAAAGATACGATTCTAAACTCCCAGGATGGCTCGCTTTAATGTTAGAAAAATCACTTATATTGAGAATTTTATATGATGCCCAAATCAATGTTAGTGACAGTAAGATATCATAGATCTCAGCATCAACTGCTATTGCACCACCAATAAAGGCCATTGGAATGCTAGCAATTATGAATGGAAAGGTAAGTTTAGTATTATGATAACCCAATTTATTATAGTGATAAAAAGCAATAGATGCAACAACTAAATTCATCACCCAAACATGTTGTTTCAACCATACATGACTCATAACTCCATACGATGTTAGCGAAAGCAGTGCCAAATATCCAGATGCTCCACCATGTCCAACACTTGAGTATAATGCTGCGATTATTACCAATCCAGCAAACAGCAAATATAACTCATATTGCAGATTTATCCCTAATCCAGTCCATAATATCAAAGTAAATTTGGTTTTGGGGGGACACATGGTCAAACCATACCCATACTACATCTCTTTGGGTGAAGCAAATGACTTATGCAAAAATTCCTTAATTTCACTTCCATCGGAAACAATTCCTATTGAACAATCCCTAAACCGTATTTTATCATCCGAAGTAAAAGCAAGAGTCAATGATCCTAGTTTTGATAATTCTTCCATGGATGGTTTTGCAGTTATTTATGAAAACACATTAAATCCACCAACAAAACTTACTATCGTTGGGACATCTAATGCTGGTTCTCACGATTTTAAACAAATCTCTGATGGCGAAGCGGTTAGAATTATGACTGGCGCACCCATACCAAAAGGGGCTGATTCGATATTACCAATAGAAGCGTGTTCCGTTGAAGGTGAAACAGTAACTTTGTCAGAACCCTCTAAGCCGCATTTTATCAGAAGACTCGGCGAGAATTTTGCTGAAAACGAAACCATTTTTTCTCAAGGCGATATAATGACTCCAGAGAGAATCTCTCTCAGTGCTGCTGCAGGCGTTGCGGAAGTAACGGTCTATTGCAAATTAAGAATTGCTATAATATCAACAGGAGATGAGCTGAAAAGTTTAACTGAGGAGTTAGAATATGGGCAAATCTATGAATCAAACTCTTATGGTTTATCTGCATTAGTGCAACTATATGGGCATGAAGCAATAAGATTTCCAAGTGTAGTAGATGATGTAGATACACTACGCGCTGTCCTAAACAAAGCCTCAGCAGAATATGATTGCATCATTACATCAGGTGGTGTTTCTATGGGTGACCGAGATTTTGTTAGGATTTTAATGGAGCAAGAAGGCGAGATCAAATTTTGGCGTGTTAAGATGCGACCAGGTTCACCACCGATTTTCGGAACTTGGAATAATACACCTATTTTTGGTTTGCCGGGAAACCCAGTGAGCAGTCACGTAGTGTTTAGAGCGATAGTAGCAAAATGGTTAACAGCAATAACCAATTCAAAAGATATTCACAATAAATACACCTTTGCAATACTTGATGAAGACATAAAGACTCAAGACGATTTTACTACCTTTAGACGAGTCCAACTTTTTCAAAAATCCGGTAAAACCTATGCCAGACTAAAAGGTCACCAAGGATCAGGTAATATTGCAGGTATTGCCATGAGTGATGGTTTGACATTTATTGAACCCGAAGCAAAAGGTCGGCAAGGCGATATTTGCAGAATTATACTCTTGTAGGTGAAATAATGAAGAAAATCATTGTTAAGGAAATTGAATTACTCCAATTTCTAAAACAGAATTTCCCAAAGACTTCGACAAATAAACTAAGAAAAATGCTCTCTATTGGCCGTATTGAGATTAATGGAAAAACAATTCATCAAGCTAAATATTTACTCAGTGTTGATGACACCTTTGAACTACTTGACAAACCTAAGAAAGAGATAGAACCACAGACTGAAATTAAATTCAGTAACTACTCAATTAACATAATTTACGAAGATGATTATATTTTAATTGTCGAAAAACCCGCTAAATTATTATCTGTCGCCACTGATAAATTAGAAATAAAAACCCTCCATTCAAAATGCGTTGACTATGTTAAACAGAATAATGCAAAGGCATGGGCCTACATAGTACACCGACTTGACAAAGAAACATCAGGAATTATGCTGCTTGCAAAGGATAAAAAATCCAAAGAATATCTCCAAGAACAATTTGCTCAAAGGTCTGTATACCGAACATATCACGCAATGGTTGAGGGAGAATTAACCGATGACAAAGGGACTATCGAACAATTTCTTGTTGAAGATAAGCAACTCAACATCAAATTCACTACGAAATCTAACAAATATGCTAAACAAGCAATCACCCACTGGGAACTATTACAATCTACAGATAAAACATCACTGCTCCGCCTTATGATTGAAACTGGCCGACGACATCAAATACGCATGGCCTTGAAATCCATCGGCCATCCAATAATTGGGGACTCATTACACGGCGCTCAAACCAATCCACTTTCGAGGATTTGTCTCCATGCGACATCGTTAGAATTTCTTCACCCTCATTCTGATGAACCAATGAGGTTTGAATCACCTCACCCATTCAATATATTGTGATAAAAACCATTAATTCAAATAGAGGACTTATTGAACTATTGACATCCAATCAAGGGTGGGTAAGGCCATGAGCGATGATCAAGACTGGATTACCGTTCGTGGTGCAAGAACTCATAATCTAAAAAATATCGATGTTAAATTACCACGCGGAAAATTCGTAGTGGTATCTGGTGTATCAGGCTCGGGTAAATCCAGTCTAGCTTTTGATACCCTTTATGCTGAAGGTCAGCGAAGATATGTCGAAAGCCTATCTTCTTACGCTCGACAGTTTATCGGTCAAATGAAAAAGGCTGATTGTGACGGTATTGAAGGGTTATCACCTGCTATTTCAATAGACCAAAAACAAGGTAGCCATAACCCTCGTTCTACAGTTGCCACCGTCACTGAAATCCAAGATTATCTTAGATTATTGTGGGCGCGCATTGGTAAACCACATTGCCCGACTTGTGGAGTAGAAGTTGCTAGACGAACTGTGCAGGAAATTGTCGATGATATTCTTTGGAATTTAGAAGAACACACTATCGCTGTTTGGTCTCCTGTAATTAGAGCGAGAAAAGGCACACATCAAGATTTATTTCGCCAATTAATGGAACAGGGATTCCTTAACGGAAAAGTCAATGGGCATGATGCTGAATTCGAAACACCCCCAAATCTCGACAAGAACTTTCGTCATGATATCGATGTTAGAATCGATCGTTTTGTCTGTCGCAGGAAGTCACGTCAAAGGCTTACTGAAGCCGTTGAGTCAGCTCTCAGATTGGGTGGAGGGGCACTTGCCATTGAATCTCTCAAACAACCTTCAGAAAATTTACCGCTACCTAATGGAAGTAAATCAAGAGAACATAGTGCTGGAGATATAATATCATGGTCGGAAGACTTCGCTTGTCCTGAACACGGAGCATTCATGCCTGAACTCTCTCCGAGAGTATTTTCATTCAATTCCCCACTGGGTGCTTGCAGCAGCTGCCAAGGTCTAGGCGTTCAGAGACAGTTCAATACCGAACTGGTTGTCGATTATGAAATGTCGATTAGCAATGGTTGTGTAAGACCTTGGAAACGCTCAATGTCACCTTCCTGGTATCGCAGATTGTTAGAACAGGTCGCGGATTATTACAGCATTCCAACTCATGTTCCATTCAAATTACTGTCTGACGATGAGCAAGATATATTGCTCCACGGCTCGGGTTCAACTGTAATAAATTTCCATTTCGAATCAGATAATGGTTCAGTTTACAAAATGAATAGGCCTTGGGAAGGAATAATTCCAAGATTGGAGAAAACCTATACAGAAACCTCTTCCGATAGAACGAGAAATCGTTTGATAAATTGCATGACGGATTTACCTTGTTCCGCATGCAACGGGGAAAAACTGAACGCTGCAGCAAGACATGTTACAGTAGGTGGAATCAGGCTGCCTGAAGTATCCTCATGTTCTATTCACGACAGTCTAGAACTGGTTAGAGCCTGGCGACCGGACAGCAACAAAGGACCCCCAGAATTGTACGCTGACCAGTTAGAAATTCTTGATGAGAAGAGTCTATTCATCGGTAATGAGATCCTAAAGGAAATTGAAAGTCGACTGGATTTCTTGAACAGCGTTGGACTTGATTACTTAACTTTAGACAGAAAAGCCAATACCCTATCTGGTGGAGAGAGCCAAAGGATTAGACTCGCAACACAAATTGGCAGTCGACTTACCGGCGTAATGTATGTCTTAGACGAACCCTCAATCGGATTACATCAAAGAGATAATTCTAGATTATTGTCTACTCTTCGTGAATTAAGTGATTTAGGTAATACACTCATCGTAGTTGAGCACGATGAAGATACTTTGAGACAGGCAGATTGGCTTTGCGATCTCGGCCCCGGTGCCGGTTTAGAGGGAGGGATCGTAGTTGCAAATGGACCTCCCGAAGAGGTCATGAATAGTTCAGAATCTATCACTGGAGCATATCTTAGCGGCAAAAAAGCCATAGAAATACCCGATAAAAGGAAGAAGCCGACTAAAGAGAAAATAAAAATTAAAGGCGCCCAGCATAATAATTTACAATCAGTCAACGTTGAATTTCCACTTGGATGTATGACCGCTGTTTGTGGAGTTTCTGGTTCCGGAAAATCATCATTAGTCTCAGGAATATTAGCACCTGCACTACAGAGAGCCCTACACAACGCAGATACGACTCCCGGCAAACATAAGACAATAGAAGGCATCGATAAAATCGACAAGACGATAATTATCGACCAATCACCAATTGGAAGAACCCCAAGGTCAAATCCCGCCACATACACCAAAGTTTTCGATGAAATCAGAAAACTATTTTCTCAGACAACCTTAGCTAAGGAACGAGGTTACACTCCAGGACATTTTAGTTTCAACGTGAAAGGTGGTCGCTGCGAGGCATGTAGCGGCGCAGGGTCAATCAAGTTGGAAATGAATTTCCTACCTGATGTGTGGATTACTTGCGATGTGTGTAATGGTAAGCGATACACAAGAGAATGCTTGGAAGTTACTTGGAAAGGTAAAACGATTCATGATGTTTTAGAAATGCCAATCGGCGAGGCAGTGAAGTTCTTTGAAAATCATAGAAAAATACACCGAACTTTAGACACTTTAAGGGCGGTTGGGCTTTCATACGTCAGACTTGGCCAACCTGCTACAACATTATCTGGGGGCGAAGCACAGCGAGTAAAATTAGCCAGCGAATTACGCCGTCCACCTAACAAACATACCGTTTACATCCTCGATGAGCCAACCACAGGTTTGGCCTTATCAGATGTTCAAATGCTAATCGATGTGCTTCTCGAATTACGCGGCAAAGGGCACACAGTAATTGTCATCGAACACCATTTAGATGTTGTCAAATCCAGCGACTGGGTAATCGATTTAGGTCCTGAGGGTGGAGATCGTGGTGGGCAACTTATTGCATACGGTCCACCGGAGAAAATTGCTCAGAATGAACACAGTTTTACCGGCAAATATCTCAAAGACATGCTTTGACATTCTTCCGTATTGTTCAAAGAGCGTATTGACAGCCATCAATATAACCCAAGAAGGCGAACACTATGCAAGTAACTAGAGTTGAGGCAACACCAAAGTCTGGAGAAGGGCTTAGTGATGTTAGAGGCGATGTTGTTAGAAGACGATTGTTAGCAGACCATAATCTAACATTTTCCAGTGTTCGGAGCATCGTCGGCTTCCTCATAAATTCCGACATAGACTCAGAAAGAATTGCCGCTAGAGCTGATGATTTATTCGCCGATCCTATAATTGAACATTCTATAACCAACCAATCATTTCTCGCAAATAAGGATATTTTCGACACCACACCCGACGTTGTAATATCCGTCGGCTTCAAACCAGGCGTAACCGATAATCCAGGTAAGGCTGCCTTAGACGGCTTTAGAACAATATTTCCCGAAGCAAATACCGAATCAGACATTTCGACATATATCACCTACGCTTTCTATGGTATTGGTGAGCAGGCGGCACCAGAATTCATTGCATCAACGTTGTACAATAATCTAATTGAAAGGGCGGTAATATCCAACCAAACAATGTGCCAGCAAGGTA
>DAHU01000120.1:13233-17600 GCA_002495945.1 Euryarchaeota archaeon UBA13
GAAATTTCTGATGATGAACTAATAGAAATCTCAGAGGCCGGATTATTAGCACTCAACCTTGAGGAAATGAAAGCGATACAATCGCACTACCGCAACGAATCTATCCAACAATCTCGAAGAGCAGCAGGTATTGTTGAAAATCAGCCAACTGATGTCGAATTAGAGTGTTTAGCTCAAACATGGAGCGAGCACTGTAAACACAAGATTTTCGCATCAAAAATACACCATAAAGACCTAGAAACGGGAGAAGAATCGGTAGTCGATTCTATTTTCAAAACCCATATTATGAAACCAACTCACGACATGCAAAAAGAAGTGGATTGGTTGTTATCCGTGTTCCATGACAATTCCGGAGTAATTGCCTGGGATGATGAATGGAGCGTTTGTATGAAGGCTGAAACCCATAATTCTCCATCGGCTTTAGACCCATACGGAGGCGCCATGACAGGTATTGTCGGAGTAAATCGAGACATCCTTGGCACAGGTCTCGGCGCTCGCCCAATCGCAAATACAGATGTATTTTGTTTCGGTCCGCCGGATTGGAAAGGCCATATCCCTGAGAATTTATTTCATCCATCTCGAGTATTACGTGGAGTACACTCTGGAGTACGCGTCGGAGGTAACGAATCAGGAATCCCAACAATTAATGGTGCAATAATATTTGATGAACGGTATCTTGGTAAGCCGCTGGTTTATTGTGGTACAGTAGGGCTAATGCCGAGACGATTACCAGATGGCAGAGAATCTCACATCAAAACACCAAGTGCGGGCGATGTTGTCTACATGGTAGGTGGTAGAGTTGGATATGATGGCATTCATGGAGCCACTTTTTCCTCACTTGAACTAACTGATGAATCACCATCAAGTGCTGTCCAAATCGGTGATCCAATCACTCAGAAAAAAATGCTTGATATGCTCCTCGAAGCGAGAGACATGGGGCTGATTACTTGTATCACTGATAATGGTGCAGGCGGGCTATCATCGTCAATTGGGGAAATGGCTGAGTACACTAATGGCTGCAAAATAGATTTAGCAAAAGTACCACTCAAACAATCAGGCTTATCGCCTTGGGAAATTCTTGTATCAGAAAGTCAAGAACGGATGACTGTTGCAGTTAAACCCGAGGATGTCGATAGGTTCGAGAAATTAGCCAATCTGCATGAGGTTGAAGCAACCGCAGTCGCCGAATTCACATCAACGGGCATGTTCCATGTTGAATATAATGATGATACAGTAGCTTACTTACCAATTGAATTTTTACACGATGGGGTGCCACAACTACAACTTGAATCAGAGTGGAATCCGCCCGAACATACTATGTTCAAAGCACCACAAGATTCGAATCACAACAACATACTCATCGATTTATTGGCCCGTCCTAACATTGCTAGTAAGGAAACCTGGGTTAGGCAGTATGACCACGAAGTCATTGCTCAAACTGCAGTGAAACCCTTTGTCGGTGTAGAGAGAGACGGGCCTGCTGATGCAGGAGTCATCGCTCCGATACATGGCAATCCGCGCGGCTTAGTAGTCTCTAATGGCATTGCACCTAGATATTCAGATATCGATGCTGGAGCAATGGCTGCTGCGGCAATAGATGAAGCGGTTAGAAATGCTGTCTGTGTAGGGGTCGATGTCGATAAAATTGCGGGGCTAGACAATTTTTGCTGGCCAGACCCAATCCAATCAGAAAAGACCCCAGATGGCAAATTCAAACTTGCTCAATTAGTCAGGGCAAATAGGGAACTTGAGCGTATTTGTCGAGCTTATCGACTACCGTGCGTGAGTGGCAAGGATTCGATGAAGAATGATTATGGAAAAGGCGTAGATAAGATTTCGATACCTCCAACACTTCTATTTTCGTTATTTGGGGATCATCCAGATGTTAGAAATACCGCAACTAGTGATTTCAAAAACTCCGGTGATAAAATCTACTTAGTAGGCGAATCACTCGAAGAACTCGGGGCTTCAGAAGTATCTTTCATGCTAAGAGAAAAGGCATCCACGAATGGAATTGGAGGTTCAGTACCATCTCTTGACAATCCCGAGAAATTATTCCAATCATATCGAGCGTTGAGCTCGTTGATTAATTCGGGAATTGTAAAAACTGCTCACGATTGTTCAGAAGGAGGCCTTGGAGTCACCCTGGCGGAGATGTGTATTGGGGGTAGAATAGGGGCTAATGTAGACATAGATGGCACAGGAAATTGCTCTTTATGGTCGAGGCTATGGGGTGAATCTCTTGGTAGAATCGTAGTAGCGGTATCTCCACAACATGAATCAACTTTCCTAAACGGTATGTCTGGCAGTACTGTTACATACCTCGGAAATGTTGAAGATTCACAATTATTGAATATCATTGATGGCTATGAAGAAATTATCTCAGTTGATGTATCTACAATGGTAAATTCATGGCAAAGAACTCTCGATATGACTGGAGGTGGCGTTTGATGTATATGCCTAAAGTAGCCGTATTATTTGGCTTTGGAATAAACTGCGACCATGAAACAGCAGCTGTGTTTGAGATGGTCGGTGGCAAGGCCACCAGGGTTCATTTGAATTCATTTATCTCTGGTGATGACAAGTTATCAAATTATGATATTCTTGCAGTCCCAGGAGGGTTTTCGTTTGGCGACCATCTTGGTAGCGGTAGGCTGATGGGTAATAGAATGCGTTTTTCTTTAAGAGAAGAATTGAGTAATTTTATTCAAAATGGTAAACCGATAATAGGCATATGTAACGGATTTCAAGTTTTGGTGAAAACCGGATTACTTCCCGGACCTGACGGCAATGAACCAGATTTCATTCAACGAGCAAGCCTTACACTCAACGATACTGGTAGGTATGAAGACCGTTGGGTTACATTAGAATTTAACCAACATAGTAATTGTATTTGGACTAGAGGAATGACTACTATTGATTGTCCTGTAAGACACGGTGAGGGTAAATACGTAATGCCAAACAAAGAAAGTTTAAGACAACTATCAGACAATAATCAAATCGCTGTTAGATATATTGATCCAGATAACATTGATGCTAATCGCGACGAAGTTTTACCATTCCCTAAATCTCCTAATGGTAGTATGATGAATATTGCAGGTATTTCAGATCAGACAGGTTTGGTATTCGGATTAATGCCTCATCCCGAGGCAATTTATGCGCAATGGTTACATCCTGATTATACTAGAGGAACTATACCTAATGTTGAAAGTGAAATCGAGTGGGAAGGTCAAGGGTTACAAATTTTCAGAAATGCAGTTGAATATGTCATTTCAAAAAACTGATTGAAATGGTGGCAGAGTTTAGGTACCGTGAAATCGATTCACTTCGTGGATTAGCGGTATTGCTCATGGTTATGGTGCATGCGGCCGCAATATGGAGCCCCACACAATCTTCCGATACCTCTAGTCTGTCATATATTGTTGCTGGCCTCGGTGGTTTAGCTGCACCTTTATTTATCACAATATTTGGTTGGGGTCTAATAAAATCACGAAGTAGTAATCGTGCTAATATTATCAAGGCAATTATATTACTGATTCTGCAAATTTTAGTCAACCTTTCCTCGCCTCAGTTATACCAACCGTTCAGTCCAGGAATATTATCACTATTTGCTCTACTAATTATCCTAAAACCTCTAATTGTTAAGATAACGACTAACCGAACAATATTTCTATTATTTTGGCTGTCGATTTTACTTTTTTACGGTGTAAATAGTATGTTATTCAATATTCAGGGCGAGAATAATTGGGATTTCAGGACAAATACGGAAAACCTCTCAACGGTAATTTCGCATTTGATATTAACAGGGACATATCCAGTATTACCGTGGATATGTTATGCAGTGGTTGGTGCATTCCTTGGAAGTTCCATTACGGAGGGGGGGAAAACACTCCCAAGGAATAGCACCACCTTACTGATAATGATAGGAATGTGCTACTGTCTGTTTACATTGATTCGATCCAATATCGATGGAAGTATATGGGCTCATCCAACACAAGGAGGAGAGCTCAATTTCTTTCCAGTTAACATTGGTTTCATCATTGCATCAATGACAGGGGTTTTCATTTTCTGGTTAATTATTCAGGAGTTTAGAATAACGATATTCGAGGGTTGCGGAAGGCTTTCGTTAACCATTTACGTCATTCATTTTATTCCTTTATCGATAATGTCCAATCTCGAAAATGAAAAAGATTGGACGGTTATGGAAGCGAGCCAGGCAGTGGTATTATTCACCACTACCTGGCCCATCTTCGCATATGTTTGGAATAGATATCAATGGCTAACCATTGAATACCTTATTCGCAAACTTTCCAGTAGGTAATCACTCTTCAGATCCAGATGCCTTGGTATCCATTGTTGCTGCATAC
>DAHU01000049.1 GCA_002495945.1 Euryarchaeota archaeon UBA13
ATGAATGATGAACAGCAAATGAAACTTGAGATCTCGAATAAGATATAAATGTCTGAGCCTAAACCTGTGAAGGGTAGTCCAATAGATACTAGTACCCCCAATACGAGTATTGCTGTAGAAATTATTCTCAGATTTGTTTCCGGCTTGTATTTTGGATTTAACACGATTATCTGTTGTTGACCTGATTGAACTTGATGTACGCCTGACGGTACTTCTCCGCCACCCCAGAACTGGTTTTGCGGTTGATTCGGGTCAATCCCTGCTTGCATAATGTATTGTCAACAATCTGCTATTCAAAGATTTTCAATTATCAGTGATGTCTGGCTTAAACTGAACGATTAATGACAGCCATACAATGATAACTAGCCATGATAGCCAAGAATTGTATTGGTTTAACAGAGTAATTGACCATAATCCAAGGTAAAATAAGGCAATTATGCTGGCAATTCCGATGACAAATGCTGGGGCAGTCTTCGGCTTAGGGTGCAAGAATGAGTAAACAAAATAACCACCGCTATAGTATGCTAACCAGTAGGCGAATATCAGATAAACAATACCAATTAGTAGGCCGAAGATGGCTAATTGTGGATGAAGTTCTGGCTCAATCATAAGTAGTTCAAATGCGAGGAATATCGCGGCAAAATTATGCATTATTTGTTCGTGAAATAAGAACATGTGGCCATGGTCACGACCAATTTTGACCTCATCTGGTAGAATGATATATCTTACGATTGTTGCGGTTAGGAATGCCATGGAAATTCCCGTTACAAACATCATGGTTTGTATACCGAGTAATAGGGTATTACTGTAATTATACATTTCAATTATTTGTCCAATACTTGCTGTAAGAAAATATCCAACATACATCAGTAGTGTCCACGAGGAAAAGGTAACGAACTTTTCAACGCCAACCGGGTTCAATACCACTTGTTTATTTTCGGTACGGGTTACTACGCGCATGTTGCCTGGACCACAGGTAAACATGGAAACAATAGCATAGATGCCAACACACAAGCAAATTAATCGATATAGCAAAATTAGCGGTGATTCAGTAACGAAACTTTCCGATACCTCGATTACTGTTTGAACAATTTCGGAGAATGAGAGGTATAGAATGATAGCCAATGATAATGAAATGATTGTCGCGATGGTAATATTGGTGTAATCATCACGACTAACATCGCTATTATCCATGTTGTACCGGCGACTGATTTATGGTAAAAAGCATCGTATTCGATAAATTAACTAATATTAATCGCAGGCTAATATTGCCTCGACTAATGGCTGTATAGTTTTGCCATGTGGGAATGGGGAAGAGACATCAGCCGCTTGAGATACATAAGCGAATGCCCCACCGACAGCAACAGACCAGTTCGCTAACTCGAACATTGACAAGTCGTTAGGAGCGTCACCAACACAGAGTAAATCAGATGGTTTCAAACCCATCTTGTTGAGAATGATTTGCAAACCCGAGCCTTTCGATAACTGAGGCTCCATTAGATGTATGGCAAACCCGGTACGAACCACGGAAAGGTGTGACCATTGACTGTGCTGGATTAATTCGGTGATTAGTTCAAGATTCTCATTTGGTGAAAGACACCACTCGCTTTCCCGCCACTGGTTGGTTTCGATACCCTCCCAATTTAGGCCACTAATTTTTGTTGCCAGCCATTGGGCAGCAGCCTTTGCCTCACTACCATCGGCACGATACTGCGTCTCTCCCCAGTCTGGATGCCACAACACGCCACCATTTTCGCAGCAAATAGGTCCACTTAGATTCAAAAACCGCCACAATCCGTAGGTAATAGCTCTAACATTTCCAGTAGCTAAGATGACGGGAATTCCGGCCTCCTCAAGTTTTTGTAAAGCATCGATGACTGAGGGCTCAATTAATTTATTTTCATTGGTGAGTGTGCCGTCAATGTCCACTGCCACAACCTTTGGCTTCCAGTTGTCGGGAAGCCACTTCATAGTCATGCCTGCGAGATATATTTCATCAATTTTGGCATCTAAACAGTTTAGCAATACAGGATATAATTCATGAATATTGACCATCACGATAAGTCATGGCGGGTAAGGATGAAGAAGAGTCCTTTATGTCATTGGAAGATGATGTTGTAAAACCCTCGAGTAAGAAAGCCTCAAAAAAATCGAAAAAGGCAGCAAAAACCACTGTAGTGGAAAATCCTCAAATTCTAGATGCCGAAATCTTGGATACCACAGTTATCGAACAAGCAGGCGGAAAGTTTGAGGTCGAGTGGCCGTTAATCGGTATGGATTGTCCCGATTGTGCATCCAAAGCAATGCGAGGTCTGTCACATCTCAATCAAGTGGTTGATCCCGAAATTTCTGCAACTGCTGGAGAAATAAAATTGACCGTAGATTTAGATCAGGGGTTACTATCACAGGTTTCTACGGTGATGAAATCTCTAGGCCATCCACCAAATGTACCGCTCAACTTACTAAAATCAGTTAATGCAGAGACAGTCGCAAAACGCAATAATGTCCAGAAAAAAGCTGTTAAACGATTGATGATGCGACAGCCTGGTGTACTTGACGTAGAGATAAGTAAGGATGACGAGATACTTCTTCAGCTAGTCCCTGCACCTCGTAATGATTTGCGGATACTACGTGATAAATCATTGAAGCAGGTAATAGGCATGGAGCCAAGATTTACCGAGGCCTCAACAACTAGACTTAGACCGGATCAATGGCGCCTGTTCGGTGGCGCCGTCGCGATACCGATATTGATGATTATATTCTTGGGAGAATTGCTTGAATGGTCACCAATCATCATCGGATTAATCGGTGCTTATGGCGTAATGATTGGTGGATTGCAAATGTTTCACGAAGCAGTGGCTAGTCTAATATCTAAACAAATGGGCTTTCAAGTACTTACCAGCATTGCCGTAATCGGTGCATCGATACTTGGAATGTGGGAAGAGGCCTTGATGGTCGTTATCTTAGTTGCCATTGCCGGGCATCTCGAAACCAGCGCGCTAGAAAACGCTCGGGAATTGATGCAGGGCGGTTTGGATAGAATACCTAAGACCGCCCGTAAAATCTCTAATCCAGCGATAAAACTGGCCAAGCCCGAACAGTTCAGTGCCTTTTCAATCCAATCTAATACTCCGGCGATTCAACCAGTTGACACTAACCATCACAACCACTCAACTGAAGCGAGCGAAATCATCTCAATAGATGTGGTAAATGTTGGTGATATTCTAGAAGTTAGAAGTGGTGAACTTATTCCTGCAGACGGAATCATTGTCGACGGATTTGGAGCCTTAGACAAGGCACCACTAACTGGCGAATCAGCACCAGTCGAGGTCCGGAAGGGTGACGAATTAAATGCCGGTCTCGTTCTATCTCGAGGGCCGGTTCTTCTCGAAGTCACCGCTGTAGGTGATGATTCTCGCCTTTCGGGATTGATTGATACAATTCATAGTTTCAAAGAACAAAAAGCCCCAATCCAAAATCAGATTGAACAATTTACGGCAATTTGGGTCCCTATTGTGTTATTTGGGGCGTTAGTCGTGTGGTACTTCATGTTCCCTACAAGTAACTGGAAAATTATTCTATTACTCTGGGTCGTTGCTTGTCCATGTGCTTTACTGCTCGCCGCTGCAATGCCACATGCGGCTGCATTGAGCCGAGCCTCTCGAATGGGTGCCGTTGTTAGAGGAGGTAATACCCTCGAACGATTGGCTAAGGTGAACCATGTTTTGCTAGATAAAACCGGAACTTTGACCTCCGGAAAACCGACAATTGGTTCTATTACAATTGCTAAAGGACGTCAACGAAAACCGGCTTTAGCATTGGCTGGAGGTTTGGAAAAGCGTTCATCCCATCCATACGCTGTTGCAGTGTTGGATTTCCTCGAAACCGAATCAATAACTCCGTCTTCAGTGGCTGGTATAACCGATATAGAGGCCGGAGTCAAAGGATTTGCCAGTGGTAAAGAAGTGTCATTCATTAGAGCAGACATGGTTAAACAACACAAGATTACAGTTCCAGACGATCTTAAAGTTGCGATTACTCAAGCCAAAAAAGATGGCTTCGGCGCAAGTTTGCTGACTAAAGAATCTGTCGCTATAGCCTTGTTCACTTTCGTTCATGATGATACGAGGGACGGTAGTAAAGAGTTGATTCATAGCCTACTTGCTCGAGGTGTCAGCGTTGAGATTATCTCTGGTGACCAACAATCCTCAGTCACCGCTTTTGCCAATAGTGTCGGGTTGCCAGAAGCATCTGCATTAGGTGAATTGTCCCCCGAAGATAAAGTCAAATGGGTAGAAGACCGTTCTAAGAGTCATGTCACAATGATGGTAGGTGATGGGTTTAACGATTCAGCAGCATTGGCGGTGGCCGACATTGGTGTCGCAGTTGGGACTGGTGAATCAGTAAATCTTGAAGCGGCAGACATAATGTTCCCTGGTGATGAGCCTAAGATGTTAGTTGATTTATACGATTTATCAGTAAAAATGAACAGAGCCTTGATTGGTAATATTATCATGTCGGTTTCGATAACATTCATCCTAGTGTTTTCCGTAATCAATCAATTCTATGATCAATTATGGGTCGGAGTCCTAATTCACGAGGGCTCGGTTCTGTTGGTAATTTTCAACGGTGCGAGATTGTCTGGAAAGGGCAATATGCTTTCAATGCTGTCGCTTACAATGAAGAATTTGTATTTAGACATAGTTCAATTGTTCAAGCAATTAAGAGAGCATTACTTCGGTGCGGATTCCCCAAATGTTATTTTGCCAAACCAAAATCACGCGACATCTTAAACCTTAGAAGCATCTCTTCCATTTAGGTGCGGAGATGAGTCGAGTAAGAGCAGACCCGATTACCGCCGCCCTCGCTCATCCAACTCGCCGAAGTCTGTACATCTCTCTTGGCAATGCGGCGGAGATGAGTACCGTTCAATTACAGAACTTAGTTGATGTAGACAGGTACAATCTTTACCACCACTTGAAAAAACTAGCCTCACTTGGTTTGATAGAAAACCATCGGGACGAGGGTCGCGCACGCTGGTGGAAAATAGCCCAGGCAGTGGACATGCCTGAGATTCTAACAGTAACTAATCCAAATCCTTCCACAACTTCTACACAGCCTTCGGGATTAGACTTGTCGGGCGAAAATACCCATGTTGTATCACTCAAAGGATCAAGGGATTCAGTCGGTGCAAAATTGATGTTGGAGAAAGTTGCCAAGGAACTTGGTATTGAGCTAAACCTACCTTGGAATTTCGTTCCGGAGAAAATCGCTTTAATCGGCAAGGAATAGGGTAGATTATGACCGAGGAGTTGTATGTCGAGTCTAGGATTTCGCCCCCTGGATTATCATGTCCTAAGTGTGACGAAATGCTGCCACAAAAACTTGGTGAAGTTCAATGTGAAATGTGCTCCGCCAAGGTAAAAATCGAACATGAGGGCACCAGGAAAAAATGGCGAGATGAAAAAGTAAGTTGTCCGGGTTGTGACAAGGTTCTCATTGTTGGTGTTGATTCGCGTCCGGCCAACCTTCAGTGTGTCTCATGTGATTGTCAATTCATTGTCAAACCAAATGTACCAAAAGTCGAGATAGAGTGTCCAGCATGTGATCGCCGATTGCGTTTGAGGAAGAAACCTGGTCGTCGAGAAATTGATTGCCCTGCCTGTGACAAGAAATTCTTTGTAAAATTTTGAACAATTTGAGGGTTTTTGGTTTCTCAAAATTACCTTCAAAAACGCTGCCTTAAGCGCCAAAACCATCGCGCTCCTTATGTATGATTAGAGAAGGATAACAATCCGGATGGGTACTATGAGTGTGAGCGATAGCAAGAAGGGAGAATCTCTTGATTCAACTCGCGGCAATAGAGAAAACGGTGACAGACTGTCATTATCGGCTTTACGTTCCCAGTTTACCAGAAGTGCAACTCAATCGGTAAGTCAAAGTGAAATGACCAGCGCAAGATTCCGTAGTGAAGAACGTCTACGTTCTGATATTCGTCGAGAACGTCGTCTGCGACAACAAGCCATTAATGAAAGAGTAATCGCCATGCAAGAAAACCTTGCTAAAGATTTGGCAGTGCAACACGAATTGACAATCGATGCCTTGGAAAGAGAACTTCGTGAACAGATGGAATTAGAATTAACAGAGATGGAAAAAGATGCCTTGGTCCAAGAAGAATCTAAATTACGTTCGGAATACGAGGTAAGATTGAACAGAAAGGTCGCAACGCTACAGGAACAGTTTGAAATCGAACAGGATGTGAGAATTCAGGAACACAAAGAACAACTTAAGCAACAACTTGAGTCAGAACTGCAAAAAGAGCACAAGCAACGCTTAGAAATCCAAAAAGAACGAATTGCGCTTGAATTCAATCAACACCTACAGCAGAGAATAAGAGATATGGAAGCATCTCTATCCGATGAAATGGAGTCACGATTCAAGGAGATGGAGTCTCATGAACTCAATCGATTGGAAGAGACTCATGCAGCGAAACTATCGGAGCGAGAAGAACAACTGCGCCGTGGAATTAGAACACGATTGGAACAACAACTCAGGGCAAGATTGAAACAAAGAGAGGCTCGACTAAAATCTGAGTATGATCGCAGAAGCCTCAGGTTAGAAGAGGATATTGCTCAACAGATTCAAGTTGAACTTGAGACTCGTCTTCGTCAAGAAACTGATGACCTCGAAGAACAGATGCGTGAAGATGTAGAACTTGCCATCGCAAGAAGAAAAGATGAATTACGTGTTGAGATCGAAAACCAACTTGAATCAAAGCACACTGAGCGACTCTCTGATCGCAAATCCCGACTTCGAGAAAAGTATGATATTACGTTCTCTAAAGCTGTTGACGATATTTCAAAGACTCTAAAACAAGAAATTGAAACTGAGCTCGACAGACGAATGGATTCCGAGTACACCAGTTATCGTTCCGCGAGAGAAGCAGAGATACAAAACCGACTTGCTCGATTCAGATATGAACGAGAAAATGAACTCCGAGAACAACTCGAACAGCAGTATGAGTCGAAAAAGACCGAGTGGGCCGAGCGTTTAGAATTGGAATTCCAATCAAGAGAAGCCGCAGCGAGAAAGGCAATTATGTCGGAAATTGATGCAGGACTACGTAATGAAAGATTAACCTTTGAGACTCATTTAGAACTACTAAAGGAAGAAACGGCACTAGAACTCGAGGTAAATATGGAAGATCGCCTGGAGGAATTCAAGCAGCGCAAAGAAGAGGAAGTTGCATCACAATTGGAGCGACAATTGGACAAACGTGAGGAAATCATGCGCAATAAGGCCCTGATTGAGATTAGAAAGCGTGAGGCATTAATCCGTGCCGAGATTGAAGCACAACTGGGCTTAAAGCGAGCAGAAATAAGAGACAGACTACAAAATCTGACAACCAAGATGGATAATTTCAAGGAAACTGCAGAAATCAAGATGCGTGAAGCAGTTGAGAAGCAGGTACAAGGTGAAATCGATAATGATGAGGCCGAATACCGAACTCGTCAGGAGGAGTTCAGAGAATTACAGAACCTCGATACTAAGGCAGAAAAACGCCAAATGTGGATGCAGTCAATCTCCGGTCAAGACCGAAAACAGCCGATGACTTTGCCAGATCCAACTACCTTGGGTGCTAAAGCAACCTCCCTTGGCGCTACCGGCGGCAGGCCGATGCGTGGTATATTAGGCGGTGGAGCAAATCAAGAAGCCCCAACAGCGAATATTGGCTTGGCAGGGATGAGGGCACCAACTTCGAGCGCTAAGCCGTTGATTCCAACCTCGCCATTAATCAGACCAGTCAAGTCGCCAATAGGTGAAGTAAAACCAGCTACAGCAGCAATTCTGCCAAGGCCAATCATGAAACTGGGTAAACCGGAAGTAGTTCCATCAACCGAGGAGTTAGTTCCTGAGCCAATTGCTGAAGAGAGTATTGAGCCAGCCGTAGAGGAAGTAATGACTGAAACTGAATCAATAGAAGAAGAGGAGATAATCCAAACTCAAGAGGTAGGAACCTTGCGCCCAATAACAAAAACCATGATACCTCAACAGCAACCGCGCAAGACAATTGCTAAACTTACTCCAGTCAAACACATGCTAGAGCCGGAAAAGAAATCCCGTGGTGCGCCACCATCGAAAGATTTCGGTAAGAAGAAATCTGATATCGATGAGTGATTTTGGGCAAATTATCGCTGTTTTCATATCCTCAAAGGATTTGGCAAAGCCATGAAGCGTGTAGTTACCTTCGCAATTGTTGCCTTCATGGCGTTGATTGTGGCCTCAATTCCGCACTCAACAGCAACATCAAATCTGGTTGAATCTGGTACTACTCATAATTTCGATTCTACAGTAGTCTTCTCTCAAGTTTTAGAAGATAATACTCTACTAATCTTGCAA
>DAHU01000129.1:0-1684 GCA_002495945.1 Euryarchaeota archaeon UBA13
TTACAGATAACCATCATATTAATGGCAGCACTTGCGACTACCGTTTTTGGTTTTCTAGCCATTGGGATAGGCTCATCCGAAAAATTGGGGTTCCTCAACACAGCCAAGATTATTCTAGGATACTGTGGCGGAACACCGACTGATTTTGATATTATTTGGAGATTGAGATTTCCAAGAATATTGATGGGCGTAGTGGCAGGAGTTTCTCTTGCAGTCGCAGGCGCATTAATGCAGGGATGTTTAGGCAATCCCCTTGTATCGCCTCTTACTCTTGGTGTGGCTTCAGGAGCATCGCTAGGAGCATCACTTGCCATTATAGCAGGTGTTTCAATAGTTGCAGTGCCCGAACTTGCCATTGTTGCGAATTCATTTCTTTTCTCATTGATTGTGGTTGCAATCATAATTCAGTTAGGCAAATACCGTTCTGTTTCAGCAGAGTCATACATTCTTGTAGGTATTGCAATAACCTTCATCTGTGGAGCTATCGTATCTACTCTCACCTATTTTGCTAGTGATGCTGAGTTATCTCAGTTAACTCATTGGTCATTTGGCAGCCTTTCTAGAACAAATTTAGTTACTACTGTTTTGATAGCCATTGCAATAGTAATACTCCTACCTACTGCGATGGTGTGGGCTTGGGATTTGAACGCTCTTTCGGTAGGGGGAGATGAATTTGCCATTACTACTGGTGTAAATCCAGCAACAATGCGAAGAAATATCTTAATTTTAACAGCCTTCATGACTTCCCTGATAATTGCTTTTACAGGCATGATTGGCTTTGTTGGTTTGGCAGCACCGCATATGGCTAGAATAGTGGTTGGGAATGACTTTAGAAAACTGATACCCTGTTCAGGAGTATTTGGTGCATTTTTGATGCTATTTGCTGATACGGTCGGGCGAACACTATTTGCTCCAATCGTGATTCCAGTGGGTGTGATGCTTTCAGTAATTGGCGGCCCCTTCTTCATGTATCTATTACTAGCTAGGAGAGGTAGATAGAATGACAGATTTTCTCTCTGTTAGTGGCCTTAATTTCTCTTGGGGAGAAAATCATGTTCTCAAAGATGTAGAGTTCACAATGCAAAGAAATGAAGTTGTAGCAATCCTGGGTGTTAATGGAGCAGGAAAGTCAACTTTAATCAAATGTTTAAACAAGATTCTAACTCCTAAATCTGGAAAAATTTTGATAGAAGGTAATGACCTATCTAGCCATGATTTGGTATCTCTTGCAAAGGTAATGTCTTATGTTCCCCAAACTGTTCGAAGCAGCTTTTCTATGAACGTTTTTGATGTTGCCTTAATTGGTCGCAGGCCTCACATACGCTGGCGGATTAGCCAAAGAGATCGTGATTTCGTAAGCCAAACATTACGCTACCTCGGATTAGAGGACTTTGCTTTTAGAAGATTCAATCAATTATCAGGTGGAGAGAGACAAAGAGTCATTATAGCCAAGGCGATTGTTCAAAATCCAGATCTTTACCTATTCGATGAACCAACAAGTGATTTAGACTTGAAAAATCAGGTAAGCATAATGAAAAGGATTAGACATTTGGTTTCTCCTGAAATGGGTGATAAATCCGCACTGATAGCTATTCACGACATCAATCTTGCTGCAAGATTTGCAGATAAGATAATACTATTTGATGATGGAAAAGTAAAATCTTATGGAAAACCAGAAGATGTT
>DAHU01000129.1:2077-2812 GCA_002495945.1 Euryarchaeota archaeon UBA13
CTTCAAAGATTCACATAATAATCAACAACGAAATTGAAGAAAGGGAGTATGTAATGCCCAAAATAGATATTATAAAAAGTGCTGAATTGAATACTAATATCGGAGACAAGGGGGAGTGAGATTGAGCGAAAAAGACGAGGACAATCTGCCACGACACGGCGTGCCAAAGGGACAGAGAGCGAGACAGCAAGAGCTACTGTATGATCCCGAAGTTGCTAAACCAAGCCATGCTGAATATTCTATGACAATGGCTTGTAAACAAAGCACAGCTACCTTGTGTACTCTTTCTCAGAGGAAAGACGACTACCCGTATGGGTCGTTCGTAACTTACGTAATTTTCAAAGGCAACCCGATTTTTTGTATAAGTAAACTAGCTGAACACACGAAAAATCTTGAAAAATCTCCAAAATCATCACTACTAATTGCAGAAGGAGGAGAAGGTAATCCACTCGCTCTTGGGCGAGTAACACTTGTAGGAGATTGCACCAAGTTACCCGATGAAGAATTTGATAGCGCAAAAGAGGCTTTCTTAGAAAGACACCCAAGTGCATCCTTCTACGTAGATTTTGAGGACTTTTCCTTCTATAGATTGGAAGTAGAATCTATCCGATACATTGGTGGATTTGGTAGAATGTCTTGGGTGGGAACAAACGATTGGTATGATGCAGAGCCGGATCCACTTGATTCATCAGCCGATGATATAATTGAACACATGAATGATGATCATAGAGATGC
>DAHU01000037.1:0-2403 GCA_002495945.1 Euryarchaeota archaeon UBA13
AAGGTCAGAATCAGTTACCGGTGAGTTGAGTTGGAAAATCACGGGAAGTACTGTTTCGGCTGATGCATCATACAGTTCTTGTTGCAGATCAAAATTCATTTTTTCATAGTCACCAATAGGATTTACCTGGTCTGCAAGCGGTGCTGCAGTAGCACCAACCATCAATAATTGTAGCAAAAGTGAGACCAAAATCACGACATTCCTATTACTACCCATGGTCATTCCTATTCCCCGCCCTTCAAATGTCTTATTCATCATTGTTTGAGAGTGCTGGCCTCGGTAAGCCATCCTCTTTGACGGTGTTTAGTACTACATGAGTAAACGACCTTGTAACACCTTCGAGGGTGAAAACTGTCTTGGTTAAATCATCCAAATCAGCACGATTTTTGACGCGTGCTAAAACAATCGAATCCCAATCACCGGTGACGTCGTAGACTGAGAAAACCCTCGGGTCAGCGGCAATTTTTTGCTGAACGTCAATCATCATGCCTTTGGCGATTCTAAGTCCAGCCATTATGGTCATGTTCCAGCCCACACTCTCTGGGTCGATAACCACGCTGTAGCCTTTGATGATGCCTAATTCTTCGAGTCGGCGAATTCGGTTGGTTATTGTTCCCTGGGCCACTCCAACCTCTCTTGACAACTGCCTTTGACTTGCTCTTGCGTCATTCAACAAAGAATTGAGAATTGCCCGGTCTACCTCATCCAAATCCATATCAGGCACCAACATAGGCTATACTTACACTTCTTCAAACTTCGCTACTTCACATCGAGATTGGAAGTTATCGCAAGGAATTGAGTCCAAACTCCCAATTCTTCTACTTCTAGTCTTATGTGAAGGCGACAGTCTGTGGGTTCTGCCTGTTTGAATTTTAATTCAATTTGGATTGATTTATTGGCTTCAATAAATCGACTTTTGAATCTTGATGCCAATTTCCACGGTGCATCAACTTCAAGCGATTTAATCTCCATACGGCGATTTTTTGTAGTGAAATCAACAACCAAGCAATGGCTCTTTTCGACATGCCAAAAACCACTGATTATCGGCATGCCGTGCTCTTCTTTGTACATGTTGCCAAGAATAGTTGCAATCACTATACCGGCAAATATGATGGCAAAAATCGGCACAAGAAATTGGTCAAGTTCAACATTCTCCGGCTGAGTTGCTAATTCTACTTGATTGAGGTAGAGTAGATGATTCGTTCCGCTACCATTCAAACTACCAAATAAAGCAAAAGATACTGACCACCCGTAAGGAGATTCTTCGAAATCAACCCCTGCGGCGGTAAGATGGGATTCAGAGAGAGTCCAAGTTGTCAGCGTAGTGTTTCCCGCTTGGTTACTAAAACCAATTTCTGGTTTCATTTCATAAACCAAATTATTCAATCTTCGATTATGGTCATCGATGGAATCTGCCTTACTCAAAAATATGTACATGATGGTTGAGTCCGATAAGTTAACCAGTGGAGTCATAGAAACCGGTATATCGATTCGATGCCCTTCTAACTCTTGGATGACATTCAATTCCCCAGTGAGGCTAACCAATGGTACTGAATCGGCAATCTGGTTACTTTTTTGCTTAGCAATGTCCGAATCCTCATTTTCATTGCTTATCTTGACGGGATTTTGAGTTGAGAGATTAATCTGCAGTTCACCGGCTCTTGCTTTAGCATCATCGTCTGGCCAGTTTGAGTTTGTCTCATCACTCCAAGCCCACCAGTTTAACACGGTATCATCGTTATCAAAATCACTACATTGTCCGGCGCTGATATCGACAAAACATTCGATCAAGACACTACTATGTGTGCGTTCACCACCGATAGTGGTTGAGGCAATAGCATCCTGTGAATCTGCTGACGTAGCAGTCAGCAGTGGACTAAGCATTACCACGGCAACAATTAGTGCGAATTTTTTCATGTTATCCCTCCCGGAGTTCGTGTTCAAATGGTAATCCAAGCTTCGCTCGTAAAATGTCTTTTTCGGTATTACCAACCATCAAACTAATCCAAGTCCCGCTCCATGCTGATATTAAGGCTCTATGTCCTTTAATTTCGCTTCCAAAGATTAGTGGGCCTGAGTAATCCTTCATTGCCTCACTGAGTAATTCTTCTTTGAGAATAGCCTCATCATTCAGCAAAGCAATAACCGTGTCTCGTTCGATATCAACTACAACATCTCCCAAGCGGTTCTCAATCGCTGGAACAGCTTCTTGTCTAGTCCGCCATGAGCCTTTATTGTTAACAAAACATGGCATTCCAGCATGAATAATTCGTAGTGGATGAAATGTATCATGTTGCCATAAATTTCCTTCTTTATTCGGACACATTGGGTGATAGATTCTATCAAATACGGCTTGTGGAGTAATGTTCAACCTTCTACCTCTTTGCCACCAAAACAATCCCT
>DAHU01000037.1:2783-9290 GCA_002495945.1 Euryarchaeota archaeon UBA13
TAACAGCATGCCTACCACCGGCTTTTACATCGAGAACTCTTGGCTCCCAACCAGAATCCTTCACCAACTGTCTTTTCGGAATGTAAACTCGTGCTTTTCCTTCCGGTGTAGCATCTTCTCGATGTCTTAGTAGGGCGACATAAAATCCTCCAGTATCGTTATCCATGTGGTACAATCGTTTGGACATCTTGAGTTGTTGGGCAATTATTTCTTCTTCATTAGTCGCAGTATCAGTTTCGATTAACACTCGCTTACGCGGTGGAAGATGGGCGATTTTTAGGCCGGGTAGTTTGGGCAAATTCTCGCTTATCTCGATTGTAAATCCTTCATCATCAATAATTTCCCACGTGGTCAAACCGTCATGCATGACTAAACCCGGTAACATTTCACTATCAATTTCTACTAATTCCATCCACGGGCATCTGCGAAGTAGTTCAGCAACAACTGCCTCATTCTCAACAGGATCAATACTGCAAGTAGAGTATACCAGTTTCCCGCCGGGCCGCAGACCGCGAGCACCACGTTCGGCAATAGTTACCTGTAGATTGAATAGACTCCGTCCATCCAGCGGCCGCCATTTTTCCCAGACTCGAACATTTTTGCGCGTGGTTGCTGAGCCAGAACACGGGACGTCTGCGATAATTGCATCATAACCTGGTTCGGGAATACGCCCAATATGTCGACCATCTTGTTGGTTGATTAGCACATTGTGCAAGGCTAATCGAGCGCGGTTTGAAATTAACATATTTGCTCTTGACGAAACTGGTTCGTTGGCGATAACAAATCCATGAGGGGGTAATTGCTCAGCAATTTGCGTAGTTTTTGAGCCGGGCGCTGCACACATATCTAGGACAACAGTTTCATCGGTAATGTTGAGAATTTCGACGGGCAGCATACTTGCAGCTTCTTGCCTTGTGATTCGTCCACTATCGTGAAGTACGGTCATCATTCGCTTAGCATACTCATTTGGTGGTTTACCTCTTGAAAATGGCATTTGCCATGCACTTTCATCAGGCATCCAAGCAATTGGTTTGCCACCCATGTCAAGCAATTCTTGCTTTGTCCAGTCAATATCACTTCGTCCTCTAGTGACTCGAAGAGTTTCAGGCAAAATCGATACGGCTGATTTTAGCCACGCATCTCGGTCAATATTCAATGTCCCAACTAATTTAGCGAGTAATGAATCCTCGGCGAGCGACATTAACTCCGCCTCATCCCAAAGGTCATACCCCATAATGTAAGGGTTGAGTATCTGCTCTATGTTGATTCCGCCATCCTCAAAGGCTGAGTGCCAGTAGTATTATCATGCTGGGAGATTCAATGCCGCTATTCTTTCCGGTTTTGATATTCATGCTGTGTATCTGGCTGGTCGCCGATAAAGTTGACAACTACTGTCGCCGCTTCTCTCCAATGGTTGCCAAGCGTCTAATTAGCACATACCGATTTGTTCCGATTTTGATGGTTGCATGGTTGATGATTGTTAGAGCGCGAGCAATCATTACAAGAGATCTTGACCACATTGAGGTAGCACGGCGAATGGGTGCGACAGATTTTGCTTTCAGCGACCTCAAGTTGTTGATTTCTGGTGACGGTGTTGGCGAATTTTCGCTGTTATTCTTACTGATCTTTGCTTTGTGGACCATTAATCTGCCCAGTATGAAAAATGCGCCTTATGAACTTAGAAAATCTATCCAAACCAAGGTCATGTTATACGTGTCATCGTGTGCTTTGCTGACTTTTTGGCTATTTTTCCCCGAATCAAATTACTACTCACCTGATGTCTTTCCAACACAACCGACAATGCCTGCTGAGGGCGATTTTAGTGTACCCATGGTAGTGATTGCAACTTTGATGGTTGCTTTCAGCGGTGAACTTTTTGCCATTGCATCAATAGAAAACCGAGATGAGCAGTTGGCATTATTGAGAAAGCGGGCCCTACTCAAAACATACTTTGTTTGCGGCTTAATCTTGATGGGTTTCTATTTCGGCGATTATCTAAACACAGATTGGATCAGTGCGCCACTTGACAACAAATTATTTGCTGTGATAATTCTATTTTCTCAGGCACTAATCTTAGCATTGGTTTGTGTGCCAGGAAAATATTCCGATAACCTATTGCGAGTTGGAGAGGCAAGAACGAAATCCTTCGCCATTATGTCACTAGTGTCATTGTCATTATTGATAATAATCACCTCAATGGTGTTAAGAAATACTCACGAGTTCAACTCAGGCAACAGGTATTTGGAAGAATCATTGTGGCTTACCGCCTCATTTGCGATTCTCCTATCTGTTACTCAGATTTTACCCAGATACGGATTTGATGGTGCAGCAAGACCAGAATATTGGTGGCTACGAGTAACGATTGTTTTTGCCCCAGCGATAATTTTCTGGTTCAACGAATTAGCAATATTCGTCATTCCCGGTCTTTGGTTAGTTGCTGGTTTATCGATAATTATTCCCAACGTTGTCGAGCAAGATGCCAAAACGCCATCAAGACAGGGAGTAATCGTTTTACTCATTTCGATGCTTATTACAACATTAATCACTTCACTTAGTAACAATATGTTGGGTAATTTTATCTTAGTAGGTTTTATTGTATTGGCAATTAGTAACACTGTCTCAAGTACAATTTCTAAATCATGAGGTGGTTGATTAGCGTCAAAACCGCTCGTACTGTGTGGGATTCCATCGCGGTTCTTATTAATAAAAGAGAAATCCTTGAATCGAAGTCAAAGACTTCTGGGGATGGGACCCTTATGACTAGAGCGTTTAGAGGCGGCATAGATAACAGAAGGAAAGCAAGAGCACCGACAAGAATCAGAAATTGGAATCCAATTCGTGATCTAAGAGGGTTGAAGACAAGAACATCAGCGACAGGTAGCGAAATGGGGCCACTTGTTGATGTTCCAGCAATGATAAGAATTGAGGATGAACACTGGGTCTTTGAGAGAGTTGAAGCGGGTGTCCTAAATAATTTGACGCATCGTTTAATCGTTCATGATTCAGCAGGCTCCAAAACCATCGGTGCTACAGCAGGAATGGAGACTGCTATGCAAGTTGCACAAAAAATGGCGACTTTGGAAAACAAAATCGTAATGATTAGGCCGATTTAGAATAGGTTCCATATTGCTGAAACAACACCTTGGTTGACAAGGTAGAAAAATACTCCAATGATGATACAAGCTGCATAAACTTGGATAGGAGTAATCTTCCAAGCATGTTCAGATTCCTCATCGAAATATCGAATTAGACCTGCTGCTTGCTGGATTCCACTGCCCTCAGATTTCTTCTTTGAAGCCATTTCAATCAAACAAGCCGAGTAGCATCCCCTTTATCAACGCGACGCGTCTTGGAAATTTGTTATTTAAACTAATTATTCGGCTTCTGTCAAGTCAATAAGTGGTATAGATTCATCCTCTGTTGCATTAACTACTAAATCTTCATCCATGCGTATTGTTTCCAGTGATTTATCGATAACTAATCCATTATTCTCTTCATTCATTGCATTATCAGGGTTGGCCTCAATAAGCGATGCTTCTATGCGAGCGATAGCGCGCTCAACACTGGGTAAGTTTCGATCTTGTAGCGCCTCACGAGAGATGTTCAAGTCATACTTTGCTGAGGCAATACCAACTTCCGCTTTACTCTTTGACCATCCTTCTAAGATATCTATTGAATTGACTTTCTTCTCAACATTGCTTATTGCAGTGTCCATTATTTGAATCATTTCACGAGTTTCCACCTTGCATTGCTCGATAAGATTCATCCAATTTTTTTCATTACTCTCTAATGATATGTTTGGATATTGTTTACTGAGATACTTCTTTGCCGAGGCGGTATGCTTGAATCTCCAGGGCTGCCAAGATGCTGATGCGGTTAAATCGAACACTAATCTTGCAATAATGCTTGGAGGGCCATCTAACTCGATTACGTTGAGATAACCAGAGGTTAGTAAACCGAAACCCCAGTAAGCATCCGAAGTAATTGTTACAGTCAGTGACCCGCTAACGGTCTTCAATCTCCACTTTTGCTCATTGTAGCCAGGGAGTTCAAGAAATTCGGGTGTATCTGGAGATTCTAAGGCTTGGATTATTGCCGATGTCAAATTCCCTAAATACACTACGTCACTATTTCCCGGAAACTTTTCGTTACGGAGTAATCTTGTAGCTTTTTCAACTCTATGATTCGATTTTGCCTTTATTACTTGACCTACCAACACAACATTACGGTAGTTATTGTGTTCGGACATGTTCAGCCTGATGAAATCAATGGACATGAATTAAACGGAAAAAAAATGACGAGAGCAAGAATTCATATGGCACTGCTCTTCTGCCGTGTTAGGTGAAACTATGGGTTCGACGCAAAAAAATTCCAAGGCTGGTAAGTTGACTGCAATTCCTGGAGTAGGCGCTGCTACTGCAAAGAAACTAGTCGACGCTAAACTTGATTCTGTTTCTAAAGTGGCAACTGCTGGAGCCGCTAAGTTGGTAAAAGCAGGAATTCAGGCTGCGCTTGCCAAGAAAATTGCCGCTGCGGCTAAGAAATTAGACGGTGCTTCCAAGACTACAAAGAAAACCACTGCAGCAGCCAAGAAAGCGGTAAAAGCAGCACCTAAGAAGGCTAAGGAAGCGGCTAAGAAAGCACCAGCCAAAGCCAAAGCAACAGCAACTAAAGCCAAGCAGGCAACCAAGGCCGCCGCTAAGAAAACGTCTGATAAGGCCAAGAATTTAGCAGCCAAAGCCAAATCAAAAGCTAAGCCAAAATCTGAAACCAAGGGTGGCAAAATAGGTCCTTCAAGGGACACGCCACTTTCAAAAATGGCTTGGTTCAAGAATGCAAAGAAATAATCACGCGAATTGTTCAAAGACCCAGCGTACATTGCTTCCTTTATGCCAAGGAGGAAGTACGGTCGGCTTCGAAAGACAGTTGAACTGCCTCCAAAAGAAAATTGTTCTCGATGTAGGTCTGGCAAGTATTGTCCAATTCCGGGCCACTCCGGACAGGCGGTTAAGCCGCACAAAGAATGGATAGGTCCGGAAAAAATTGCCAAGCGGAAAGCGAAGTCCAACTGACCTCATTCAATACCTACTGCGCTGGTTGAAGGGGTATGGTCAACTAACTCATCGTTTGGTTCGTCGAGTTCAGCGAGGTTATTTCTCATCGATTGAGCTCTATTGTACACCTCGCGTAAGGTTTGATCTGATATTTCGAGGTAAACTCTTGTTGTCGCTATGCTACTGTGGCCAAGTAGTTTCTGAATAGAAACTAAGTCCGCCCCTCGCTCAAGTAATCCAGTAGCAAAGTTATGACGCAATACGTGTGGCGTAAGTTTACCTTTTGGCAACCCAGCTTCTATTGCTAAATTATCCATCAGACGTTGAACTCCACGAGGGTTTATTCTCCTGCCTGCCGAATTGAGTAATAGTGCATCAAATTCTCCTTTCACTCGTGACTCTCTTACCGGCAGCCAAGCATTAATCATCTTCAATGACCGGTCAGTAAACAAAACAAGGCGATCTTTGTCACCTTTGCCGCCGATTACTTTTGCCGACTTGTCTTGAATATCTATGTCGCTTAAGTTGAGGTTGCAAACCTCACTCACCCTCAAGCCGGTATCGAGCATCAAGGTCACAACAACCGAAGCAACTGGGTTTTCGCTTGATTTAGCAGCATCTAAGACCATAGTTAACTCTCTTCGAGTTAGTGTTCTTGGCAATCGTTTTCCAGTTCTTGCTCGAGTTAGATGTTCTGGCCATCGGTGCCCTAACCATTTCAGTAGATGTCGCGCTGCGGCTAATCTTGCATTGTAGGTGGTTGGCCGCAAATCGGACAGGCTGTGGGTCCACAAGTCGATTCGCCCATTAAGTGGCTCCATTCTTTGGGCTAAATCATGGATTGTCATCGAATTATAATCGGCTTCACTTAGGACATCTTCCCCCGGAAGAGTCGTTTCTACATATGACCTCAAACCCGAAATGTAGGATTTTTGAGTATTGGCCGATTTATTTTCAGATTTGAGCTGATTCTTGTAACAGTCTAACCACGGTAAATTACCGAGGTGGAATAGGCGAGGTGGCAGGGAAAACTCCTCATTAGTCAAACGCATTTGGCTTGGCCGTAATGCCTTACGTTCTCGTCTGAAGTTTCCTCTGCTATTTTCCATTGGCGTCACCGCCTCTCGCCGTAGCGAGTGTGCATCCCTTGCCCCGGAGGGCATGTAGAGGATAGGGGTGTAAGATATCAAACCATCGGGATTCCGGTGCTGGTTGCCGGCTCACTTCTTGCCGTATGGAATCCAGTCGGTTCCATTCCACCACATGATGCTCTGGTCAGACATTAGACGCCATGAGTAGCCATTACCATCGGTCCATTGCTGAATGACAACCGGTTCCAAGCTTGGCAAAGGAAGTGCTGGCAAAGGCATAATTGGTTCGATTGTTTTGCTTGGAGTTAATCCACTTGATTTTGGTTTATTTCTCGCTTTAATTATCACTAGTCCACCGATTA
>DAHU01000137.1:0-16834 GCA_002495945.1 Euryarchaeota archaeon UBA13
AGAATTCTTGCAGAGACTTTGGGAGCAGATGAATACAGGAAATTGTCGCGGTGCTGCGACAGGTCGCAATATTCACCAAAAAGATACAGAACGTGCAGTAAAGATGACTGCTGCTTGCCACGCGATTATTTGTGAAGGTGCGTCGGTAACTGATGCCCTCAAAATTTACAATTCTTGATTTATGAGGTGGAGGAAGTGGGTGTAATTCATCCAGATATCTGTAAGGCTGAAACATTGCCATCAGAATATTACACGGATGAAAAATTGTATCATCAAATATTAGACAAATTCCCAACTTCATGGTCTTTCATCGGGCCATCCTCTATGCTCAATCAAAACACTGTTGTTCCAGTATCAATTGGTAAAATTCCAATGCTGTTGACAAAAAAAGGTGATGAGATAAACTGTGTGTCAAATGTTTGTACCCACAGAGGGATGATTCTATGCCAGGAAAATAAAACAACTTCATCGATTATTTGTCCTTATCATGGGCGAACTTTTTCCCTTGATGGTAAGATAAAACACATGCCAAAATTTTCTGGCGTCGAAAATTTCCCTGCACCAAGTGATGATTTGCCCTGTGCGCAAGTGGTTAATTGGCATGGTATGTTGTTCGCTAACTTGTCAGCATCGAAAACCTTCGATGAATACATCTCAGTGGTAGAGGAGCGTATGAATTTCATTGAATTTTCCCGGCTTACTATTGTTGATAACCTAGCTCGTTTGCACGACATCTCGGCGAATTGGATGCTTTATGTAGACAATTATCTTGAGGGATTCCACATACCTTATGTGCATAAGGGACTAAATTCAGTTATTGATTATTCAAATTATGAAACCGAGGTATTTGATGATGCAGTACTTCAAGTTGGTTATGCAGTTGACGGCGAGGAAGTATTTGACATTCCGGCAGGACACCAAGATTACGGCAAAAACATTGCCGCTTATTACTGGTGGATATTCCCGAATCTAATGTTGAATTTCTACCCGTGGGGGTTATCAATCAACGTTGTCAAACCAAAAGGCATCAGTTCAACTCAAGTCGTCTACCACGGTATGGTATTAGATCAAGATAAATTCGGCATCGGAGCTGGCGGTGATTTGGATACTGTGGAGCATGAGGACCAAGATATCGTTGAGGGTTGTAATTTAGGCATGAATTCGCCACTATATCATCGAGGGCGTTATTCGCCTACGATGGAAAAGGGCGTTCACCATTTTCACAGATTGCTTACTGAATGAATTCAGAATTTGTCTTCAGCAGGAGTTCCTGTGGTGACGTTACCATCTTGGTCGATGATGATTGGTGTTCCTTCTTCCCAGCCTGGGCAGTTGCTGGAAACCCAAGTTCGAGTTGCCCATTCGCAGATGTCATATCCGCCAGAGAGAATTCCAGATCGCTTTATGTATCCAACTTTGACAATGTCTTTGTCTTTAGATAGAACGTTACCCAATTGTTGGCTTGTAGTGCCGTGACGCATCGTACTATTGATGTGTTCCAAAATCTCCGCAGTGTTGCGGGGTCGTTCTCCTAAAAATTTCTTGATTTTTTCTCTTATCCTAGTTGTTTTCATCATAATCACGCTCATGTCACGCAGCGCATATCCATTGAATAATTGCCACTAAATGACAGGACAGCGGTGGCTGATATAATAGTTCCTCCAAAATCAATAGTTTGTTACATTTAGGTACGAAATTAAGTGTAAAAAAGTAACCAATTATGATGGGGTGTAAGTAAATCCATACTATTCCAGTGGAAATATGTAACTAAATGTAACTATAAATTATATTAAACAATAAAATTATAACATAATTGTGAGTAGCGCACTTTGAGGTGACATATTTGTCTAAAAACAGGATAAGAAGTCACTACCAGCGCCGTATTCTTACTTGGTTGGTTGATAACAGTGGCTCGGTATCTGAAGTTTCAAAATCACTCAAACTCCAGACGCCTCATGCTTCATCTTCGTTGAGCGAATTAAGAAAAAGAGGGTTGGTGCACAGAGATGACGCTCATGGAATCCGAGGGGCGATACACAGTATTACCCAAGCTGGTAGAAAACAATTAGAGGAAGATCGTCTAAGTCTGTATAAGAGATATGTGGCAAAAACAAATCAAGAATCTGATGGTATTGTGTTAGAAACTAAAGGCCGTGAATTGCTACTTTGTTATCATAAAAACCCACCAAACTCTTTGATTTCCCTACCACTATATCCGTATAGTGACAATTCCGATGATGCAATAATCTCCAGTGGAACAGATGGGGTGATTTGGGCATCAGTCGTCCCCGATTCAACTCGATGGTATTCTACTGATACACTAAAGCAGGTTTCACCACCGAATGAACTCGGTACGGGTACCTTAGATGCATGGTTGCAAACCACTGATTCATTTGCTCTAGTGCGGGCAATTTTGTTTGAGCCAATCAAGCAGTGGAATGTTCCACCAGGGACTGAATTTTCGACTCCGAATTTGCACTCTTCACCATTACCAAAAGTAATTACGACAGGGAAACACAGTATTGGAAACATTGTTGGGACTGAGCTTGGCGTCATGTGGGAGAATAGACTTCATGCTCACCTATCGTCTAATGTTGATATTAACATTCTAATCAACTCGTTTTCACAGGAGGCATATGTAATGCGCAAAAATCCGGTTAAACCTGATGTGACAAATATCCCAATTGGTAGTCTGTTCGAATGGCTGAAGTTACGGCACAAGCGATTAGGTGAAAATAAAATCACTGAGAAATTCCTTCACCTTAAATCAATCATCCAGAGTGACTCAATAAACGGATTGAGTTTTTCCTTGCAGAAGGAAATTGCGAAGGATTTTGGTTACTGTAATTGGATTGATGAAATTCCAAGAAATATCGAGATATCGAATCTCTCAAGTAATGGCCTAAAGGCTATAATTCGGCATTTAAAAAACAGCCTCGATGCAGAATATGTAATCGAATGGGACTGGCCAATTAATGACGATATAGAGTTTCTAAATCACTTGATAAGAGACACTAACTGCCGTCTGTTGGTAACCAAAGTAGGTCCACCAAGGAATATTATCTCTACATTGGGAACATTAAATTCTCTATCAGATTTAGCAATGGTTCGGTTAGAATTGCCAAATCAACACTCTCTCGATATCAAACTAACCGGCGATTCAAGGCCACAAATGAGTATTTCTCACAGCGTCGTACCGGCCGATGCTGTTGAATTACTATCGGCTTTTAATGATGGTAATTGGCAATTAGACTTGATGTCCGAGGTATCAAGGGATTTTGAAACGAGTAGCCAAATTTGGCAGGCTTTGAGTAAATATCCTGATGGCGATGAGATGTGGGCAAACAGTATTGAAACATCTAATCCATTGGCGGCATGGATTGCAACTCCTATCGAACACCGCCCAAGCCGATGGGTAAGAGTTCAAAATAAATTTGATACAAATTGGGCAGATTTACTGCCGCTTGAAAATTCTTCTGCAGAGTTAATCGCGGCAAGTTTACATCAAGGTAGCGAGAATTTTCGTTCAAATGCAATTGATCAACTCGCTCAGCGATTTCTTTTAGACCATCAGCTGCTTATTGAAATCGAAAATTTAGACGGCAACTCGCTACAATCAAGTGGGATTTCAACCGCTATTCTATTGGTGTGCGATAAATTACCTGATGAATTTTCTAAGTATGTTACCTCGGCAGTAGATAATTGGTTAGACTATCCACTATTCCCTGCGAGGGTACTTAGTGCCTTATTTACTAGTAATCAGCATGGTGATACAGACCGTTTTGGAGTTTACAACAAGGTTGTCCTAGCCTCTAAAATTCATCCAAAAGATTCGATTTTGTTCAACTGGGGTCGTTACGTTGCTTGCCTAAAAAATTCTGAGACAATTCAAAATGAATTGATGCGGACATTTATGACATTACTACCTTATCATTGGTGGCAAGCAAACTCTTCAGATTGGCTGGTTAGTCAATTATCCAGTTCTGCTGGGCGCAGATGGTTGACCAATCAGACCATACCATGGCCAGCCTTAATTTTTAGATTAGATGGCGAATTGTCAGGACCTCCCGGCTCACAAAGCAAATTTGTCAGGAAGATACCGCCAACTTCCGAGTTGCTTTTCATTCCCATAATGCAGGATTGTCTGGCTAAAGATTCACTCATGGATGTTTATGATTTAGCATCCAAGACCGAGGACAATAAATTCAACATAACCCCACGAACTCATCCCATGATCGGGTATCTGGTTCGGTCGCTTCAAGAATGGCCAGATTTTGATAGTGATATAATTGACCAAGGTGACAAAATGACCGGATGCTTGTTATTTGGTATTTCTTATCATAAAAATATCATTTAATACGATGGTTTCATTTATGTTGGCGTATGCCACGAACTGCCGTACTAGCAACATCGGGCAGAGCTACTGTGAAATTGCAATGAAGTTCGATACCAATGTACGGTCCGCTATCGAAGACCAAAATGACCCTTCGGGGGATGATTTTTGGGGCAAAAGCGGTAAACCATTTGATAGGTTATGGGTCCTTGTGCGACGTAAGGATGAACTCAAGACAACCACCCTATCATACAGCACGCCCCGGCACCGAGGGTCAGGCCTTGGAGCAATGCGATGAAACAGGCCGTTAGGAGCCGGGGCACAGCGCTGACAAGCAAAGAAATCGAGTTATCGACCCAAAATCGAGCGATTAACTCAAAGGCCAATTTCGTTACAGGCAAGCAATGGCAACTAATTACAGCTATGCTTGTTGCCTCGTCGGGGGAACTTTTGACAGATTTCATTCGGGGCACAAATTACTACTAAGCATGGCTATATCCCGCTCAGAAAGGGTAGAAATTCACGTAATCAATGATAATCTAGCCGGCCGTAAATCAACCTTCATTGAAGATTATGATACGAGAGTTAATTCTATTCTTGATTGGTTAGAAGAGAAATCATATCACTCAGTTAAGTTGTTTCAGTTAGACGATGCTTTTGGCCCAGCGCCTTCTCACAAATCCGCCGATGTAATTGTCGCAACACCGGAAACTGTTGGTAATTGCCACGAAATAAACCGTATGCGCAGCGCTCAAGGTTTAGCAGAATTAGCAATTCTTGAGGTGCCCCACATGCTAGATTATTCTGGCAAAATTATCAGCAGTTCGAGGATAAGAAGCGGAATAATTGACTCCGAGGGTAATCCATGGATTGAGCCACATCAGCGTAGTCAAAATCTGAAAATGGTTTCGAGTTTAGATGAAGAACTCAAGACACCCATGGGAGTTTTATTCCAAGGTCCGGAAGAATTTCCAGAAATCGCAATGTCTGAGGCATTAGAGTTCATCGACCGAGAAAATAGTGCTATTATCGCAGTTGGTGATGTATCAGTGGCAACGCTGATTGGTATGGGGTTAACGCCCGATGTCGGAATAATTGACGGTATGACAAAACGGGCAGAACTTGATGATGCCCAAAAAGTAGTAACAACGAGTTTCAAGAATAAACTCAGTGCAGTGAACCCTCCCGGTCATTTGACGCCTTCACTCATTGAGGCAATTGAACAGGCCCTGTCGAACGAAGCGCCGACAGTAATCAATGTAGATGGGGAAGAGGATTTAGCTCCAATAATTATCCACTGTCTTGCGCCAATTGGGACCTCAGTTGTTTACGGTCAACCAAAGGTAGGGGTTGTGGTACAAATTTCAAGCCTTGAAGTAAAGCAACGTTGCCGTAACATAATATCAATGTTCGAGGTGGTTGATTGACTAGCAATCCTCTAATCTCGGTAACAGTTTGTGTTCGAGATGGTGTTGATTGGGTTGACGGCTGTATAGAATCCCTGAGAAATCAAACCTATCGTCCCCTCGAAATCATCGCAGTTGACGATGGTTCGACCGATGGCTCACGAGAACGGCTAAAACAGTGGCATAGTCCTGATAATGAGGTTCCAGTTTTTGTTCATGTTCAAGATGCTCTTGGACTATCTGCAGGTAGAAATCTTGCTGTTGAAAATTCACGCGGTGAGTGGATTGCGATAACTGATATTGATGTCAGACCAACTCAAAACTGGCTTGTTAATCTATATGAAAAATCACACTCTGTCGATGATGATGAAAATGTCGTAGCCGTAACAGGTAGGACAATTTTTGAACGTGCAGACGATTTAGTGAGTTTGCTGAGATCGGTAGAAATAGAATCAAAATATCGTTCAAGGCCAAGGAGGACAAGTCTAGCAAATGGCCCGTGTTCAATGTTTAGGCGAGACTCGCTTAACGAAATTGGAGGGTTTGATCCCGCATGGTATCATGCTGAGGACATGGAAGTTAGTTTGAAACTTCTCGAACAAGGAGGGAGCATAATATATGCTCCTGAAGCAGTGGTTGCTCACGTCGCTGAATCAGGTCGCAAACGCTTTCTTGGCAAACGCTCGAGAGATGCGAGGGCTCACGTGAGGATTGTGCGAAAATATCCTAAAAGTCGACGTAGCGGGCCAAATTTTGATTTCATTGGCAGTTCAACAACGGTATTTATCGTCGCACCGCTGTGGTTTGTGGCAATACTGTCAGGCTTGCCATTTCTTTACTTATTTTTACAATCGGATAATCGAAGTTGGGATGAAATCCAAACGTGGTGGCAAACCAATGTTTTGTTGGTGACATTAGGGCTTTTACTGGTACAGGAATTGGTTCTGTGGCGTGGACCTTTGGGAGTTGTCAATCGGACTGCTATACTTTACAGCAGCAAAAATCGCGTATTTGTCTACCTTGCTTTGAAGGGTTTAATCCTGCAGTGGAGTTTAGCATTGTGGAAAGGTTTGATGCTCGGCTGCTATGATATGTTAACCAAGAAGAACGGCCATGATTTCAAAAAATCATGAATTGCTTTCTTCAGCCTTTGGTGAGTTTGCAGCATAGACGAGAGCGAATCCAAAGGCCATCAAACCAATCGTAACTGAATATACACCGGGGTCTATCCAGCCTGTTGACAATATTCCAAAGTATAGGTAATTGATTACGCTGAGAAGAAGACACCATGCTCCTATGGTTTTAGACCATCCTCCATTGTCAGGGTCGGCCAATGACATCCAAGTTTGGTTGACAAAAATTGATTTGACCCATGCGCCAACTCCGCCATCCTGTTCGTTGATGGTTTTTAGACCCAGAACGGTGAAAACGCCACAGATTGCAACAAACACAATATCAGACATAACGAAAGCTGGTGCTGTGTCCAAATTTTCGAATGCTTTGTTGGTTAACTCAAAAGTCAATACTCCCGACCAGGATACACGATAACTTGGATGAATCTCTCCAAGCAGGTTTAGTACGGCGAGAAAAATGCCTAGCAAGCCCAAACCGACGAACCAGTTAGACAGTGTTTGTGAGGGATTTATGACCATTTGAATAAATCCATCATTTGTCTCATTTACTTCGCTCATGCGTCGCCCACCTGCCTTCTGATTATAAGTACACCGAACATAGATTTTTCGAATAATTTTACAATCGTGTTTGATATTTGTATGTTCCATTGAATATATCTTCGAGTTCGGTTTCTGATTCAATCATTATCTCAATTGGGTCAATATTTTGTGGAATACACGAATTGATTTCTTTTGAACGGCCGTATCTACCTTTGCTAATGGTTCTTGCAGTGATTAATCCTAACATATCCAAACTCGAGATTAATCCAGAAACTCTGCGCTGTGTCAAGGCGTTTGTACCGAGGTGTCGACAAGCCTGCGAGTATATGTTGTATACTTCTCCAGTTTGTATATTTTTTAGACCGTTTTTCTCGTTGATTAGAATTGCTGCTAACACTATTTTTTGCTGATTCGGTAGCTTTGCAATCACTGGAGTCATCTGATCAGCTTCGATTTGGTGCTGGGCTAGTTTAACGTGATTTTGTTCGACTTTGACTGAGCCGCTAAGTTCTGCTTTTTCCGCCGACACTCTAAGCAAATCCAGTGCGCATCTAGCATCCCCATGTTCTTGGGCAGCAAGTGCCGCACACATTTCAATAACGCCATCACCTATGACACCTTCATGAAGCGCAATTTTTGTTCGCTCTCGCAGGATATCTTGCAGTTGCTGAGCATCATATGGATTAAAAATCACATCCAGTTGGCCGAGCCTTGACCTAACTCTTGGATCGAGGAAATCGGTGAATTTGAGATCGTTTGAAATTCCAATTACACATGATCGTGCTTTTTTCAAAGAGGAGTTTAGATTGGTGAGGTTGTACAGTAAGTCATCTCCAACTTTTCTAACCAAATGGTCAATTTCATCAAGTACTATTATGAATACACCCTCTCTTGAATCCATACGCTTTACAAGCTCACTGAATACTCTGTCAGTAGGCCATCCTGTGAATGGTATCTCATCTATTTCATGGGCTTCTAACAGTGAATTGCCAATGTGACTTAGCACTCTATATTGTGTGTCTATTTGTCGGCAGTTAACAATAACAGTCTGAACAGACCTGTTTAATTGCTCTCCTTTCTCTTCGAGTTGCGCACAAACATAGTTTGTAACTGCGGTCTTTCCTGCACCCGTTACTCCATAAAGCGTCATATTCGAGGGAATATGGCCTTTGAGTGCTTCAACAAGATTGAATGATAGAGTTTCTATCTCATTCTTGCGGTGAGGTAGGTTGTTTGGATGATAGTTGTGGCGGAGAAATTCTTTGTTCTGGAACAGTGTTTTTCTAGACAGATAACCATCAAATATGTTTTCTGTCACTGTTTTTCCCCCTACATGTTAGCGCAACCGGGCCAGCCGGATTGAGCGCGATGAACCTCCCAGTCCGAGTCCCCCTCATAAGCATACCTTCGAGAATTTTTTTCACAATCAAATTTTACAGGTATTTGATAGTAAATTGTTCAACAATGTAATGTTAGAAAATCCACTTTTTATTCCATAAAATTGTGTATCCATCTTTCGCGTGATAGACATTTTCAGGGTGATCTGGGAATTGACTCTCAGTTATCACCGGGAATTTCGAATCCTCGCAGTCTATGTAGGTATGAGTGATAATAAAATTTACATCAGGATTATTTTCGCTAAGCAGCTGAATATCTGAAGGTTTGTGGTGCTCATTGCTTGGCACCCATTCTGGTATTGACATCTCTATAACCGCTAACTCTGTTTGTGCTATCTGTTCGTACAGGGTGTCACATGGGCCTGAGTCTCCACTGTGAACAAATTTTGCGCCTTGCCTTGAGTGGAAACTATACCCATAAGGGTCAACTGCATCATTGTGATTGACTTCAAATCTGGTCCATGACCATCCGTCTTCAGTGATTCCATCTGTATTCTCATTCCAAGTTATTGTTGAGAGTATTTTACCCAAGGAACCAGGGTATGCTATCTCACAGACATGTTCGATTCTTTCTCTTGCGCCCGGCGCTGCAACTATGGTTAAGGGGTGCAAGAATTCTCGGTCTGAGATGTAGGTCCGCTCGAGCAATAGAAATGGAAGGCCAAATATGTGGTCGCCGTGCAAATGTGTGATGAAAATTGTTGAAATCTCATTTATTGAAATTCCGTTTTCTCGTAGTGAAATGAGCGCAGTCGGCGGTGCGTCAATGATGTGTTTTCGGTCAAAAATGGCGAATGAATGGTGACGTCCATTGGGCAAAAACGCATTGCCCGTTCCAAGCATGGTTATTTCATGCGCCATAGTTGAGCCAGCGTGTCGTAGGTCTTGTTATAATCGGTGCATTCAACCGACAGTAATATTCGATTTCCGAACCTTCAATTACCCCCTCCGGCAGGGCGTATTGCTCGTGATTGAGCGGTGGTTCTCCGATGTCAAACAATAACGACAACACATTGGCAATCCTATTTGGTTCGCAAACAGGTAATGCAGAAGAATTAGCTGAAAACACAAAAAAACTCGCTGACAAGGCCGGATTGGACTCTCAAGTCTTTGATATGGATGGTTTTAGTGCAGCAAACCTTACCAATTACAAGAGGATTTTCATTATTACCTCAACATGGGGTGAAGGAGAAATGCCCGACAATGCAATCGACTTGTGGGAGTCCGTCTGCTCTCAAGGGCCACAACTTAACGGAGTGCACTTTTCTGTCTGTGCTATTGGCGATACTTCATACGATGAGTTTTGCCAAGCAGGTATTGATTGGGACAATAAACTACAGGAACTCGGCGGTAACAGAACCACTGAAATACAACTGTGTGATGTTGATTTTGAACCTGAATGGCAACAATGGGTCGACAAAGCAGTTCCCGCAATGGCGGCCATAGTAATACCCGTTGATAGTACTGAGAGTGAGGCAGAAGATGAGCCTGAAGTAGTTCAAGAAGTAGTTGCCGTAGAACCAGAAGTTAAGGCCGGGAAATCCGAATGGAGCGCAAAGAATCCATACTTTACCAACATCGTTGAAAACTATGTGCTAAATGGTGAGGGATCAAAGAAAGAAACCAGGCACATTGTTTTCGAACTTGGTGACTCGGGATTAGATTACAAGGTTGGTGATGCGCTTGGAGTGGTTCCAGAAAATCCACCTCATATCGTCGAGGAACTTATCCAAATTCAAGGCTGGGATAGAGATTATAAGGTTACAACTCACAACGGTGAAAGGTCACTCTATGATGCTTTGAAACTCGATTACGAAGTGCATATGGCAAGCAAGAAATTTGTCCAGTCATTATCTGAAAAGATAGTTTCTAGTGGTCTGAAGATTACTGTTAAATTTGTCTCTAGAACCCGAGGTAAACAGCAATGGGATGCGAGTGAACAAGAGCTCCTGCCTCCCGAACTTCTTCCCAATGCACCATCAGAAGAGCCAAGCGAGAAAATCGAACACCTCATCAATGATGCAAAGGCCATGGAAGATTACCTCTGGACTCGAGATTATGTTGATATCCTAAGGGAGTTCGATGCGAAGTACTCACCAGAAGAATTCTTGGAACTTGCTGGAAGATTGAAGCCAAGATTGTACTCTATTGCCTCATCACATGATGCCCACCCTGGTCTGGTAGAATTGACCGTTGGTATCGTACGATTCAGTTATCATGGTAGAGAGCGTGGTGGACTATGTACACAATACATGGCAGATGAAATTGGAATTTCTGATAAGCAAGTCGGAGTTTTTATGTCACCAACCAAATCATTTGTTCTGCCAGAAGACAAAGATATCGACATCATAATGGTCGGACCCGGTACAGGTATAGCACCGTTTAGAGCCTTCATGGAACAGAGGATATTCGATGGTGGAAAGGGTAAGAATTGGCTATTCTTTGGTGACCAATCCTCGAAGACTGAATTCTACTACAAAGAATCGATTGAATCATGGCTTGATAGCGGTGATTTGTATCGCTTTACGACTGCATGGTCGAGAGACCAAGCAGAGAAGATATATGTTCAGCACAGACTAAAAGAGCACGGTGCTGAAGTCTGGGAATGGTTCGAAAGAGGTGCTTACTTCTATATTTGTGGCGATAAGACATACATGGCCAAAGACGTACATAGGGCACTAATAGAAATTGCCATCGAACATGGTGGAATGTCGGAAGCAGACGCCACTCACTTTATTGAAAAGACGATGATGAAGGAGCAGAAGCGTTACCTCAGAGACGTCTATTGATTACAAACCGGCATCTGGTAATTCTACACATCTTATCGGGATGTGATGACTCTCAGCCATTTCTATCATGCGCTTGGTCCATACCGAATCAGGGCCAGGAAATGCCAGCATATGAGTTGCATGCTCCAACATTTCTTTTGCTAGCGTTGCAACTGCCTCTGGCCTACCACTATCCAATTCGGAATTTGGTCTTGGGCTCTGCCACGCTTCGGTATAAACTGCTAAAGGAATATTTTGATTGTCAGCCCAACGCTCTGCTAAGTAATCTACTCCACTCGCCCCTCCAATAATTACCATGTCCGGGTAAGCATACAACTCAACCCAATTGTCGAGCTGATTCTCGAGCCAAGAGTAGTCGTAAAATTTCGAATTTCCGCAAATTACTAAATTGATTATCTGTCCATCTTTATTGAGATCTTTTCCACCTAATTCGGCGACGACTTCCGCACCTGATTTGTCCACCCGTATCATAATGTTCCATCACCATTCTATAATATTAATATATTCGATAATTCGTAATATTATGGCGAAAAAACGCCTAAATTTTGACCCTTTTTCGGATATTTTTGCCGGAATCCGGCATTCGCAAGTAAGGTTCTTTACCCGTTATTCAACCGTTTTACTCATAGATTACCGATGATTACCATGATTTATGGGATTCAAGCGAGTCTTAATTGCAAACCGTGGGGAGATTGCCCTCAGGATTCTCCGAACTCTAAGGGATATGGGCATCGAAGCGGCCATAATTCATGGCAAGGAAGATAGATTATCTCTTCCGGTAATGATGTCTGATATTGCCTATCCAAATTACTGTTCAAATCCACTCGACTCATATCTTGATATCGAGGCAGTTGTTCAAGCAGCCAAAGAATTAGACTGTGATGCAGTACATCCAGGATACGGTTTCTTGGCGGAAAACGCTCATTTCGTCAAGCGTTTGACAGAGGAAGGTATCACCTTTATTGGTCCTGCCAGCGAAGTAATCACCCTACTTGGCGACAAAATTGAAGCCAGAGCAGCAATGGAAGCGGCTGGATTGCCGGTGGCAAAAGGCTCTTCAGAACCAATATCGGACGAAAAAGTGGCGAGTTCACTCGCTGATGAAATAGGCTATCCTGTCATAATCAAAGCAGCTGCAGGAGGTGGTGGTATCGGTATGCAAATCGTTGAGGAGGAATCACAGTTTGCGAGTGCATTGAAACTATGTATGTCGCGGGCGAAATCTGCTTTTGGAGATGAACGAGTATTTGTTGAGAAGTATATTCAAGGCGCACAGCACGTAGAGTTTCAAGTTCTTGCAGATGGAAATAAAGCGATTCATTTTGGCGAGCGGTTTTGTTCTATCCAAAGAAGGCATCAAAAGCTTGTCGAAGAGGGGCCATGGTTATCAGATGAAAAGCGGGCAGAAATAGGTGAACTGGTTTGCAAAGGTGCAGAATCTGTGGGCTACAAGGGCTTAGCAACCTTCGAGTTTCTTCGAGACGCAAATGGCGATTTTTACTTCTTAGAGGTAAACCCAAGAGTTCAGGTCGAACACACAGTAACCGAATTAATTACTGGATACAATCTTGTTGAACTTGGTATTAGGGTGGCTCAAGGTGAAGCATTGCCGCTCAATCAGTCAGACATTAAGTGGCGAGGTCATGCTATTCAATGCCGGTTAAACGCAGAGGATCCAAAGGAATTCGTACCGAGTCCCGGTAGATTATGGGATTGTCACTTTCCTTCCGGATTTGGTATAAGATGCGATACTCACGCACATCCGGGATACGAGATGCCGGGATGCTTTGATTCATTATTAGCAAAACTGCTGACTTGGGGTCATGACAGAGATGATGCTATCAGAAGAATGCGGACTGCTTTAGATGAAACTCAAATTACTGGTGTTCAACATCTAATTCCTCTGCATCGAAGAATTATGGATGAGCAGGATTTCCTCAACCGCGAGGTCACCATACAATACATTGACAATCATCAAGAATTACTTGGCTGAGGTGGTATTTTGGATGTGTTAATGGTCGGAAGTATTGCATACGATAGTGTCACTTCACCTGCAGGTAATGTTGAAGACGCACTGGGTGGCTCTGCAGTTTACGCTGGTATTGCCAGTAGATTTCACGGTAATTACCTCAATCTCGACAGCATCGGTTTAGTAGGTGTAGTTGGAAGTGATTTCAAGTCGAGCGATATTGCTATGTTGGAATCTCAAGGTTTAGATTTGACTGGATTAGAAATCGCTGATGGCAAGACCTTTCGCTGGGAGGGATCCTATCATGGAGATATGGGCGTAGCACAAACCCATGACACGCAGTTGAATGTGTTCGGTGATTTTGACCCAAAGGTTCCTGCAAGCTCAACGACTCCAAAGGTTCTATTTTGCGCAAACCTCATCCCCATGCTTCAATTGAAGGTTCTCGAACAAGCGAAAGGAACTAGGCTTTCGATGCTTGATTCAATGAACTTGTGGATAGAGATTGCAAGAGATGATTTATTGTCGGTAATGAGAAGAGTAGACCTGATAATAATCAACGATGGAGAGGTTAGGATGCTCACTGGCGATGACAATCTTGTTCGCGCAGCAAAAGCCCTAGTCAAAATGGTCAATTGTCAAACTCTAATTGTAAAGAAAGGAGAAAATGGAGTAATGGCGTTTCATGGCGATGAGATCATTGCATTACCTGCGTATCCAACCGAGAGCGTGGTAGACCCGACCGGTTGTGGAGACTCATTTGCTGGTACAATTGCCGCTTATTTGGCATCTAATGATGGTGTTCTTACCAGAGACGAACTAAGACAAGCACTGGTCAGAGCCACGGTTACTGCAAGTTTCACTTTAGAGTCATTTGGAACCTCTGGTTTAATTGGTTTGACCGATGAAGAATTTAATTCGAGACTGACCGAATTTGAAACAATTCTTTCGTGATTACCGGTCTATTCTTGGTAATCCGCCTTTGCCTGCTGTAGAGTTTTCATGGGTTTCTGAATCGACTAACTCGGTAAAAGACAACTCATTGCTAAGGTCGGCAAATTCTTGTTCATTCTGTTCAATTATAGCTCGACGTCTACGTGCATTAGCCTCAAGTTCTCGGACCTTTTCATCGGAAAATGGTCCGCCGTTACTCTGGGCTAAATTACGGAAATCCTCTAATTCTCCCTGCTGGGCCTCATCTGCCCGCTCTCTTAGGCTTGGGTTTTGCTGAGCAGTTTCTTCTAGTGAGTTTATTATTCGGTTAGTGAGTGAATTAACCGAATCTCGAACAGCATTACCAATTGAAGGTACCAACCGCCCTCGTCGCTGGGTTTGGGTTTTAGCCTGTTTTCGCTTGACTAATCGAGAGTTATTGGTAGAGGATTTCTTCCTAAGCCTTGAGTTTTGGTTTATTGACGTGGCTTCTGAGACAGGTAGTTTTCTATTCGGGTTAGTCTCTTTTCTTGCACTGGCGACCAATGACTCTACAGCATTCCCTTCAATATCGATATTGCCTAATAGACTGTCTGGCGAACTAAAACCATCGAAGTCCATCATCGGGACCTCATGATTCTGTTCCGATGGGTTATGATAACCGTCGCGACTGCAAAAACTTGGTAGTAAATCTGGCATGGTTGCAGGCCCTGCCTCTCCAGACTGGTGTTGCGACATCTTGGATAATAGTCCACTGTCTGGCGCTCTAATCTGTTGAGGTTGAGGGGCATTTCCAAAACCTGTGGGCAAATCTAATTCGTACTTGTCGAACATTGCCATCGGGTGAGTTTCTTGTCTTCCTCTTCGGTCATTGACATTACTTATGCCGCGTTCGATTAATGAACTGGCAGCTGCTGAAGGAAGCCTTTCCCTTCTTTCATTAGCCATATCTTGCCAACTTGGGGTAGTGTCAGCGAGGGTTTGAGTGGCCGGCATTTCTGCATCGAATATGCTTAGATCCATAAACGGCATTGACTCTGGCTCTGGGGTGACCGATTCAGCCACTTCACTGGATAGAAATGTTGCAATTGAATCAGGTCTAGCTACCGTTGCTACCTCAACAGGAATCTCGTTAGTCTCGAGAATTGAATTTCTTGGATATTGTGCATCGCTTTCTAAAATCTCTAATCCATCAGCGGCTTCTTCAAGGGAAAATCCTTTTTGCAACTTCATGAGGATAGTATTCATCTTCAGTAGTGAGAAATCATTTCCAGTTATTACGTGACAGTCGCCAGCTTCAGTATCGATTGTAAGCGTTGGTTTACGAGTAACAGCCCAACCCATAATCAAGCCCAATCCTCCCAGCATGGTGAATATTTGCAGGGTGCCATTGGCGAAGATTCGGATACTTGACCAAATTAAGGCCAAACCGAACGTGGCGACATATCCAGGTATGAGTCTTGTATGGTGGTGTTGGACACGATTTATACTGTGGATTTTGATATCTAATCCATGCCCTGATTTTGCCTCTATACTCAACATTTGTTCGCTAATATTGGCAACTACTCTGCCAGATGTACCATCGAGGTATAGTGAGTCGATTTTTACATCTTTTGACTCCGCCGATGAATATGCTACGCGACCCGTTGAGTACATCCCGTTCGCCAAAGCACAGTATGTAGGTTATGAAACCACCGCAGAATTAGTCAGTAAACCGGTCAATTTTGTAGCATGATATTTTTGCCGTTATCATTCATGCAAATGAACAGTCGAACTACCAATTATTCTTGGTTTTGAGTCTAATTGGGCAATTATTGCAGACCCGGGGTTTTCTCGCCTAATGTAAACCGGAGAATCCCATTCAACAACCATGCTGTCAGCCTCAACAGATTTGATTCTCCCTACGGTAAATTGCAAGTCAACACTAATGTGGATAACATCTCCTTCAGCGAGAACTCGCTTTTGGAATGGGGAGGTTTGTAATGTTAATTTCGATATTTTTTGTTCTATTACTGCTAAAGGAATGTTGGTATTGGTTTTCTTATCTTCAATAGCTGGTTTAACAATCATCGAACCATTGCTTAGCGACTCATCTTTTGCACCCCGAATTGCTATGCCAACCCTGTCTCCAGACTTTGCCTGCGGAACATCATCATCCATAACTTGCAGAGATTTGGTATTGCCTCCGACTTTGGAGGGTAGGATGTGTAACTCATCGTGAACATTTAGAGTCCCGCATTGGACGTAGCCAATTGCGACTAAACCAATGCCTTTCACATTGAAATGTTGATCGATACTAACCACCAGCGGTGAGGCAGCAGATTCTGCTAATTC
>DAHU01000137.1:17220-18149 GCA_002495945.1 Euryarchaeota archaeon UBA13
AATTTCCATTCATTCAGTCCGGCTTGCTGAAACATTTTTTCTGCCATTTCTTGGTCAACCCAATCGCCCTCTTTGGGTTTAATTACGGCAATTCCTCGTTTGATATTTGAACTGGCAAAGGCGACTAAAACCTCGCCAAGTGTTGCATCTATTGAGCTTATTTCGATTATTCCAACTCGACCTGCAGAGATTGCGTTAAGCAGTGGCCTAAGGCGTTCAGGATATCTCGCAGGTCGGATAATTGAAATTATCTTCACAGCACCGTCATGAGTTTCTTTGTGAACATAAGTGTGAACATCTCGTTGGTCGGTAGCCTTAGCGATTTCTTTCGCAAGTTCATCGCTACCAAACATCGCCACATTCAGTACTGTCATGGCTTGGCCACTGGGGACTTGCAAATCAACTTACGGGCGCTTTAATCTGATTTGTGAGTAATCATGTTGTTGCGAATTTGTTCGGCTTTATTCCACTCAATTTGCTCTTCATCATTTTCCACAACAAACTGAGGGATTGGAATAGGCCGCATCATAGAATCGATGGCAACGAAGAAAAAATAACCTTCACAAATTTTCTTCTTCTCCCATGTTGCCTTGTTGACTGCCATTGCGGTTACTTTAGAACATGCAGTGTGAGTGCTGGTGTAGACTACCTTACCGGTTACTTCTAACAGATCTCCTTGTCTTGCTGGAGCAATAAATTTCAAAGTATCAATGGAAATTGTTACGAATTCACGATGAGCAAACTTTGAGCAAGATATGCCTCCAGCTTTATCCATAATGGAGAGTAATTTCCCGCCAAACAGGGTGTCATGGTCGTTAGTGTCTCCCGGGAAAACGTGTTCAATCAATGTTACAGGCTCTTTCGAGTAAGGCTCCATAGCATTCGGAATGGTTTCTAGTTGAAGAACTCATGCCGAGAAATCCCTATCA
>DAHU01000017.1 GCA_002495945.1 Euryarchaeota archaeon UBA13
TGTGAAACGTGTGCAGGCATGAAGGCGATTAACCATGCAGCGATGACTCCTGTTGCTTTGCCAAAGTTATCCTTAGCAATAGCGGCAATTGGGAATACTGTCAAAGCACCATACACAGCAGGTAGTCCAAGAATAGCATACCATACTGCATCTTCACCTAGCATTGGCTCAAGGACCATCGATGTCAGAGCAATAGACCAGGTGAACAAAGGTGGACGAGGGTTGACGCCGCCCAAAGGATAAGACCTATCTGCATCAAAGATTAGATGGGCGTTATTTGCCAAAATGTAGTCCACTACACGCTTCATGTACCAGGGGTCAGAGCCTCCAGTCATGTCCCATGTGCCAGTTCCAAATGCGTTCATTGATGGGACAATATACCATTGAACTCGAATTACTAAAGCAAAGAAAAAGGCTGCACCAACCATTAGGCTTGCCCAGTGCGCATCCCAAAATTTCCTCGCACCGCTTGCTTCATGGTCGTCTAGATTAGCCCAGCCACCATACTTGTCGTTGGTTGCAATCATGTAAATTCCAACACAAATAAAGAAAGTAAAGCCAAGCCAGATCAATGCTCCCCAAGTGCCGTCTAATTCAGTCGAGGTCCAAATTCCTGATTCAAACCAAGACGAAACTAGGTATAGCGCCCACATAGAACCAATGAACATTGAACGAGTGTACCATCTCTCTGCTGCCATTCCAGCAACAATCATTGCAACAATACCGGTGAAAAATGCGCCCCAAAATCCGAAGTGACCGTGGTAGTCTGATGCCATTGTTACGCCGAGTTTGTCAGCCATAGACACCGAGTCAAAGTGGTATAAACTGCCAACATGGGCAAGTATCCAGACCAGAGTAGCAATTTGAAGCGGTAGGGTTGCTTTGTTGTAGCCGCCGTTATGTACAGCGATTTTTGAGAACCAACCTTGGTCTCCAGCAGGATTTACAACTCCTCTAAACAGCACTGCAACCAACAGGCCAAGTGCGACGAAAATCGTTAGGTAACTGAAGAAGACATAACCAAGGGCTTGCCTCTGAAGGTTCAAAGTGTCAAGCAGAGACTCTTCAACGGTGAAGATGGTTGGTAGTTCGCTATTGTAAGAGCCAGCAGCGACCATTCCTACGTTTATCCCAATCATACCAAAGGTTAGCATGGTAGCAAATTCATGCCTGCCTCTGGAATCAAAGAAAAATACGCCGAAAGCCACCACCAAAAACTGTAGTGCAGTAAATGCACCGAAGTCTGTCAGGTGAACAACTGCTTGATGTCCAATCATAGCAACGCCAAGAGTCGCAAGGGAAAGTGCACTGGAAGAGATTTTGATTGCACCATTTTCCTTGAGCACTCTAGGAGTGACACCCAAGATTGCACCAACTGCGACAATAAGCAGCGGTGCCAAGTTGTTCAAATCTAGGTCGAAGTCGATTCCTGCGACCATAATTGCAGCGATTGCCAGCATTACCGCTAGTGGTGCTATTAGCCACCCTAGCATAGGTGCTGGAGAGTTTCGCAATGTTGTTGTTTTCTCTTCCATTCTATTTCCCTCATCGGTGTTTCGCGACAGCCTAAAGGCTGGAGCAAGTTGGCCACTTGAGAGCCTATTTTAATAGTAACGCAAGACACTATTGGAGATATTCTCGCAGTGTGCGTTTTAGACATTATTTTTTGGGGCCAAAATTAGAGGCCTTTGTCGCCGATATCTCGACGATAGTGAGAGCCTTCGAGAGATATTTCAGATATCAGTTCATAAGCCATGTTAGCAGCATCCTGTAGAGAAATGGCCATAGCGCTGCAGGACAAAACCCTCCCGCCACTCGAAATCATTGCTTTTCCTTGTGACTCAACGCCAGCGAAATTAATCCATTTACAGCCCACATCTATGTTGGGAATTGAGATGTCTAAGCCAGTTATTTTCTTACCCTTGACCGGCTTGCTCGGATAACCTTCTGAAGCCAGCACAACGGTTAGCGCATGAGCATTATAGAACTCCACATTAAGTTCAGCAATTCTATCGGTAGCAGCATGCATCAGAACCTGAAATAAATCGGTTTTTATCAGTGGCAGAGTGATTTGACACTCCGGGTCACCAAAGCGCACATTGAATTCGACGACATTGGGTGAACCATCATCAGTAATCATCAAGCCGACATACAATACACCTCTGTAAGGTGTTTCAAGTGATGAAAGATAGTCAAACATGGGATTGATAATTTGTTCGTCCACACGCTTGAAAACTGATTCCGTTACAATAGGAGCAGGACAATATGCACCCATACCGCCAGTGTTAGGCCCCATGTCTCCATCGTACGCTCGCTTATGGTCTTGACTTGAGGGTAAGCAAACATATCCGGAACCGTCCATAACAACCAGCATGCTAGCTTCCTCCCCTGGCAAGAATTGTTCCAGCAGAACTTTACCATCACTCGCTATCGCTGATTCGATAAAATTAGATGCTTCAGTGTAATCAGTAGTGACTACAACACCCTTACCACCAGCTAGCACATCTCTTTTGATAACCCATGGATTGTTAGAATAACTTTTCAACGCTGCTGCAATATCCGAATCTGCATTAAGTACAACAAAATCTGCTGTCGGCACCCCTACCTTGTGCATGACTTGTTTTGCATGAAGTTTCGAACCTTCGAGGTTCGCTAAAATACCAACCGGTCCAAAGCATGGTATTCCTGCTTTGGCAAGTTCATCAGCAAGTGAGGCACACAGCGGTGCTTCTGGACCAACTACTACCAAGTCAATCGCTTCCCTATGACAAAAATCGATTACTGCGAGGTTTGCGTTATTTTTCAGATCAACATTGCTTGCAATGATAGCGGTACCAGCGTTTCCGGGACTGCAATAAATCTTGGAAACTGCTGTAGATTGAAACAATCCCAAACATAGTGCATGCTCGCGCCCGCCTCCACCGATTACCAGTACTTTGCTACCGCCCATGTTGCGTTGTTGATGGAATCGATTGATAATCTATTTTACCAAAAATATATGCTATTTCTGTCAAATGTTAAAGGCCTTCAACTAAACGCGTTGTCATGGAAAGTGTCAATGATGTGGCTCTTGATTTAGGTGTTCTTTCTTTGAGCATAATGACACTTTGGCTCTATCTTCCGGGATTCTTGGCGAATACCTTTGCGATGATGTGGGGCAAATGGTTACCAAAAACGGGATATGGACCATGGCCAATCGATGGTGGTAGAAACTGGAAAGATGGTAACAGGTTACTCGGTGACGGTAAGACTTGGAATGGATTGATTGGAGGTTCACTAACATCTGGATTACTGTGTGTAATTATCGTGGCTGCGATGGGCGAGCCCCCCAGTACAGACACAGTCGAATCGGGTATTTTCGCTCACCCACTGACAGGATACGAGGATACATGGTTCAACATCGGCTCAGTGTATACATCAGCATTTATTCTTGGGACATTTCTTGGTTTTGCTTGTTTACTTGGAGACAGTACGGGTTCTTTTTTCAAGCGACGAAGAGGTTTGAAGCGGGAAGGAGATGTATCATCTAAAGCGCCTCTGCTCGACACACTGCCGTTTGCGATAATGGTATTTCTATTTGGTCAAATATTCCTTGGGGATTCATTATTATCACAAAATGAGTTAATATTACCTATGCTTATAATGATAGTAATCACCCCTATTTTGCATCGTTCATTCAACCTAATTGGGTACTATATCGGCTGGAAAGACGTGCCGTACTAAAGGGCTTAGATTAACCCAAGGTAGGCAAAGGTTTCATGAATAACTTCCTAGAGTGTACAACATGCGTGTTAAAACTACAATTGTAGCGTTGATGATGATAGCAACCATCTTACTTTTGCCTCTATCCACAGCAGAAGCTCAAAATGATGGATCTACACAAACAATAGTCGATTCAGTAACTTGGTCAACTAATTCGAATTTAGATGGCAGCGTAATAGTTGCAGATGGAGCCGTTTTGACCATTGACAGTTCTATTCAAGTTGCTACTGGAAGTACTATCACCGTTGAGGAAGGAGGTAGTATTGTTCTTAATGGGGCTATTAATGCTGCTGAAAGT
>DAHU01000126.1:0-2985 GCA_002495945.1 Euryarchaeota archaeon UBA13
AGTCCTAAGACTCCATTGAGGACAACATAAAACATATCTAGCAAGTCTATAAACAATCAGTCTCTTGCTACCATTCTGGTGCTTGGTTCATCAGTTCCAGCTAAGTTCTGGTGTTGTGAAATATCGATATCAATTCCTAATTTAGACAGCAGTGTTAGATGAGCTCTGGAGAAATTTTCCTTTGAATTGTTACCTTTGATCATAGAAATAAATCTCGGTTCGTTGTACCAGTTACCATCATCATTCATGATTCCAGAAATTCTTACCCAGTAGTGTTGTCGTGTCTCGAGAGTGTTAGACAACTTTTCCATACCAACTTTACGTAGAATTTTAACGACTTTCGCTCTAGTAAATGCCTCCGGACAGATGAACAAAATACGTTGACCATCAGAAAATATATACGAATCAACTAAGTTTTCAGACTTAACTAAATCTTGAAGTCGTTCTAGGCATAACTCTCCAGTACCCCATGAATATGGTGTCCAAAAAATTAGTGAGGTTCGGTCTTTAGTGCCAGGTAAGTGATTACTCACTTCAATCATGTAAGATTGTTCGACATTGTTTTGTTGAATGTTTTTTGTTAGCTTTTTGCCTGCTTGGTTAACTTTTTTTGGCTTGACTTTTGCAACCTTTGGAATGTCTATATTACCAAAGAAACTTGCTACATCAGTTATCCATGAGTCAATATTTGTCCCTAACCTTTCAATACTGATTCGGTGACATAGTAATCCAGTCTTACCGTGAATAGTACCTGGTAAACGAATAATACGACGAGTATCAGCGGTAATTCTTGAATCGACCTTGAAACCCGCCAGCAAAACCTCTTGCAACAATTTTTTGCGATTTTCCCTCACTGCATCCTCTCTCTCTTTGCCATCTTCAATGGAGAATAAACTTCTATCAGGGTCGTTATAGAACAGATGGAAACCCTTGCTACCCGAAAAAGAAATCGACATGAGTTCATAATCGTAGTTTTTCTCTATCCATTTGTGCAGGTTAAGAGTCGTTAATCTGGCCCATTCTAGATTCTCGAGTGATAATGGAGCGAAGTCAATGTCGAATGCAATCAAATGATTGATTAGTATTGGGTGAGGTTTAGTATCGTCATTTAGATTTGGTAAATCAATAGGTTCTAGCCATGATGATGTAGAGAAATAGACGTCACTCGGATTATCTTTAGCTATCGCTTTTCGAAAACTGTCCACCGAACTGATTCGTCGTTTTGATTTTCGCCAACTGCCATCAGAGTTTCGCCAACGAAATCCGTGTTGGCTAGGTTTATCAAGCCAAGAAAAGTCTACTTCGTGATTTTGATAATACTGATTAAAATCAAAATCTTTCATTCGCAAATCTCACCTTAGGCCTGCTTTTTTGAGTGATTCCAGTAGAACACTACCAAGTTCTGAAGGATCTTTAGCACAGGCGATTCCTGCGGCTTCAAATGCAGCGAACTTTTCCTCAGCAGTCCCTTTTCCACCAGAAATAATCGCTCCAGCATGGCCCATTCTTTTACCTGGTGGCGCAGTTGCTCCAGCAACAAAACCAACGATTGGCTTGGTGACATTATCCGCAGCCCAAGCCGCCGCTTCTTCTTCAGCAGTACCGCCAATTTCACCAATCATAACAATTGCTTCAGTCTGGCTGTCTGCTTCAAACGCTGCTAAGCATTCTATGAATCCAGTGCCATTGACGGGATCCCCGCCAATTCCGACACAGGTAGATTGCCCTTCACCAATACTCATGGTTTGTGCGACCGCCTCATATGTTAAAGTTCCAGATTTGGAAACTATTCCAATCCTGCCTTTGGCATGAATGTGTCCGGGCATAATGCCGATTTTTGCTCCACCAGATTCTCCGGGAGTTATAATTCCGGGGCAGTTAGGTCCAATGAGTCTCACTCCAGGTCTGTTGTAGACATATGCTACAGCCTTGACCATGTCTAGTGTGGGAATTCCTTCGGTAATACAGACTATAACACCCTCGCCTTTGACACTGTCAAATGCATCAGCAGCTTCCATAATCGCTTCGGCAGCGAATGGTGGTGGAACATAAATCACACTTGCATCTGCCCCAGTTGTTGTGATAGCTTCGGTCATTGAATTCCACACTGGGAATTGTTTTCCCTGTAGTTCAACAGTTTGACCACCTTTGCCCGGTGTACAGCCTCCAACAATGTTTGTTCCATATTCAACCATCTTGTCGGCGTGGAACATACCTTGTTTGCCAGTGATTCCTTGAACCAATACCTTGGCATTTTCTTCAATCCAAATCGCCATTTCAAACACCTCCTCCAATAAGTGCGACAATCTTTTGTGCGCCTTCTGCAAGATCATCTGCAGGATGTATGTTTAGAGTTGATTCAGCCAGTATTGCTTTACCCTCGTCTACGTTGGTGCCGGCTAGTCTTACTACGAGTGGAACCTCTAATGACAGCGCTTCAGTTGCTGCAATAACTCCTCTTGCGATGATATCACAACGCATTATACCGCCGAAAATATTGACAAGAATCCCTTTGACATTTGGGTCCTCTAATATTATGGAGAAGGCCGTTTTTACCTGTTCTTCGTTTGCTCCACCTCCTACATCAAGGAAGTTTGCCGGTTCGCCGCCATATAATTTTATGACATCCATAGTTGCCATTGCGAGTCCTGCACCATTTACTAAACAACCAATATTCCCATCGAGTTTAACATAGGATAAACCAGACTCTTTGGCTCTTATTTCAACTTCCTCTTCCTCGCTCAAATCTCGCATTTCGTTCCAGTCCTTATGTCTAAACTCAGCATTTTCGTCAAACGAGACTTTAGAATCGAGAGCAACAATTTCATCATCTCCGGTCTTGACTAGAGGGTTTATTTCGACCATAGCACAATCATTTGCCACAAACATAGTATACATTTTTGTCAACATTTTCATGAATGATTTTAGCGCTTTACCAGATAATCCCAATGCCAAACCTAAATCCCTATTTTGGAATCCCATAAG
>DAHU01000126.1:3326-6963 GCA_002495945.1 Euryarchaeota archaeon UBA13
ATCTTATGTATTAATTCCGGAGTGTTATGGGCAACCTCTTCGATATCCATGCCACCTTCGGTTGAGGCCATTATCATGACAGATTTGTTATCTCTGTCAACAAGTAACGCAAGATAATATTCGTGAGCAATATCACACCCAGATTCGACATATAGGTTTCTTACTAACTTACCAGACTCACCGGTTTGGATAGTGACCAAGATATTGCCAAGAATACTTTCCGCATAATTTGCAACCTCATCACGCGAGAAGGCGATTTTGACGCCACCCTCCATAACCAATTCACCAGTTTCGGGCGAGTATAAACTGCCTTTCCCTCTACCGCCTGCGTGGATTTGAGATTTCACTGCGACAACTTTAGAGTTAAGTTTGTCATACGCTGCTAACGCTTCATCTACTGTTTTACAGTGTACCCCATCCAAAACTGGCACTCCATTAGCCCTGAGTAGTTCTTTACCTTGATATTCATGGATATTCATTGTCTTCTCCAAACCTTTCCAAATAAAGGCCGTCTTTGAATACTTTGATTGAACATTAAGTTCTAAACACCCGCAAACTTGCCGACAATCATGGGCAGTGATATTGTTTGGTTTGCCGTTTTAGGACTGTGGGCAATAATCATAGTTTTTGCCATAAAACCGTTTTACGACTTATTGAGAAAACGCGGTTCGGAGCATATGGTTGCAGTTTATTACAACAGAAAAGTAGCGCACATGCTCGCTGGGGGTGTGCCAATAATTGCTGCGCCAATAGTGTTTACCAATCCTATTTGGATACTTCTTGGCGGAGTATTAGGTAGTATCGGTCTTGCCGCAACTCATTTGCTAGATCGCAGGTTGTGGTGGATGCAAACAGAGCAGAATATGAATGATGCAACGTTTGCTTTAATGCTCGGAATTTCGGTTTACGTACTTTGGGAATATAGTGGCGAACCTTGGCTTGCAGTGCTTCCATCATTATTCATGGCTTTTGGCGATGGAGTTACAGGTATTATTCGAAATAAGTTGTTCAAGCGCCGCACAAAAAGTGCTTGGGGGAATGTTGGCATGGCAGCGCTATGTCTTCCGCTGGGATATATTATCGGCAATCTAGCTGAACCAGCAATACCATTGTGGGGGTTAGTATCCGGCCTTGTTGCATCGGTTGTCGAAAGGTATGAGTTCGGGCCAATTGACGATAATGTGTTGATTGTGGTATTTTCAAGCGCCGTATTATTCATCGGACTGAATCTTGGTCCTATTTAGAATACAAGATACTTTAATTGATTACTCCAACCAAACGACATGGCAATCAACATTGGCGACAGTGCAGTAGATTTTTCTTTGGCGAACGCAAACAGCAGATTGGGTGGTCAATCCCTTTCACTAGATCAATCAATGCGCTCTAACGGGTTAGTAATCGTCTTCGAGTGTAATCACTGTCCTTACGTTATTGCTAGTGTTGAGCGCATGAATCAAATGGCCGAGTATTGTCAAGAAAATGAGATAGGTTTTGTTGGGATAAATTCTAATGACGCCTCGGTTTACGCTAATGATTCATTTGAGCACATGGTTAAGAGGGCAGAGAAAGGCATGCCATATCCATACCTTTACGACGAAACCCAAGAAATAGCTCACGCATACGGTGCTAAGAGGACACCAGAATTTTTCCTGTTCAACGGCAATGGGAATCTGGTCTATCGTGGTAGAATGGATGATTCCCCAAAAGACCCAAGTCAAGTTTCTTCGACAGATTTACATGACGCAATTGGCGCTATGTTAGCTGGTGAAGGTCCAACAATTGCTGAAACGGAGTCAATTGGTTGCTCGGTAAAATGGAAGGCCTGATTGAAATGAGTTGCAAAAGGCAGTGTGATTGGGATGACAATCAAGTCTGTCGAAGTTGCGGGATAGATTACTCAGTACCGAGTGATGCAGAAAATAACGACTCCAATAAAGCAGAATCAACGGATTGATTCAAAGACTCTATCGTGAACCGCCTTTCAATGCAAGTGGTAGTTTTAGCAGGAGGGATTGGTTCGCGCTTGAGGCCGTGGACGAATTCCATCCCAAAACCACTCTTGCCAATGCTGGATAGAACACTATTGGAACAGGTAATCTACTCGGTTCCGACAGAGTTAGTTGACGAAGTAATCGTTGCTGGTGGATACAAGGTTGAAATGATAAAATCATATTTTGATTCTATTGATTGTGATTTTGATGTAACAATTGTCAATGAAACTGAACCTTTGGGTACTGGCGGTGCCCTTGGTAATTGTCGAGATGTGGTAAGTGGTACCTTTGCTTGTTTTAATGGGGACATCATCTCTTCACTTGATGTCGGAGAGTTGTTGGCTCTGCACAAGTCAAACGGGGGGATTGGCAGTTTGGGGCTATGGCAGGTCGACGATCCTACTCGATTTGGTATTGTTGGGTTAGATAAAAAAAATAAAATCACAAAATTCAAGGAAAAACCTAAACCTACTGAGGTATTTTCTAATTTAATCAATGCTGGTTCTTATATTTTTGAACAAGATATATTCGATTTCATGCCTCAGGGTAAACATTCTCTTGAGCGTGATGTTTTTCCTAAACTAGCTGAGCATCAACAACTCAATGGAATGCAGTTTACCGGTTATTTCATCGACGCAGGAACTAGACAATCTTGGAGTAATGCCGTAGTTCGTTGTATCAAAGAGTCTAGGTTTACTGATGGGACAAATCAAAATGACTCGTGGTTTTCTAAGATGGCCAATTATCCAGTAGGCGATGTTAGTGAATCGATGATTGAAGCACATGTTGTAATCGGCGATTCATCAATCACCAAATCTACCATATTATCAAAGTCAACAATCGGTAATAGTTGCACTATTTCGGGTAGTTTAATCGGTGAAAAATGCCACATTGGCGATAATTGTACGCTAAAAAATGTCATCGTTTCACGGGATTCAATCATCCCAAAGGGTACAGAATTGATAGACTGCACATGGCCAATTGAATGATTATTGCTGGAATCGTGGAAGATATCAAAAACCAACTTACCTTCCGTAAATCATGAACAAACCACTAATTGTTGTCAATTTCAAAACTTACGAAACCGCCAGCGGTGATTCTGCATTATCATTAGCAAAAGCAATGGGATCATTTAGCGAGCGTAATTTCAGAATGATAGCAGTAGTTTCAGCATTTGATTTGTCGACCATTGCTAGTTCTGTTAGTGGATTAGAGGTTTGGTCACAACATCTGGACCCAGTTGGTAAAGGTAGTCACACAGGCTGGTTAGAACCAGATTTGGCTATTCATCACGGAGCAGTTGGCACCATAATTAACCATGCAGAACACAAGGTGAACATCGAGCACGTTGAGAAATTGATGGCAATGTTGCCAGAAAATTTTCCGATATGTGCATGTGCTGCTGATGTTGATGAAGCAATTGCCCTAGCAAAGTTAGGTCCAACCTTCATTGCTGTCGAGCCGCCAGAACTTATTGGCGGTGATATCTCAGTCACTACTGCTGACCCAGCGATTGTCTCAGATACCGTGGCAGCAGTCAAGTCTACTAATCCCGATGTGCGAGTATTGTGTGGTGCAGGGGTAAAGAATGGTGCTGATGTAAAAATGGCCATTCAATTGGGTGCTGAAGGGGTATTACTCGCTAG
>DAHU01000053.1:0-3069 GCA_002495945.1 Euryarchaeota archaeon UBA13
CGAATGTCTCTGCCGACAGCGAAACTTGCACATCCAAGGTACTTAGCCATTGCACGACCTAACCGGTAGGCGAATTCAGGCGTTAGTTCGCCTGTACCGTCACCATTAGCCAAGCCACGAATATCGTAGGCTTTGAAGCAGTGTAGCGGCCATTCGGTCATGCTACTGCGAGTCGGTATGCCATTTCAATGATGAGGTCATTCTTGACATTGGCCCAACACTAATAAGAAACTATGGGTTTTATTTATTCTAATCATATGGAATAACATGGTCAAGAAAATATTCACAATCAGTAGCGACATCGCTAAAGCAGAACTGGGGATTCCAACTATTGATTTTCCAAAATATACGACCCAAATCATCAATCTGGCTGGTAGTAATTCCGCTGCTACACGTCCAAAGGTGGTCGGCCAAATGAGTGACCTAACTGTTGAATCAAGTGCTTCAACCTTGGAAGAATGGCGTGCATTCTACCTAAATCGAAGACCGGATGCGCACCAAGCTGCAGCTGATAAAATCGAAGATATGGTTGAAAACCTCCGTGAAGCAATGGAATATATTGATCGAGAAATGATTGACAAGTGGGTCGATGATCTTCTAATCAACAAAACATACTACGGTTTCGCAGCCCAAAACATTGTACTCGAACAACTCGCTATGAGACTTGATTTACCTCTTCGACAGGCAACTCCTGAAGACGAATCTCGGGGAATCGATGGCTATCTTGGCGGCCGCCCAGTATCTGTGAAACCTACCACCTACAAGCAAAAGGCACTCTCAGAGGAGATTTCTTGCCCCATCATTTACTATGAAAAGAAATCAAATGGCATACGCGTTGATGCATCTGAGTTTTTTGATGAACACTCTGATATATTAGACTTGTAATTTCTTTTTAAAAGGGAAAGATTTTATATCAAATTATTAAGAAAAGTTTATGCCTGAAGCAACTCCAGAGTTCGTTCTAAATAATGTGATGAATAGATTTCAATTAAACCAAAAGAAAAACGTAGGCTCAACCTCTGATTCCATCAGAGAATACAAGCCAAGTAGTATGGAGGAGTGGGAAGAGTACTACTATGAAAACATCCGATCAAAAAATCATATAGATGGTTTGGGAGAACGTCTCTACCAGAAGATATCAGAGATAGTTTCGAAAGAAAATAGATTCCATCCAAAATTAATCAGCCAAATTGATGAGAGAATGTGCATAGAATATATGCATAATTTAGTCATTAATCGCCAGTGGAATGGATATGCGCGAGAAGAAGGCATTATCTGAGGGAATAAGTTGAATTCGATAGAAGGTGTAGAATTTACCGATGCTCCCTCGGAAATAGAAAGCTCCCCGTATTGCGTGGATAAATGGGCTCTCGTGAATGGATATAGGATTGGGATTCAAGTAAAACCAAGTAGTTATTCTTCATCAAATGTGTCAGTCTATGTAGGCGGCGGTATGTCCGGATTGAAAAGAGGCCACAAGAAGTTCCAAGCTGACTATGGTGGTAAAGCATTCATTGTCGTACTAGAAAATGGAGAAGTGATCAATTCCAATAAGCGACAAATGGTTATTGACGAAATAAGAAGACTTCAGAATCTTCCAAAAGGAACAGAACGATAATCCATCTTATTCAAGTGTTAGAACCATTTTCCTTCAGGCAAATCAATTTCTAGAGACGTTTCTTGACTAGTCATAACTTTCATGTTTATGTTTTCATTAAAATGTTTGAGTTCCTTTCCATTTTCTTCTCTATTTTTGACAAATTCTTTGTGAGCATCTATGCGTTGTTGCTGTCGTTTTCGGCCCCATCCAACAGCATTTATTTTCGTATCCTCGATAGTCCTTTTCAAAGATGGATCAATCTCATAGCCTACGCTGTTTCTACCTAGCGCTATCGCTGCAGCATGAGTGCTACCCGTTCCCATGAACGGGTCAAGAACAGTATCTCCTTTGACAGAATACATGGCGATGAGTCTGAAAGGCAACTCAAATGGGTATGCTGCGCTTCTTTCTCTTTCGGCACTTTTGTCTAATTTCTGTCTAGTGCCTGTGAAATTCCATACATCGGAGAACCAAAAGTTACGTTCTTCCCAAAAGAACGCAGACTCTCTTCTATGTTGTTTTTCCTCAGCAGATTTGAATTGGCGTTTTCCACCCTTGCGGTAAATCAGTATGTGTTCATGTCCATGAGCAACATAGGCACCCGCAGGTAACATACCTGAGCCCATAAATGCGGTGGCAGAATTGGAAACCTTTTGCCAGATGATGCTTGGTAGAGGAGTGAAACCAAGTTCGATCATTTTCGTATCGATTCTGGCTCGGTTAGTATAGAGGGCGAATTCTCTACCAATTGTTCTTGTTGCGTCTCCAATATTAATGCAAACAAATCCTCCTACTGAGGTTACACGGTAACACTCTGCCCAGATTTTATCCATGATTTTGTGCATTCTTTCGAATGCCCCCCACCCGTCACCGTCAGCAAGAAGTTTGGTAATTTCGGGATCTGATTTAGCAAAGATTGCATCCCACATTTCAACCATTGGATAAGGCGGCGAGGTAACAACAAGATTTACCTCATCGTTATCGAGTTGAACCATCTTTGATGCATCCACGAAGTAAGTGGGGTGCTTTGTAGCCATAACAACAAGGGATTGTCGACCATTCATTAAGTATGCCTTTGCTTTCAATTTGGTGTTTTGAAAATTTATCTGATAAAGTTACCAAGTATACAATTTCATCTTATCTTGACAGTTTTACATTCGCGTGTTACTATTTGCGAATTACAGCAAGAATAGTTAGAACTCCAGTAACTACCAGTAATAATTCAATTAGTACATCAAAATGCCAGCCAGCAAGTATTGATATTGCAGCAAATGGTATTCCTATTTTGAGTAATTTTGGCCATGTTAGTATGCCCTTTGGCGTCTCGTCAAAGTAAGGCGAGCCAGGCATAAAATCACTCATCTTGTACCTTGAACTACAATTTCGACAAGTGCACCAGCAGGTAAGGCTGCAGCAGCAAAAGCAGCTCTTGCGGGTTTTACCGAGAGTTCGCTGACCCACGCACCATA
>DAHU01000053.1:3462-6700 GCA_002495945.1 Euryarchaeota archaeon UBA13
GTTAACCCTGCGTTGTCTAGTAGCGTGTCAATTTTGTCCAATGCGCCTTGTGTTTGCGCTTTTACTCCGTCAAAGTCAACGGCAATTTGGCCAGATAACCAAAACATGTCGCCAGATTGTACGCCTGCTGAATAAGGGCCATACTTGGCAGCCCCTGGTAATTCGATTGCTTGTTTGTCCATGAATTACCCTTGAGTAGGCGGGACTTCAACTTGACGAATCTCCGATGCATTGAGTAATGTGAGCACTTTAGCAGTGGCATGCGGACATGTTGGGTTCTCGACCATCCTGCTCATGTTCGTTTACTTGCACCGTTGCTGCGTTGTTCTAACAATAATGATGTGATAATCGCCACCAAACGCAAAGAGGTTGAAAACCTAATAGAACAGGGTGACGGACATATTCCACGCCGTCAGATTCATTGGGTCGAGCGTCCAGTTGGTGATAAAAAGCGTCGAAAAGCCATCACTCGTTGGCGCTCCAGTCACAACTTTCTGGCAAAATGTTGCTCGACAGGCCAACCAATTTCTCGAATTGTAGCAGTGGGGGCGTCGCTTGAATTACTCGCTTGGCGTTCACCAATTTTGAAGAAATCATTACGCAGTATCACACACCGTTACTATATTTCTGATACTGAGGTAAATCACATTGCGCATAATCTTGCACTCAAGACAGCGACTCATATCATTGTCCCAACTCATTGGGATGAGTCAATAGATGGAAATTTTTTGCAGAAAGCGAAATCAAAACGAATCAATATTCACCGTCTTGATGGCTTACATGGCCATGTGCACTTACGACCAGGAATCCATGCCAATAAGGTGAGTAATCCACCAAGAGTACTGACTAGAATAATCAAAGGTAATGGCATTCATGATGATGATGAGGTGTTGGCTATACCGGCCGATACATTCGACGGATTAGCTGTGACATATGCTAACGAAGATCAGTACGATGGCGATGCTTGGTTACTTGACCGTGAGTTAGCCAAACATGACGGCGTGATTACTCAATCGGTTACTCTAGCGAGTGAGGCAGTATTACTTGGTACTCCAACCTTATTGATTAGTAAGGCGCAGCGCGGTTTTCTAAACCGATTGCGGGAAGATGGTTACCCGCTATTTTGTTGGAATAAGTCATGTGAAGGGGATGAATGGAAGAATATGTTGGCACAATTTTTGGCGGGGATGCATCTCACAGATGCAATAGAAACCGAGCCTTGGCCAGATACGCGCAGTCAATTGGCAGATTTTTTGTCAATGAAACTTATTGATTAAACCAATTTTTGATAATTTGCATGTGGTCTCCCGCTAGAGGGACTGCACCAGCCAAAACCTCTTGCAGTGGCCAAAATCGTGCATCTGCAGCATCATCACCGGCATTTGGCTCACCCTCATTCACAGTCACTGCATAAACGACGCTTACGATGTGCTTGCGAGGGTCACGTTTCGGGTCACCCATTACCATCAATAATTCTGGATTAGTTCCAATGAGCCCAGTTTCTTCCTCGAGTTCCCGTAGCACAGCAATTAGCGGGTCCTCATCGCGTTCGACAAAACCGCCAGGTAGTGCCCAATATCCTGCCATTGGCGGAAATTTACGCTGTATTAATAGAATCTCCTCACCTCTTTGGACAGCAGCATCAACGGCTAAGGCTGGATTAAGCCAACCATTGCATTCATCGCAAGTAACCATATCACTCACCGTAGCGACGCTTTCTGTCTTGGAAGGTGCGTACTGCTTTGAGTAGGTCTTTCTTTTGGAATGATGGCCAATAGACATCGGTGAAATACAATTCAGAGTACGCCATTTGCCACAGCAAAAAGTTAGAGATTCTTTCCTCGCCACTAGTTCTGATAACCAAGTCGGGATCGGGCATGTCGCCAGTGTATAATCTACTAGAAACAGCACTTTCATCAATTTCTTCCAAACTCAATTCTCCCGCAGCATGCTCAGCTGCAATAGATTGAATTGCGTTGAGCATTTCTTCTCTACTGCCGTAGGCCAAGCAGACTGTGAAAACATATTTTTGATAATCAGCAGTCTTAGATTCAGCATAGTCTATTGCCTCATTAACATCTTTCGGCAGTAGTTCTCTTCGGCCGATAATCTGTACTTTTACTTCATTAGCATGAATTCGCTCATCGTCAGCAATGTCGCGCAAACCTTCGATATACAGTTTGAATAGCAAGTCTAATTCTTCTTTTGGTCTGGTCAAATTTTCCGTTGACAAGGCGTAGACGGTGAACCATGGAATTTCTAATTCCAACACCCAATCAAGAACGGTTTCAAGTTTCTGTTTGCCAATTCTGTGGCCCAGGCCAGTAGCGAGTTTACTCTTCCAGGCGAAGCGTCGATTACCGTCCATAATAATGGCCAGATGTGTGACTTTCACAGGGTGTTCAACAACTTCTCTGAGGAGTTTCGACTCAACCGCTTGGCCAAGCACATCACCCATCCGCTCAGATATACCCATGTCTGCCCCGACTATGGGATGTCGGTATAGTGTATGATTCCATCCCCTCGATATCAATTGCACTAAACATGACTTTCAACTGGTTATGATTAGCAGATTTATGCGAGTTGTGAGTTTAGTTCCCTCACTCACTCAAACGTTGTTCGATTTAGGGTTGACTTCTAATGAGGTAGTCGGACGAACGCCGTGGTGTATTCACCCCCAAGGCGAGGTTGAACAGGTAATGGTTGTTGGCGGTACGAAAACGCCAAATTTAAACAAAATTCTCAACTTAAATCCGGATCTAATTGTTATGGATCGGGAGGAAAATCCAATTGATTTTTATCAGGCGTTATCAAGCGAAGGAATGAATATTTTCGTTAGTGAGGTAGAATCACCAAGGGATGTTCCAGACATGCTTAGGGCACTGGGCAAAGCCTGTAATCGTAAATCGGCAGGTGAGCAACTTGCACTACTTTGTGAGGATTCCATACACCAAATCGAAACAAGCGTAATCGGTCCAAGAACAGTACCGTTGATTTGGTATAAACCGTTGATGGCGGTCTCACCGAGCAAATATGCGGGAGCAATTTTGTCAATGGTTGGCTTCAATGTAATTGATACCCACCCTAATAGCAACGGCTATCCAGAAATCATGCCATCCGATTTCGTGAAGCATAAGATTGATTTGATATTGTTAACCAGTGAACCACATAAATTTACCCTACAGGAAGGTGCGGCCATCGCTGAGAGTATTGCCAATGCCGGAGGTAAAGCCCCATT
>DAHU01000053.1:7073-10230 GCA_002495945.1 Euryarchaeota archaeon UBA13
GCAATCGCTCGGTTGGTTGAATTCTACAATAATATCAATTCAACAAATTAGCATCAATATCATGAGTGAGTAGGTTTTCAGCCCAACCATGGAGGAGCGAATTTACGAGGCCGAACTCGTGAAAGATTTGCCAAGAAAGTCAAGCGAAGCAACCCGTTCGCTAAATGCTGCTCTCGGTGCAACTATTGCCGTTGTTTTGGTATTCCTTATGATAAGTCGAATTGTCGGTGCACCGCTAGAAGATCAAGCAGTGGATGAATCAATGGAAGGTTATACCTCCATTGCTGATAGACATCTAAAACCTTACTTCACTAGCGGCGAAAATTCCTATGTTTTGGAAAACGGCTCATTGACTGGACCAGACGGTGCTAGTTTGTGGCTTGGAACCCATCACTTCGTCGAATTCGAGTTGCCGCTAGAAGAGGGTGGCGCCGCTCCTAATGGAAAAGTCAGTCTAGCAGTGTGGGTGCCGATTATGGAAGATAATATGACGGTGCCAGTAATTGCTGAATTTGGTCCTTACTTTGATGAAGCCTCCGTTGAAACAGGTGGAATAGAAGAGCCTGGAACCTGGCTTGGAACAATGATAATCGAGCAAATAGTTCCTCACGGATATGCTTTTGCTCAGGTTTCAGTAATGGGGACAGGGCGTTCGAATCATTGTATGGATTTGATGGGAACTGCCGAACAACTCGGGGTTGATGCTGCCGTCACTTGGCTTGGGACACAGAACTGGAGTAACGGTAATGTCGGAATGATCGGCAAGTCTTACGATGGTTCAACACCTTGGCAAGCAGCCATGTTTGGTAACGAGCATTTGAGGACCATTGTTCCAATATCGGGCCTTATCGGAGTTATGGAATTAATGTGGCGTAATGGTAGTAGCGAAGCAAGAGCGCCAATAATGCACAACGGCGTCTACGGTTCATATGGAATTGATGGGGATTTAGAAGACGGTGGAAACATGTGCCCCGATTACATCGCAGGTCCAGCAACCGGTGGTGCTGCATGGGCATGGGGTGGCGAAGCAGCTGGAAATTACTGGGGAGAGCGATATTTCCTCGATAGGGTCTTGGAAAATTATCAAGGAAGCGTCTATCTTATCCAAGGAATGCACGACTGGAATGTTGACCCGCACATGGCAGTTCCAACCATCAATCGTCTCTATGACCACGGAATCGAAGCCAAAGGCCTGTTTGGACAATGGGATCATGACTATCCGGACCGGCCTCAAATAATGCTTGATAGGAGTGGCGTGGGCCGAGGAATTGAAGCGTTTCCAGAAATGGTGCGCATGGATTGGATGCAGGACCTTCTAGAATGGTTCACATATTACTTGAGAGAAGAGGGAAGTCAACCTTGGTTGGGAGTAGAAATACAGGCAAATCAAGGTTCGTGGAGATTTGAAGAACGTTATCCAATGACTAATACTACCGAATTGACATTGGAATTAGGAACTAGTGATTTAGCATCTGTTGGAGGAGGCAATACTATTCGCCCCGACGCCTCATCAGGTCCAGTTTATGAGACTCCACCATTGGAGCAAGACCTGTACTTCGGTGGTTTGCCTCGTTTACATGTCAACGTAAATACTGCAACAGTTGGTGGTCAAATTTATGCTCTTTTAGAGGACTGTGATGGCGCAAATTGCATCCACATTGGCCACGCAATTATGGATCTCAGGTATCATGCAGGAGGCGATGATGAACAAACTTGGACTCCGGTTTTTGAAGAGATAACTGCACTGATGGAATTCTTCCCTATGGATGTGGAGGTTGCTGCTGGCCATACAATAAAGCTGACACTCCGTAGTACTGGAGAGGATTACTTACCATCAGCAGCGTCGACTTTGGTTACAGTGGTTGATGCTGGCTCAACATTGCAACTTGATACCTTTGACCCAGATACTAGAGATTATTATCAAACTGTTCAATGCACTGTGCAAATATGTCTCGATATGTTAGACAATTGATTTGTATATTACAACACAATACTGATTCCATGATACTGAAGTTTAGTAGGCTAACAACAATCTTGTTGGCTCATTGGGGCAATGATAAAAGAAACCTTATTCACATTTTGCGTATTTTGTAACTTACGATATACATCTCTAACATCAGCGGCTGAACCTTTCACATGTACCACGTCAACGCATAGGTGGCAAGAGTGGCCCAGTCTACTGCTGTGATGGTAGGCTGCAATTTCTATTGAGCCGGTGCGCGCAACCATCAATTTTTGGTCAACAGTATGCTCATAGTGAACTACTAGATGACCCTCAATTACAACATCATCATCAATACTCATAAATTCTCCTCGCTGCTTATCCTCGGCGAAGAATATTGCTGCATCACGTAGAAATCTGCTACGATTTTGATATCCAGAATTACGAATGAGAGAATCTAAATCGTTGGCAAAATCATTGTCAGCACTGAATGATATTATTTGACTCATGTATTTTGCTTGATTCTGAGATATTAATAATTTTGTATCAGTAATTTAATAATCGGTTGATAGGATTGAATTAATAAAAAATATGGACAATATATTAAATATCACTTGAGAAACGGAAAAACATGAACAAAAAACTCCTCAGAGTGTTGTTTGTCAGCGCTATGATGGTCCTCACCAGCCTAGCAGGCTGTATCGGAACATCAGATGACACATCAGACGAACCAGAACCAGGAACTGAATATTACGGAAAAATCATGACTTCGACATATCACGTTGAGCAACTAGTTTCGGCCATTGTTGGCGATACTGCTACTGTTGAGATGATGAGTACAACAAATATACCGGTGCACGATTATGTTCCATCAGCAATCGATTTAGAGAGACTGAAGGCTAGTGATGCTTTCTTCTACCACGGCTTAAACTTGGAACCATGGGTTAGCGACACACTTGCCTCTGAGGGAGTCCCACCATCGTTCATGACTCACACAATGCCTACTGGGGAAATAACCCTAGATTACCAAACCATACTGGTAAACGATTTGTGTGAAGAGTTGAACACAGGCCAAAAGCAGGCAAACAATCTAATGAGCTATGAAGACCAAGCAGGGCAACTTGAAATACACCTCGAAAAGGGCGTTCAAACACTAACATTCCCTGCTGCAGACACATCACACGAAGGTCATGACCATGATGACCATGACGAAGA
>DAHU01000053.1:10599-10853 GCA_002495945.1 Euryarchaeota archaeon UBA13
GACGGACATGATGACCACGATGATCATGCAGGCCACGACGACCACGCACATGCAGAAGCTGAGATGGTAATTCAAAACCCAGCAAACTGTCCTGCAAATACGGTAATATCAGTTTTCCACCTTGAGGAAGGCGAGCACATTGTTGAGTTCGAAACCAACTGGTGGGCCAGGACCTCCTTTGATATGTCTGCCATGAAGATGATGGGTGGGCACGCTCATCATCATCACGGACACGGCGACCACGGTGACGAACA
>DAHU01000022.1:0-2088 GCA_002495945.1 Euryarchaeota archaeon UBA13
TGGTGGCGAGGGCAGGATTCGAACCTGCGAAGCTTTACGCAGAGGATCTTGAGTCCACCCCCTTTGACCGCTCGGGAACCTCGCCAATATGTCACCGGTGGTAGGTTTCATTCTTGACTATTCCTCTTGTGAGGCTTGGTTAATTTCATTCTCGCTTTCCTGAATTTGGAGTTTACGAATGGCGATTTGATTACGGTGGTGTTTGGTGTACTGCTCCAATTCCTTCGCCCTTTGGAGGTAGGCATAAGAAAATCCCCCAACGACAATTATCAAAAATATCACCACGAGGCCAACCGTACCCATCAGGTCTTGTTGTTTAGACTCGAATTCTTTGACATCCTGAATAATTAGCGATTCAGTTTGCGAATAATTCTCGATAGCGACTATAATCTCGATATTTCCGGTGGTCCAAGCCTCGATTTCCCATTCAATTAATTGCCATTTGCCGCCATCAAGTTCGGTTGTTTTGCTATCAAGAACCTTACCCGATGCGTCAGAAATCGTAATGGTTGCATTACCAGATTCCAGTCCAGCATTGACGATGCGCGTGGCAATCATCAATGACTCACCGTCGGTTGGGTCAGTTGTTCTCAACTCTACCAAACTAATTTTTGGATCAAAATCATACCACGTGATTCGAGGCAGTAGTCGCTCGTTTTCGGTCGCAAAACCAATCAAATTTTGCCCAGAATTGTCTTGCAGCGACAACCATATTTCTATTTCATCCCCTTCTAAAATAGAATGATTACCAATGTTAGTCAAATTTACCAACCCGGTGAATCTATACTCTTGAGCTGATTCTTTAATCAATGAAATATTGCTAGAAAACGCTTGGTTGTTAACGATAACCCCCTCGGATATAATGTTCCAATTAACTGTCAGGTTATTAGAAATAAGACTGGTGTTTTCTGTGATACTGCCCGCAAATAATACTTGACTCAACTTATTCGAATTAAGACGTAGTAAATCCTTAATTTCAAGATTTAGCAGTGGATTTGCATCGTCAATGTAAATCGTTCCGGTTTGAGTGAAATAACTGGATGAATTGTTCGACAACACCCATAGTTCAACAGGATAATTGTTAGTATCTGTATCACTTGGAACCTCAAATTCACAAACTAACTGACCGTCGTCAAATCTTACGTTTTCAATTGGTTGGTTTTGATTATTCACCAAACAGCCAATATCATCGTATGGAGATAGCGAGCCAATAACTATGTTAGTTCCGTGATGAATTAGATTACTTGAAATAATCACTTTATCCATAGGATTGACCCAAATAGAGGTTTCTGAACTCACTCCAGTTGGTTCAACCATGTCTAAAAAGTCAATATTACCCAATGAGATATTACTGTCCACACTCCAACTCAAGCCTCTAATGTAAGAGGTGCCAAGTTGTAAATCTTGACCATCATCGAACACTTTCAAGGATGGAATACCGGAAAGGTTTGGGGTCGATTGAACCGCAGACCAACTTATGATGAATTTCATTTTGATAGACCATTTTTGCACACCTGGAGACTTTTCAACCTCAATTATCGGTTGATTCTCGAAACAGGATTGGTCGTATTCAACCGCGGTAAACCTAGGATAAAAGTCAATGAAGCAATCATTTGGTGAATCTCTACCAATCAGTGCTAAACTCAGCTTATCCAGTGAATTAATGCCATTGTAATCTGTTATTGAGTAAGTGAAAGTGTGCTGATAAGATGGCAGAATATTATCATTAACCAAATCTAATCCAAGCACTGAAGAATCCATCAAAGTTTGCAGTTGGTCCTGAACAATTATTGTAGCAGCATCATTTTGCTCCCCAAAGTCACCGCCATTGAGTAGTTCATTCCCTGCTAAATCTCTAATTGATAGAACGATACTCAGTTTTCCTGATTCGAATGGTCCCTTCACCTCCTGCCAGGAAATCGCTGGAATATCCAACACTGCAATGTTAGCGGCATAGTTGACCGAAACTGTCGTGGTTCGATATTCTGCTTGATCCATTACAGAATCTCCATTTTTGTCATCGGCATACTCTGCCCAAGTATATACCACAAGTTCTGTACTAAGACCTTCAATATCCTCAAGAATTAC
>DAHU01000022.1:2511-4778 GCA_002495945.1 Euryarchaeota archaeon UBA13
TCAAAAATAAAGCGGGTTTTCATATTAGGGGAGGTTCGATCTGTTGAATATTCATTTGATGATGATGGGGGGCCTACGCGAGAAATATGAACAGATAGTTGAATAGTGGTATTTGTTGGTACTTCATCATAACTTGGTGCACTTATTTGACCTGAAAATAACCCGCTGTCCTGTAGCTCCGTGAAATGCGATACAGTCCAATTAATTGCTTGTGATGACCATTCATTATCGCCGCCAGAAAGATTCTGGGGTGGAATGGCTGTCAATCTAATTTCTATCTCTGCATCATTTTGACTTAATTCTACATCAGTGATTCCTTCAAATCGCACTGCGCCGCTTACAATTATGTTGTGTTGTTGTGATAGTCGATAAGGCCAATTCTGATTTGTCCAATCACTAATTCTGTTATTTGATTCATCAAAGGCATTTAATTCAAACACCTCTAAATCATTTTCAATCTCGTTAAATTGTGTTTCCCTTACCACAATTGCCGGGCCGGTTTGTAATCCTTGATTATCTGTTGATTTCACCATCCATGCAACGTCATCAGCGTCATCTAAATGCCAAGTGCTTTGCAAAGTCCAATTGATTAAGCAGTACCCTTCGTTACAGGATACTAACGACTTTGCACTATTTACACTGACCTTCTCAGTACCGTACAGCACAGAAATCTCCGGTTCGTTAGCATACAAATCAGTCGCTTGAATAATGAATTGTGCACCTGTGCGAGTAGAATCAGTGGCGGCAACTAACTCTACATTATCAATTGTGAAACCATTTTCACTCATAGTTATTGGATTAAATCTTACGTGTGAGGTTTGGATGGTAATCTCTTGACCTGGCAACCATTGCTGCTTGTCGATATACTCTATGCGATCTATCTGATGGAGATATGACCTGTAGCTAAAAGCCGTAGTGATTGAGCCATAATCTGTGCTTACTACGACTGGTAAATCAATTACTGATTGGTTTGTGGTGTTTTCAATCTGTTGTTTTAATGCGTTAACATATAGTGCATCCAACTCTACATTAAATTCGCTGACTGAAGAAATAGCACTGAACTTACTTATCGCCAAATCAATATCGGAGTTTGCATACAAAGATAATTGGCAGGTTGAAAATGCAACATTGGTGCCAACCGCTAAAACAGGACCATTATGATGGTTGCAATCACTTCCGGTGAGAATACTGTAACCATATTTACCAGGCAAATAACCTACAGCAAGTTGATTGCTATCATGAAACAATAATTCTCCCGCTGCGCTTGATTCAATTTGGGCAGAAATGCTCAATCCAGTATTATCAGCATCGGCGGTCTGTGAGATGTGATTTAACAATGCGTAACTTAGGTTTAGTGTTTGATTAGCTTGTAAGTTTACATGATAATTACCATCATTATCGGGCAGGTAATTTATGCCATCAATTTCTACGCTGGAGAAGGATTGAGTGGCAAAAAGTGATTCATAATTTGAGGTAGGGGGGTCTGAATAGATTTGATTACTTGCATCGATTAATCCTAAGGTAATGTTACTGGTAGGTAATACGCAATGTGGCATATATCGGAAGTAATCCAATGCAGAACTACTATCCATGCTTATGGTAATGTTATCCGCCAAAGTAGGTAGTGAATTTGTATTAGCAAATTCGCTAGTCACTAAATCATTCGAGATGAAATCATATTCAAACAGATAATATTGAGAGTCATATGAGATGTTACTGCCTTTGGTTACAATTTGGGCATCAACTGATGGGCAGGTCGACGGGATATTAAATGCTAAATCAATTTGAGAATTACTTATCACAGCACCAGAAATATCGGTACTAAGAATTTGTGTGCTTGTTGTGCCATAGGGCGTATGCTGAGCATGATACCAATCGAAATATGAGGCGACCCCCATCTCTAATTTTTTGATTGTCGGTGTGACATACGCATCCATAGTGGTTAATTTCGCCCTTATCTGAATGCTGGGGTACTCAAATTCATTGAACTCCAGTTTAATTGGCAAACTACGATTGGAATAACCATCGATTGCTAACCCCGATACTGTATCAATAATGTCGAATAGAACATTCGTGCCTTGAGGCTCGTCAACCAAACCGTCTACTTGCGCCCATCCAAAATTCTGATCTGGATATATTGGTTGTGACAGCCAAGTTCCACTATCCTTGAACAAATCGATTTCAATTCCGGCATCATCAAGGTACCAGCCGTCAAGTTCAACCAACTGGTCAGAAAAGAAACTATATCTAAATCGAACATCTTGACC
>DAHU01000022.1:5164-13477 GCA_002495945.1 Euryarchaeota archaeon UBA13
CCAGCTACAGCAGAACCATCGAAGATGCCCTCCCCATAGAATGGTGAATTGGTATTTGCTGTGGAAATCTGGTCGTGGAAGGCGCCTATTTGGGCAGGAAGAAGCCACCAGTTAATGCCACCATCCGTAGAGACAGAAATTGCTCCGCCATCCCAATTTGCCTCGGTACAAACCCAACTGTTGAATGATAGTCGTGAGGACGCGTTTGACGGTATGGAATATTCTGGTGAGACTAGATGAGTGTACATTTCATTGGTATACCTACCATCAAGTGCTATGCCAATGCCATATGCTCCCGAATTCCAGGCATCAGGGCCATATATCGCTCTGCTGGGAATTTCTCCATGCTCCCATTGATTGTTGTCTTGAGCGGATACAGCCCAGCCTAGTGGCAGTGTGTCAAATTCATCGAAAGAGAATTTCTGGTATTGTTCTGCACTCAATCCCATGCTTTGTGTCCATTGCCATTGATTGGGTGTTGTTGAACCATTTCGCAACCAGCCATCAGACGAGTTCAAGCCAACAACTGGTGCGGTGTTGAAATCTTTGAATAACAGTCGTTGGCTATTACTGGTGCCTCTATTGTGATGAAATACCAAATGATCTATTGCGATTCCCTCCCAATCCGAGGAAGATGAACCGCCATAATTCACGCCTGCGTTAGTATAAACTGTAAATTTAAACAATGTGTGATTTAGCCCACCAAAATTTGTGAAATTGTGAACTATTGGCAGATAAACTGGCACCCAGCCTCTAGATTCTGCATAATACAGGTTGCCGTTATGCCAAATACCCAAACCGGGTATGCCATAGGTTCCGGAAATGGTATTCCACGATTGTCCATTGTCAAAAGAAAAATCAACGGTCAAGTAGTCATACAAGTAACCTTGAATATCCCAATTAAGGTTTATCTCCAATTCATCAAGGTACGGAAAGTTCGTAAGATTTGCAGGAATTATAAATTCTGAAATCGCAAGTGGTAGATAATCGCCAGAAAAATTCCCGTGGAACCAAGCACCTCGCTCATCGCCTTGATTATACAATTCTAACTCGTCAATAAACCAGCCTCCTCTAAGTATCGGTTGAGGGCTGGTTTCAACACAGAATTCAACATAAGTACTGGTTAAAGATTGACTGAAGTGGTGGTCGAGAGAGATATTGATTGCCTGCCACTGAGTGTCGTTTGTGTTTGGAACAACTGAACTGGGAAAAGGTAAATCGGTCCAAATGTTGTACTCGTTTAGATATCTTAGGCTGATATTATCAGAAACATCTAGTGCCAACCAGTGATTAAATGATAGCGAGTAATTGTTGATTACTCGTGGGACATCAATTACTGGGCTGGTAATGCACGCTCTTTGGTTTTCAGTCAAGTCGCCTCGGCCAGTGGTGGATAAAAATGAGCTATTACCAAATCCGCTATTTGGCAGTGTCATGTTAGAATTGCTGACTATGGAAGTGTTATTTGCGACTATAGTCCAAACATCTCCATCTGGGCCATTGGTCAACCAGCCACCGCTTGGTACTGCTACGGCTGTTTCAAAGTCATCGATGATGTTAGCAGTCTTTTCCTGCTCAATCGTAATGTGTTGGCTCTGTTGATTGATTATCACATTACTCAATGTACCATTCCACAATGCTGATTCATTGCTGCCAAAAGTAGTATTATCATATGAAATAGGATTCCAAAATGAAGAAAGCGAAAGATTTGCCTCAGTGACTGTATGATTGACCGGAATTTCAAGTAAATCTGATTCAACAGCATCAACAAAATCTACATTATTCAAAGGTGAAAATGTATTCTCAATAGTTCGGTTTTGTGGTTCGTTGGGATTCCATGCATAAGCAGAGTTAGTGACATAGTTTGATACGGGAGTGGCCAAAACAAATATTGTAAGCAACCAAGGAATTACCCAAGCCAGTCGGTTGTTTTGTAATGCTAACTGGCTTGTCAACTCATATCACCTCGCTACGCGAGGTGAGGTCTTTGATTATGAACCAGTTGATGAGATGTTCCAGTATTAATGTTCAAGTCCTTTCATACTTGAGGGGTTGATATGGCGGAGGATCGATATCTCGACAAAGCGCAAGCGCGAGATATTGAAGAGGAATTATTCGCAACAAGAAGGCAGCAGGCGTCAAGGCACATGCCGGTTCCTTTGCCGAGACAAAACTTCTGGGAGATGGTAGGCAAATTACTGGCCGGAATTGATGCCGAAATTCAAGAAATGCTGATGAATGGTATCACAGGGCTACGCTTACAAAATGCCCAAAAACGGCAGGCTAACATCCGTAGAATCGCGTCAGAACTGTCGCGTAAAAGATTGGTAACGATGATGCAATACCTTGCCAGTCAATCGTTGAGAACAGATTCCCAACTCGGCACTAATCAAGACTTACCGCCTATGGATTGGTCACGTCACGACCCTGCGGAGAAGGCGTTTTATTCAGGAATAATAACTCAAATGGACCGCTTCAAGAAAGAGATTGATTGGGACTCTATGCAGAAAGGTATACTCGGAGAAAGTTTAATGGAAAGACGGAAACATTCACGGGGAACAATGCAGCTTGACTCATTTATCGAAAGTCCTGAAGGATTAACCGGCCAATCACCACCAGAGTTAATTATTGAAGATAATGAACCTGATTTGGAAATGCGTGATTCTCAATATGATGAAGAGGACAGAATCTACAATGAGGAATGGCCGGACATTGATGAATACGTCAAGTCGGGATTAGAGGATTCACCTAAACAAGAGGAGTCAACGGAAATCAAACAAGGTGATTCTACCGATAACAAACACATGGCGGCAATGGAATTGGCGCCGTCGAAAAAGAAAAGTGAGAAAATAAGTGATGAACCTTTAGCCACAGAGATTCAATCGGCACAGGAGACAACCACAGACGCCAAAACCGAGATGATTCGTATAAGGATCCTACAGTCGTTGGATGATCCAATAATGCTTGATGACGGTGTTGAGTTAGCTTTGGAAGAAGATGACATTCACTTCATAGACAAAGACACGGCTGAATGGTTAGTAGAATCTGGAGTAGCAGAGATTGAATCTCTCTAACTTCAGTTAGCAACTCGCATTGATAGTTCAATACTAACAGTATCTGGAATCTCGATTCTGGTTACTTGCCTAAGTGCAGACTCATCCTTGCCGGAATTGATATCCATTTCCAGCAAACGCTTGTGAACTCTAAGTTCCCAGTGGTCGTAGGTTTCACTACCCTCGCCATCTGGAGCTTTTCTCACTGGTACAACCAATCTTCTTGTTGGTAGTGGAATTGGTCCCCTTAGAGAAATCCCGCCAGCGTCACAGATTGTCTTGATTTGGCTTGCAACTCTATCGATATCTTGGTGATTCTCACCAGTCAATTTGATAATTGTTACTGCTGCCAAATTTAATCCTCCAACCTGTTAAGCCTCAATTCTTAGAATCACTTCTTTTCGATCTTCAAACAGACACCAGCAGCAACTGTCTTACCCATGTCACGGATAGCGAAACGGGACAGTTCTGGGAATTTGTCCATCTGCTCGATAGCGAGCGGCTTAGTTGGTTGGAAACGGATTAGACATGCGTCACCAGTCTTCAAGAATGACGGGTTTGCTTCCTTGCCAGACTTGTTGGTCTTCTCTAGAAGTTCCATGAACTTAACAGCAACTTGTGCGGTGTGTGCGTGGAATACTGGAGTGTATCCAACTGATACAGCCTTTGGAATATCCATCAACTGAATTTGTCCGACGAAGTGCTCGTCGTGTCTAACGTATGTTGGCTCACTGTCTGTGTAACCAGCAACGTCACCACGGCGGATGTCGTCAGCAGCTAGACCACGAACGTTGAAACCAACGTTGTCGCCTGGCTCAGCCTTTGGTACCATTGTGTGGTGCATTTCAATCGACTTGACCTCAGCAGACTTTTGTGATGGGTTGAAAACCACGGTCTTACCAACGTTTAGAGTACCTGTTTCAATCTTACCGACTGGTACAGTACCAATACCGGAAATCTTGTACACATCTTGGATAGGTAGTCTTAGAGGCTTGTCGACTGGCTTGTCTGGCATAGCAGCAGCGTCGATTGCTTCGAAAAGTGTTGGTCCATTGTACCATGGTGTGTTTTCACTCTTGTTGAATACGTTGTCACCCTTCAGTGAGGATGCAGGAATCATTGGAATGTTGTCGAGTTGAGAACCGAAACCTGCCATCTTTAGAAGGTTAGAAACCTCTGTGCAAGCAGACTTGTACTTGTCCTCTGACCAGTCAACACCAGAAATATCCATCTTGTTAACGTGGACAATCAGTTCTTTGACACCCAATACCTTAGCCAAGAAAGCGTGTTCCTTGGTTTGTGCGTTAACACCGTCGTTAGCAGCACATAGTAGAACTGCTGTATCGGCTTGTGAAGCACCAGTAATCATGTTCTTTACGAAGTCACGGTGACCTGGAGCATCGATGATGGTCCAGTAGTACTTGGGGGTGAAGAATTCTTTGTGAGCAACGTCGATGGTAATTCCACGCTCTCTCTCTTCCTTCAATCCGTCCATAACGTATGCTAGACCAAAACCAGCCTTACCGGCTTCTGCTGCTAGCTTTTCGTTCTTTTCAATTACGTGCTCTTCGATGTGGCCTGAGTCCAGAAGTAGACGACCTACGGTTGTCGACTTTCCGTGATCTACGTGACCTACGAATACAATATTACGGTGTGGCTTACTCTTGTCTTCCCATTGAGATGGCATAATAATAACTCCTTATCGAGCATTCCGACATGCAACCCCTATTTGAAAGCGACGCATGAGAAAATATGTTAAAATAGTTAAGAAATCCCAATACTGGTCGCCATCAGCGATGATTAAATCATTCAGTACCAACGATATCTCCGGCTTTCGAGACTTTGTATAATCTAGCAGTACTTGTGAGTCCGCTGATTGCTTTTGGTGAGCCTGATATTGCCACAATTTTTTGTCCTGGTTTGACTGCACCTGAGGCAACCTGTAAGGCAAGTGCCGTTTGCATTGTCTTGGAACCACGCTCATACTCTTCAACAACGATGCTGTCAATTCCCGGTAAAATTTGCACTTTCCGTGCTGTTTCAACGCTGTTAGTTACCGCAGTAACAGGAACTTTGGGCCGATATGAAGAGACCAGTCGAGGTGCATTGCCTTTTTCGGTTGCCACTAAAATTCGAGCAGCTTTTGCCATCTTGGCCAATTCAACACCGGCGTGCGCAACCGCTCTCGTTGATTTGTACCTGGTAACTGATTCAGGGGTTAAGTCACTGGAATCTAAGCCTTGTTCAGTAGACTGTGCAATCTTGGCCATCGTTTTAACCGATTTCACTGGATATTTGCCTGATGCGGTTTCACCTGATAACATGACACCTGTAGCACCTTGCCGTATTGCAGTAGAGATGTCGCTAACCTCTGCACGCGTCGGACGTGGATTTACTGTCATCGTTTCTAGCATTTGAGTGGCAACAATTACCGGCATACCTAATTCAAGAGCGCTGTCGATTATTCGCTGTTGAGCGATTGGGACCTCCTCAAGTGGAATTTCAACCCCCAAGTCGCCTCTGGCAACCATAACTGCATCAGCAGCAGCAAGAATTTCATCAAGATGGTCTAACGCCATTGGATGCTCTATCTTAGCAACTATCCATGTTGCCAGTCCACGCTGTTTGATTTCATCCTTGGCCGGTTGCAAATCTTTAGCCGTTCTAACATAAGATACAGCAATAACATCTGCGCCCGAGTCCAGAGCATGATTTAGAGCGACTTCGTCTTTTGGTCCAATAGCAGGTAAATCGACCAGCGTACCGGGTACGTTGATGCCTTTTCTGGCACTTATTGGACCGCCATCTTGGATTCGACAGGTAACCACCCCGCCGGGTTTACCGGGCGTGGATAGCACTTTCAGACGAATCAAGCCATCAGCCAGTAGTACAGGGTCTCCTTCCTTTAACTCCGCAGATAAACCGGCGTACTGTACGGGTAATTTCTTGTTACTGGCATCCTCCATGTTGGAAATACCACAGTGCAGCTCAACTTTTTTCCTCATGGCTAAGACGTGTATTCCTTCAAATTCACCAAGCCTTAGTTTTGGCCCGGGTAAGTCTGCCAAAATGCAGGTTGGCCGGCCGATTTCAGATTCCAATGCCCTTATTCGATGATAGAGTTCGGTTTTTTGTTCCGGCTCACCGTGTGAGTAATTTAAGCGACATACATTGACGCCGCTCTTGAGCAAAGAAAGTAAAGTCTTGTCATCATCTGATGAAGGGCCGATTGTTGCGACAATCCGAGTTCTTCGCATAGTTAACCCTCGATGGCTACCCATGAAAGGGCTTTCTAAATATATTCAAGCAAGTTATTTGTAATGAAGGATAATAACAAAAGATTCAATCTTTTGGTCATTGACTTTCTCGTTGTGTATGGCAATGACCCATTCGCCATCACCGAATGTGGATTCAGTTTCAGTAAACATGTAAGAACTGAGAAGGAGTTGCAAACAATCATTATCATCGTCGCAATCACCGTGTTCACGGTTTTCTAACGGAGTCTCTGTGGTATTTCTTGCCTCTTCTTCTTCCTCATTGTAAGCATAAATATCGAGTTTGTTTCGGCAATTATTACCTTCTCCTGGAGTTATGTCTTGACAATCATCATCAATTTGTGGATAGGTAAGAATAATCTCTACTTTCCTGATGGTGTTTCCCTGCTCTTTGTCGTAAATCACTGGCATGTCAAATTGTATCTCTTCAGGATCGTTGGAATTACCACTGGCAATTTCCCAGTCATTATCAGACCAGTGTCCATAAAACGATACGTAAACCTTGATTTTATCGCCATCCATCTTACCAGCGCTATTTACTATTGACAGATTTATTTGGTATTCTCCCGGTGCAACATCTTTCCATTCGACAGATTCTCCAGTAAGGTCTGCATCATTTTCAGTATTACCATCACCATCAGAATCAACTAATAGGTCCAAATCCCAATTATATTCGGTAATGTACTGGTCGTCACCGCCTGCGACCGAATCTACGGCATCGAGTTGTACGTCACGAGTGTCTTGAATTTCTCGGTCAGAACCAGGGTCTTTATCCATGGCGCAAATCCACAAAATGATGTCACGTGTGTTGTCAATCTCGTCATACAAGCAGTCCTCTTCGTCGGTATACTGAGTGATTTCAGCGGTTGGCGAACCCACAGGGGCCTCTGATACGGTAATATCTTTGCTTTGTGAACTGCTCTTGCTGCCGGAAACCACGGTCAATGTTACGCTATATGTGCCTTCTAATTCCCAACTGCACGACACCATTTGCCCGGTTTTGTCAGTAGCACCATCACCGTCGCAATCCCAGCTGTAAGTCAATGAGCCATCTTGTGGTAGAGAACTTGAGGCGTCCAGTTGAACACTGTCACCGGTTCTTATGTCATTTTTTGGCGAGTAATCGAACACTGCCGTAACCTTGACTTCACCTTCTTCATCACCCGATAATATGCATCCAGACAGGCTGGCACAGAGCATCAAAAGGACAATCATTAGTGGCTGAAATGTCGTCTTCATCAGTCGGACTGGGGGGTTTATCCATCAAAAGTGCTTCCACGAATTGCGTTATTTCAAAAGGAAAATAGTGAACTCTGTTTATTTCCTGCGATTAATTCCTTCGCATTCCAGCCGAATGCCTCCGTTATTCGCCCCAGAGCGGCAGCTAACCGTTCGGCGTAGAATTTTCCATCATACTCGGAAATCCCGCCGTCCTCTTCAGATTCCAACCACGGCTCAACCTTCATTGGAGAGCGGGATGCATCCGTTACGACATATGAAACCTTCATACCAGAAGTGAACCCTAATCCAAGGTCTATCCTGGCTTTTGCTACTCTTACTTGTGCCATACTATCGGGATTGGCATAGGCCTTAGAAAAATCAACGCTGCCGTCCTTTCTTACCGTTCCCTTACACGATTTAGCGAGGATTAATTCAGTTGGGTCAACCTCATTATTCTTTAGAGCCTTAACTCGGTCTAACGCACACTTGACAAGTTCTGCTTCTTGGTCTGCCAATGCAAAGGTGAATAATTCCTTCATCGTCTTGGTAAGGTAAGCGAATGAATCGGTTCTTTGGGTTTCATAGCCACGTATCAACATCTCATCGCTTGGATAAACCACTTGGCCGACATAGCGCTTTTTTGCCCCGTGAGAAAAAAATACTGAAAGGCCTTTTTCATACTCTAAAACGGCTGAATCTTTACTGTAGCGTTCAGCGATTTCCAAACCAAAGTCGATCATACTCTGTTTAGCAGTTTGCCATGC
>DAHU01000080.1:0-1574 GCA_002495945.1 Euryarchaeota archaeon UBA13
TCAAATATCGCATCACAAGCTAAGGCAAATGTCGGCGATGTGCTCGATGAAATTACCTTCGTTTATGTTATCGACAGTGAATTCTTTGATACAGGTGGGGTAGACTTGGTACAAGATTGTCCAGGTGTAGCATCCGCTTCTGAGAACGGCAAAATCTACTGTCGCATGCCCATGACCATTACCAACATGACCGTCTTGGGGATTTATCAACCATGGGATCTAGGTAATCCAACCCTTGGACCAAATCCAATTTTCACAACTTGGACCGCATTAACCGAACAGCAAAGTGCTGCGCTGATGGAAAAGGACCACATCTACCTTGGTCTTGCAGTTGACCGTTCTCAGTTGCCAACTAGTTCGACCGCTGATGCAAGTGAATGGCTTGACAAATTAAAAGTATCAATAATGGACGAGAATTATACAGATAGCGAAATTGAACTATTCTACACAGATATTGTTGGTGGAACTATAACTTTCCTTGACATATTCCTTGCATTCATTCAAATTTTCGACTACATCATCATGATACCAATTGTTGTTATGTCTTTAGCAGTTCTAGTTTACGGGCTGATTTTATCGCTTGAACAGCGGAGAAAAGAAATCAGCATACACAGAGTGATTGGCGCAGATAGCAATGGATTGCAAGGGATGGTACTGTTGGAGTTGGCCGTTTTCGCGTCGGTTGCTTGGATTGCTGGTTACCTTTTAGCAATGTTTGCAGTACCAATTGTACTTTCTGCTGTCGGCTTTATGCAGTTCAAGTCCGGAGATTACAGCATAGACCCAACCCTTAGTTTTGGTGCGACACTGTTTACCGCCATCAGTACTTTAGGTCTAGCGATACTATTCGGAAGAAAGCGAGCCAAGCAATTCATTGAGTTGGAAATTGAAGAGGGGGTAAAAAGCCAGGTTGCCAAGTCCGAACCAAAATATTGGTTGCACTGGACTTGTTTCATACTCGGCTCTATTTCTGTTATCGACACATGGATGGAAATGAATGGTAGCGAAAGTGGAATTATCAAGAACTTTTTCTTTGAGGGTCTGTTTGGAATTTTTGGTCCCTTTTTGTTTTGGATTGGCGGTGCGTTAGTACTGGGTAGGCTAGGCGCTAAAGGACCGCGTATTATGCAGTTAATATTTGGCAAAACTAAGTTGCTCAAAGACGTTAAGCGAGGCCTAAAGGGTTCAGGTTCCACCGAATCAGTTAATCGCCTTGCTGTGATAATGTTGCTCACTTTGTCAATTGTTACATTAGCAGCAGTACAGGGGTACACCGGCACATTGGTCGATGAGAGAACCGTTGACTCAACTGTTGGAGGTGATGTACAAATTACCTTTGAAAATCAGCAAAATGAATCGCAAGCATTAGCGATTTTTGATGAAATTTACAATGGTGATAAATCGCTAATCGCTACTACAGTTCCATCACTACTCTTGAAGAGTCCCGATGGCGACTTTATCCAGACATTTGTGCTGTTAGATAATTCTGATGACGTATTGCATTGGAGTCAGCAATCGGTGCCGGGTAAAGATATCTCCGCTGCTTTGAGCAGATATAGCGAGGGAGGATTCTC
>DAHU01000080.1:1988-3603 GCA_002495945.1 Euryarchaeota archaeon UBA13
CGTAGTATGGAGGTTGTCATGACCTATGAAGAACTAAGTTTCAACTTTACATCTGGTGGCTTCGCTTTAGACAACCTAAGTGACTTTCAACAATTGTTAGAGCTATACTTGATGTATTCTGCATTGATGCAAGTAGACTTGTCAGGAGTAGATTTCTCCGGTCAAGACCTCAGTTATCGCGAACTTGGAAGATTCGATTTTACCGGAGCGAATTTGTCAGGCGCTAATCTTGAGGGTGCTAATTTAAGTGAGTCACTGATGGTGGGAGTTGACTTGAGCGGCGCCAACCTTCAGGGGGCTAATTTAGTCAATACTGTCTTCTTTGAATCGCCGGATGGAACTCTCGAAAACGCAGATTTGACTGGTGCTGACCTAACAGGAATATTTGGCGATATCGATCTCTCTGTTGCAACGCTTGGTAACGCAACTTGTCCAGATTTAACGATAGCCACTGAAACCAATTGTGAATCAGGAGCATCACAAATACCCACTCCATTAGCACAGCCATTATTCCAAAGCGGAACCCAAGTTGAGGTTGTGATTATCCCACATAATGCCACACTCAAGTACATGGGTCTTCATGAGTACATACCAGGGGTTAACTCCCCACTAATTGCCGATTCAATTATCATTGGTGAATCCTCATGGGAGGAATTTGTTGGTGCTGAGGCGGTGAGCAATCATACCTCTACAAATTGGATATTCAGTGTTAGCGGACTTGAGGGCGAGGCATTGAAGGCATTAGGTTCTCGTCTTGAGGCTGACTCAAGGATTGCTAACGTACTTGACTGGACTACTGAACATGAATCGGTTGAAAGAAATGGTGGACTTATATTCGGTACGCCAGGGTTACTCTCACTCCAATTCGTGGTCGCAAGTATTGCCGCTGTAGCCTCGAGCTTTGTATTCCTGTCACTGGTTTTGAATCAGCGCAAGAAAGAATTAGCAGTTTTGCAGGCAATCGGTGCCAGTCCAACCCAAATTTTGCGCCTAGTTCTGTTCGAGATTCTATCAATAATAATTGTCTCAATGCTGCTTGGATTGGTTCTCGGTATCGGCTTAGCGTTCTCATTCAACGGATTCTTTGATGTATTTGGTTTTATTTTCCAATTATTTGGTGGTGCTTCTACCAACATAACTCGGGAGTTAGTGTACCCATGGTTTGAATTGACCTTAGTATCAATTTCCGTCTTTACTGCGGTAGTGATTGCCTTACTGATGACAACTCGCAGGGCGCTTAAATCAGACTTAGCAATGGTCTTGAAGGGGGAATGAAAATGGTTGAAAGTATTCTCAAAGCATCATCGTTGTATCATGTGTATGAATCAAAAGCAGAGGATGGTAACGTCGTTGCGTTAAGGGGTATACATGTTGACATCAAGGAGGGTGAAGCAATAGCAGTCGTTGGTCCATCTGGTTCAGGTAAATCAACGCTAATGAAGTGTCTCGGTGGTTTGATGAAACCAAGTTCGGGCTCGGTAATTCTTGCCGGCAAGAATATGACGAGATTAAGCGGTAAAGAACTCGTTCATCTGAGGCAGAAGACAGTCTCTTTCATATTTCAAGAAGGTAATTTACTTCCTGATATGAATGCTCGGGACAATGTTGCTCAACC
>DAHU01000080.1:3990-6212 GCA_002495945.1 Euryarchaeota archaeon UBA13
TAGGTATCCTGCATAGAGCCAAGGCCTTGCCCATGAAATTAAGCGGTGGGGAACAGCAAAGGGTTGCAATAGCTAGAGCGTTAATCACCAACCCTAGGCTAATTTTAGCAGACGAACCTACGGGTGCGTTAGACCCAATCACCAGTAGAGAGGTACTAGCATTATTCAAGAAGTTGCATGAAAAAGATGGCGTCTCATTTTTGATTGTCACACACTCGAAAGAGGTGGCATCATTTGCCGACCGTTCCTTGGAACTGCGCGACGGTAGATTCGTAGCCGAGCATGGCGAGGATATTGACGTCGATGATTTATCCAAAGCGAGAGAACTGATAATTGATGAAACAGGTACGGTAACACTTCCACCAGACATTCTACTTCGCATTGGTGGACCAGGAAAATACCTTACCAACGATGTCGATAACGGAAGGTTGTCACTACAAGGGGAGAAAGTGGAATCGATGGGTAAATTTGAACTGGCGCAAATTTGTCCGGCTTGCAAGTATGATTATGGTGACAGTGATGATCAAGAATGCCCAGCATGCGGCTCGAGCAGACCAATGGTCGAGGTCTAAGCATGAAACAGTTGGTCTCCATCGTATCGTATCTCGAGGCATTTTCCGCATTATTTTTGTTTGCTGTTGCGATGCCGGTGAAATATATCGGTGGTAATCCGGAACTGGTTTCTCTTATTGGGGCAATACACGGTGGTTTGTTTGTTTTATTTGTCGGATTGTTGCTTATTGGTGTAGGAAAACACTGGAATCGCCAAGCCTTCTATCACGGTTTTGTTGCAGCAGTAGTTCCAGCTGGGCCGTTTTTGTTTGATGGTTTACTTATCAGCGGTGAGTATGATTTAGACAGTTAAGCAACTTTAACCCCTTCCGGCCACAAAACAAGAATCAGGGTTTTTCCACGGGTTCTCGGGTTATGTGTAGTTTCACGATTCATCCAAACAATTGAGCCGGTTGGATAAGTTCCATCATCATCCCAGACTTCTCCTTCAAGCACCAGATAAGCCTCTCCACCCGGGTGCATGTGGGGCATAAATGCGTCAACTGTGACTTCTGAATCTGCATCGTACAAAACTAATGAACACTTTTCTTCGCGTTTTAGTTTGCCCAAGCGCACACCAGTTTCAAAATCACGCCATGAGATATTTTCTTCCAACCACTCTTTGTTGATGTTAAAACTAAGCCATTTTGACATATCGTGTGTGAAGACCATGATTGTCCGAATCATCATAACTTCATGATTTCTTCGGATATCTTGCGTAGGTTTGAAGCGGTATGTATGAATCGTAATATGAGGACGATGCCCAGTCAACCACTAAGTCTACCGGATTTCCCTCCAGCAGGACCATGGGATGCTTATGTTTCAATTGTTATTTGGATTCCACTAATTCTGCGTATTATGTTCCTTGTTGTGCCGTTTAGGAATGCCATTAGAAAACTTGCTCCGCATACTGGATGGGCGTTGAAACAGGTAAAACAACTTCCAGTCAAGGGTTTTGGTTTGCTTGCGGCAAATGAGATATTAGCCATTTTATTTCCGCCGGCCATTGTACTACTGGTAAGGCTACTGTTTGATCCAATCGGGTGGCAAGATTGGAGTGAAGTATCTAATTTGAGTGCAACAATATTGCTCTTGTTCCTATTCTTTTGGATATTCTTTGATATTTTTAGAATAGGCAAGATACGTCGAATGCTCAAGGCTGTAGAAAAACATGATGTGAATAAACTGCGGAAAGTTGCTGATACTGGAATATCTGTACGCTCATGGTTACGCAGATTTGCAGAAAAGGAAAACCAAGAGCCGGAAAAAGACAGCACAGCAATAGTCAAACAAACTGGGAGCAGAGCCCTAAAGACTAGCATGCTAATATGGGGCAGTAAGGTGATTAAGGCAAGAAAACTGACTCCTGCCGGTTTATTATCGAGTGTTGCAGTTGGTGCAGCAATAGAGGTTGCAAGAAGTGGAGCAGGTAAAATTTCAGATATGGTAGATACTAAAATGCAAGAGGAATTCGATAAAGTGGCTGAAATAAATTCCCGAACTCTTCTTATTTTATTCATTAGAGATTTGTTTATGGGAATCGCACCTCTAATCGTCCTCGGTTTGTTGCCATTGATATTGTAAATATGCCATTAATTTGATGACTTTAGACCATTTGGAGTCGAATGAGGAGTTCTTTTGTCACTGTTAATTTTGATGCGTCACGGCCA
>DAHU01000030.1:0-598 GCA_002495945.1 Euryarchaeota archaeon UBA13
CTAAGCCTACTTATTTCCTCGGCGGGGAAAGTGAAGCAATTGCCAGATTGGAAAAGAAGGTAATATCGCAGCATGATTACGTAAATAGTTTCAACAAACCTAGGTCAATCTCAACAAATACCAAAGGTAATGCTATGGAACCGACAACAACCGGATTATCGCCATACATTAGTACGGGTTGTCTATCAATACGGCGGTTGTGGAATTCATGCTCAAAAATTCAACAATCAGGTGAACACACTGTTCCTCCGGTTTCACTGCACGGGCAAATTTTGTTTAGAGAAATGTTCTACCTTCTTTCAAGGTCGGTCGAAAATTGGGATCAAGATTCAGGCAATTCTCAATGTAAAGAAATTGAGTGGGGAGAATTAAATCAGGCCCAATTAGATGCTTGGGAATTGGGTCAAACTGGATTTCCGCTTATTGATGCCATGATGCGTCAATTGGACGCTACGGGTTGGATGCATCACCTTGGTAGACATGCTGTTTCATGTTTTCTAACCCGTGGGCAATTATGGCAAAATTGGACACACGGTCGGGACATATTTGAGCGCAAATTAATTGATAGTGATTGGGCGCTAAATAATGGAAATTGGCT
>DAHU01000030.1:1000-6110 GCA_002495945.1 Euryarchaeota archaeon UBA13
CCAAGTCTAGTTTAAACGTTGAAACTAAGGATGCAGAATTTATCAGACATTGGATTCCAGAACTTGCTGAATTCCCATCAAAATACATCTTTGAGCCACACCTAGCTCCGTTGCACATACAAGAATCAGCAGGATGTTTGATTGGCAGGGACTATCCAAGTCCAATAATAGATAGAAAAGAAGCGCGTAAAAGGAATTTGCAATCATTCAAGCTCAGTCTTGAAAAATTACGATGATGTCTTTACTAAACGCTAACGAGAAATTAAGAATGAATCGTTAGAAAAATTTCACTTTCTCAACAATGTTGTAAACAAACTATTAGAGAGCACAAACCCCTGATTTGATTACAGATTTTTAAGTCTTGAATCATCAACCCATTCGTCCCAACTAGAATCGAATCCAACGTAATGGATTAGATAATTATCGCCTCTAACTTCGCGAATTAATCCGTCCCACCAACTACCTTTCCATTCTACTTTTACCTGTTGTCCTGCAGCATAATCTGGTCTGTTAAAAGGATGGTCGTGTGGTCTAGTTTCCCACCCTGTAGGGCCAACGATGTAAATCGTATTATTTGTCTCGACTCTGGCAGTTGCTCTAAAATCGTAAGTTATATTCAAAATAGCAGAAGTTTTTATTTCAGTATCACCTAATTTTGGATGATCAAATGCATATCCCCTCAGTATTGGTTGGTTGTATGTTGTTTTGTCTATTGAAGCGTTTTTGATAACAACTTCTGTTTTGGGTTCAAAGGGTTGTACCATTATTTTTGCAAGATCCTTGTAGTTCAATTCAGAATCCATTGAGATTCCCATTTCGTTAAACATTTCTTGAGCCTCAGAAACGTCTAATGGATCTCCCATCTGTGTTAAAATTTCGAATAACTTACTAGCATGAATAGTTCCAGAATTACTTTCATCAAATACCTTAAACGAATCTATTAACTCTTGTTCTTCTTTAGAGATTTGTTCAACATAAGCTTGGGTCGCTTCTGAATCTGGTTGTTTAGCTATTCTTGAAGGAGGTACGCCAGACTCAACATCACCATCATCGAAGTGTATCATATAGGTGTGGTGTGGTTGTACTTCAGCGATTTTACCCGGGAAATAAGTGCCATAGTTTTTCCAGTTGACTAATACTCTGTCTCCCTTGTTCAATGCATCATCCGCACGGCGAATATTTCTTGGCCCATCTCCAAGAAGCAAACCCTGCTTTGATTCTACACCACTACTCTTTGGTACATCAACATCATAACTTCCATCATCATTTATTTTAGTAACAGTACATCTATCTAGCCAGCGTTCATTTGTTGGACTGAAATATTCGACATGCGTACCAACTTCTAATTCAGGAATTATTGGCGATTGTATCATTTCTTCGACTTGAACACTGGTCTGATTTTTATTTACCATACCCAAACGTTCCAAGGCAGTTATTACTGCATTTGTAACTGCATCAACATCGTTGTTGATTATGGTTTTATTTTGAATAACATCTCCACCAATAACTGAATCTTGCATCGTCACACCTGCTGTAGTGCTTGGAGGTGCGGGAATCCACTCATTTCCTGTCCACATGTATTTCCCGTCGGGGCTGTACACTGGGTCAGACATAGTTCCACTACAGAAACTTCGACTAAAGTTATTGTCGCTGTCAATCATCAAGGCCTTCTTCCAATTCTGGCTCAGTGGATGTAAACAAATTATCCAACCATTTTGGCGACCACCAGTTTGCTTTGCCCATAAGCCGCATTGTTGCTGGAACGACAAGTGCTCTGACAATTGTTGCGTCCAGCAAAATCGCTAATGCTAGACCAAATCCTATTTGTTTCAATATGACTACTGATGATAAGCCGAAAGCGCTGAAAACAACTACCATGATGGCTGCTGCACCGGTTATCAAACGTCCAGTTTTCTGTAATCCATTTGCTACTGCAAGCGTATTATCGCCAGTTCTTTCCCATTCTTCATGGATTCTTGACAACATCAAAACCTCGTAATCCATCGACAAACCAAAGACAATGCAGAATAGAATTACCGGATTAGTCGTTTCAATCGGCTGGGGTGTGAAATTAAGGAATTCTGAACCATATCCCCATTGGAATACGAAAACCAGCATTCCAAACGAAGCAGAGACAGATAGTATGTTCATGATTATCGCCTTTATTGGAATTATCACGCTTCTAACTTGGATAAATATCAGTACAATTGTGGCTGTTAAAATAAACGCAATAGCAATTGGCAAATTTTCAATTATTGCATCGAGAACGTCAAGGCTATATGCAGCAAAACCGGCAACCTTGAGAACACCATTTTCACCTATTTGCAGTTGATTGAGTAAATCTCCTCTCTCATCTCTTAAATCTGACACGAAACTTCTACTTTCCTCACCAGTAATTGGTCCGTCTAGTGAAAATATTAGGTAAGTTATGTTGTTAGACAAAAACTGAGCCCGGAAATATTCTCTTGTGGCAATTGTTTCGTTGTCTAGCAGTTCATCGGGTGTTTGCCAAAATTGTAGTACGTCTGTTTCATTCATTGTTGAATACGGCAGTGCATACCCAAATGCATCAAGTACTCTATCATCGTCAAGATAATTTACCATCCATCGATGAACTGCGACTAGATTTTCCTCTAAAAGTGGGTCTTGACCATCAAAATCAATGACGATCATGGCCGCGTTGACTGCGTCTTCAGGCCATTTTTCATCCATCAAGTCGAATCCAATCCGTGTTTCATCGTCCGGAGGCAAGGCATCCCTTGAGGCAATCGAAAAATCCGCTTGTAGGAATGGCAGACCTGCTCCAAGTAGTACAACCAAGGTTGGAATCAAAACAGCCCATGGTCGTTCCATGACAAAATTCGCAATCCTTGCCCATGCGCCATCTTCTTTTTCACCTTCGGTAGAAAAAGCAAATTTGATTTTATTAGGTATCTTCAGTGGCTGCTTCTTTAGTGGAATACTAATTAGAAATGCATCTTTGTCCAATCTTGTTCCAAGCATTACCATAATTGCGGGCAGTACAACAATAGAAAATACCATGGCGATGCTTACTGCCAATGTACCCCCAATTCCGAGACTTGGGAGGCCAGTATTTTCGAAGAAGAGCATCCCCATAAGACCGATTGCCACGGTAATTCCGCTGAAAAATACTGCCTTGCCAGCGGTTGCGACTGTCATCGCAGTTGAGGTTCTAGTATCTCTGCCATTGCTCAACTCTTCTCTAAAACGATAAACCATGAACAATGAATAATCCACTGAGACACCTATTCCAATCAAAGTAATGATATTAAGAGCATATTGGGTTACGTCGGTGGTATTTGATAGCCATATCGTCACGCCCATGGCAGAAATGACCGTCAGCATCGCAACTCCAATCGGCAATATCGCCGCTACTATCGTGCCAAAAACTATCCCAAGAATGATTAACGATAGCGGCCCTGAAATTAGTTCGGCCTTGATGAGGTCTTCCTGAATACGAGTGTCAAAGACAACATCTATTGCTATGCCCCCGGTTCGCCATGAGTTAAATTCTGAATCAATTTCTATGCTGTCCCAATTATCAGAGAACAATTGTTTTGCTTCCTTTCTATCTAGATAGATAGTAACGATATTTTTTGCCCAGAATCCTTCTTCATCTTGGTGAACAAATTTGTCGCGCTGTTCACCGCTTGTTGTCCATGAGTATTGTATCTCCACATCCTCCATTTGCTCAAAATCTGCAAGCGCATCGGTTACTGCCACTTGCCATTCAGGTGATGAATCATCAAACTCGGGGTGATGAATTAACAGTGTAAAACGCTCAACTCCCTCCTCTTCCGAAGCGAATGCACTGTTGCGTAAGTCACCAGCTTCTACCGACTCGAGGTCTCCTTCACCCCATGCTTCAGCCCAGTTAGGACCGAGTGAAATTAATGATCCAAGCAATAGGCATGAAAGAATACCAATGATTAGTACTTTCTTGTGGTGGTCGTAAACCGTTTCACCTAATTTGTAAAATGCCCTACCTTCAAGCATTTTCGGGTCAGTAGACCATTCCATACCATCAATTGGCTTGAAGTGTATATATGAAATAATGTATTACTAAGTGAAAATAACTACACTACCAAACGATGTTTGATAAAATAAAGGCATCTCTGCAAAGCATGGCTCGGGCATTATTAGGAGGCGGTTGTTTTTGGTGTACAGAAGGTGCATTTAAGCGAATGAAAGGGATAACTTCGGCTCTTCCTGCTTACGCTGGAGGACCAACTGTTAACCCAGATTATCGATCTGTGTGTGACGGGATAACCGGTCATGCTGAAATTGTGGAATTAGTATTTGATGAAGCGATAATCCCATACGAAACCATACTAGATGTATTCTTTACCGTCCACGACCCAACTCAACTAAATCGACAAGGAAATGATGTTGGCACCCAATATCGTAGCTGCATAATGCCCTTAGATGCAGAGCAAGAAGCAATCGCTAAACAAAAAATAAACGAAATGCAACCAATATTCAACAATAAAGTAGTAACCACTATCGAAGAGCCAATAAATTTCACAATTGCTGAAGAATATCACCATGATTACTATGCGAGAAATCCTTACCAAGGTTATTGCATGGCAGTGGTGGGTCCGAAAATTAGCAAAATTAGGAAAAAATTCGCTCATCTACATTAGGGTGAAATTCAATAGACGCCTACTCCACGCAAGGCCATGGTCAACAGTGTACCGACACCTCCAACCCCCGTAAACGAGCCTGTTCTTGGATATTTACCAGGCAGTAAAGAACGTGCTGAACTGAAGGCTGAGTTGCTAAAACAGAGCAACGAAGTCGTTGAAATACCATGTATAATCAACGGTGTGGAAGTCTATACCGATAACGTAGTTGAACAAGTTATGCCACATAACCACAGCCACGTAATCGCTAGGGTTCACATGGCAGGAGAAAAAGAAGTCAACGATGCAATAGAAGCCTCATTGACGGCGCATAATTCATGGTCAACTATGCCATGGCAAGCAAGGGCAGCAATATTCTTGAAAGCTAGTGAATTGCTGCGTGGAGAATACCGAGCAAAAATCAATGCCAGCACAATGATAAATCAGTCGAAAACCTGTCATCAAGC
>DAHU01000006.1 GCA_002495945.1 Euryarchaeota archaeon UBA13
TCTAGTTTAGTAAGTGCTAATCCGGTAAAACCGTTGATTCGGTGGGCATGGCGCATAACTACTGCATCAAACCAACCGCATCGTCGCTTTCTGCCGGTTGTGGTACCAAATTCGTGTCCTACTGTACCAAGATGGTCACCAATTTCATCTTCTAATTCTGTCGGCATAGCACCATTTCCAACCCTTGTAATGTAGGCTTTAGTAATGCCAATCACTTCATTGACATGTCCTGGATGAATACCCGCACCATGTGTTGAGTTACCTCTTGAAGTTACGCTTGATGTCACGAAAGGAAAGGTTCCTTGGTCAATGTCAAGCAAACAGCCTTGAGCTCCCTCAAGGATAACATGCTCATCCATCTTCAACGCGTTATCAAGCATCAACCCGGTATTGGCGATACTGCTCGAGTAATTGTCCCAAATCCAGTTGACGTCCGCCTTCAGACCGTCTAGTGTAATCCTGTCGCTGCAGCCTGCAGCCTCGAGCGAGGCATTCATTCGGCTAATTGTTGAATCATACCAATCACCATCATCTTTGACTTCTTCGACATCGCCAAATCTCAAACCAATTCGATTGATTTTGTCTGCATATGTTGGACCAATACCGCGACCTGTAGTTCCAATTTTCTTGTCTAATCCGTCAAGGTATCGATGATAAGGTAGAATGATATGGGCTCGCTCACTAACAAACAATCTGTCGCCACGTGGATCTTCACCAGTAGAATCATGCCAATTTTTCAACTCAGAATCTAAAACCCAAGGATCGATAACCATTCCATCTCCCAGCACTAAATTACACTCTTTGCGTGTTATCCCCGAGGGCAATAGATGGAATTTCAGCACTTGATCGCCAAGCACAACTGTATGTCCTGCGTTATTGCCGCCCTGAAACCTAGCGACCCATGTAGCCTGTTCGGCGATACGGTCAACCAATTTCCCTTTTCCTTCATCTCCCCACTGCGCACCTAGTACTACTGTTGCCGGCATGTCTGTCGCATTGAGCCTTACGCGTACCGTCTTTGAACTATGTTATTGAAGTACGAAAATTACAGAATAAGTATATAGACCTAAAATGTAGATTAAACAATAGTTTATATTTCAACCAAACTAGTTCTAAACGTTCCAGTGACAACTAAGGAAGAATTGGCTAACAATACCCACAAATTAAGGAAAACAGCAGGTGACATAGTTTATATAAGTCGAGGACCAACTATACAACTGGAGGTTAAGTAAATGGAAAGTAATAGAGATAGAAAATCAAGACCCGACATAAGAGAGTACGGGCTGTTCGATCCAAACAGAAGAGTCCTTGATGGACATACAAGACCTTGTGAGGAATGTGGTGCTGTTGATTGGCAATTGGACGATACTCGTGGAGAAATTGTATGCAACTCATGTGGTCTAGTTGTCGAAGAGAATGTTATCGACCCGGGTGCAGAATGGACGAACAGAGACAAAACAGAAGACCGTTCACGTGTTGGTCAACCACTAACGTACACACTGGCCGATAAAGGCCTAAACACCTCGATAGATGTTCGTGACTTAAACACAGGCTCCGCTGGAAGACACGGAATTTCATCACAAGCAAGGAGAGACTGGAGAAGAAGGAGAGTCATCGATGAGCGCTCCAAAACTAGAAAAAGTCGTGAGCGAAACCTCGTCAAAGCTAATCAAATGATTAGAGATAAATCTGATTTACCAAAGTCACTGCAAGAAGAAACCGCAAGACTATACCGCCGTTTAAGCGGCGATGGTTTCGTCACCGGTCGTTCCATCGCCGGCGTGGCAGCAGCATGTACATATTTGGTTGCTCGAGAGGAAAACCTACCTCGACAAATTCCAGAAATTGCGCAAAGTTACAGCATAACTGAAAAGGAACTATCTCGGCTAATTAGGCAAGTCTCAAGAAAACTAAACTTACACAAGATTACCTCACCTAACGAGTATTTTGACAAATTCATCTCAGATTTGCAACTACCGCCAAACATCTTTACTCAGGTCAATCACCTTTGGTCAAAGATACAACCCCATGAGGACATCTGGCAAGGAAAGAAACCTATGGGTGTTGCAGCTGCGCTGATTTACAAGGCCGCATCGGAATCTGGAACTTCACGTACCCAATCGGATATTTGTAAGGTTGCGAATGTTTCCGAAGTAACACTAAGAGGATTATTGAGGATATTTGATGGCTTGCTTGCACAACTTGGTGAAGCATCTAAACAATGACACCCTAACATTGAATAAGCGTAATCAGGTGGGGTGTTTATGGGTTTCAAAGCCAAGGCTAGAAAGCACCGAGGCAGTGATGCAGAAAGCAAGAGTGAAGGTAAGAAAAAGTCGAATCAGGGAGAATTGTCCTGTGCCATCAATGGATGCGACAAATTTGCCGACAAGTCTCTCGGTGGACGCTCACTATCATTGGACAATGCACTCGATGTTTGGGGTCAAGGTAATTTCACACCGCTGAAAGGGCGCGTTCGAGTCTGTAAATCTTGTTACAGAACCTGGAAAAAGGAAAACAAGAATGACGATATGTACTGAATCACTTTCAGTTTTACTTATCCGGGTCTACCGAAAGTAGTACTACCTCCGGCTGACACTTCTTTTGTATGTCAAATGGGACTGTTGTACGGAGTATGGTATTGAGTGAAGGATACATCATTGCACTAGATGATGGGATTATCAGCTGGCGGCCTAATAGAGGGCGTAGAACCAACTACCGTTTACAATTCCCCGCTTCAGTATTACTCGGAATGAAAGGTCCGTCTGGATTATGCGAATCAGTGATCGTGGGTGACACCAGAGGCAACATCATTCGTCTCTCATTACCCAAGTTGGAACTGCTTGATGCATTCGAAACATCGGGCCGAGTCATTAAATCACTGTGCCGGGTAAGTTCGACCTCCGACCGAATACTTGTTGGCAGCGAGTGTGGACATGTTTGGCTCGTCGGTAGAGATGTGCCTAACAACTGCGTAATGATGTTCAAGCACGATGAATGTATCACCAGTATCCGTTCTAATAACAATGAAATTATTGTTCACAGCGGTTGGTCAAAATATAATTACGATTGGGAAGGTGTAATGATTTCTAATTTTAGTCGTAATGAAATTTTTGAACAAAAGCGTAGAGAGCGCTCCAACAGACGTGCTAAACTGTTAGAAAAAAAGGCCCAGAATTCTGCTTTCGGCGCCATGTTAGATATGCCAATTATCAGTTGACATCCTCCCTTTCCTCAAGAGGCCACGGAGGGTGCGGCGTAAGCCATAATGCTGTTTGTGCAGGTCTAGCCCAAGATTTTGGAGGGAGTCCATCTGTAGCAATACAATTCTCAAAAAATTCAATATGTCTTGTCAAGACATTACGAACATGGGTTTTCCCTTTGATAGCTGGCCCCTGGAGAGGAATTATGGTCGCTAATTTCAACCGCCTTATTTTTTTCAAACTTTCAACTAGGTCAGGTAAACACCCTGTTGGCATGTCCCATCTCACTGGCCTATCGGCACGCGGAATTAATAATCCGGCGATGAGCATGTCTTTCTCGGGAATATAATACCCCATTCCGTCAGTACAATGACCCGGTAATGACAAGGCACAAATTTGTCCATTACCTAACGGAAATACCTCTTCATCGTTGACTAACTCTGTATTGGTAACTGGCATGTCTGAATCAAATCTGTTTGCCCATGTAGTGAAAAAATCACCAGTTGCTAAAGAGGATTGACCCTCACTGTGAATATGTATTGTACAGTTGTCAAATTCTGAAGCGAGGTGATTAGCTCCACCAGAACACGGGAAACGGCGTGAGGTTAACAAAATTCGATCTATCCTAACGGAATCACTGGGTTCAACGCTAATAATTCCTTGAATTCGCTCTACTTGTAAGGATTGATACCAAGATGTTCCGGAATCTATGATTATATTTCCCAGCGTTCCGATGGCAAGGACAATATTAGAATCGTGATGGATTCCCGGTAAGCGCACGATTCGCATAGTGCACCCTTGCGAGAATAGTGCTTCAATGTAGTGATGTGGTAAAATACATCGCAGTGGTGTTTTGGTTGTGGTTAAATAGGGGAAGTTGGTGGCACGGTCATGGCACGATTCCCAGAAGCAGAAGCAAGAATGCTTCGCCGTAAAATCTGCATGAAGTGTAATGCAAGACTTGCTTACCGTGCTGTAAAGTGCCGAAAGTGCAACTACAAGGGATTGAGACCGAAGAATATTGAGCGTAAGGGCGCTTGAACCTCATAATCCTACTACGGCTAATATAATGGTAGTTATATCACCCAGTAATGCCATCGGCAATATTGCTGGGAACAAAAATACCAACAACGGCAGTTTGTAACTTACCCACACGTGTTCAACCTCATGACCACGCAATTCTTCGATTTGTTGGCTTAATTCCTCAGCACTTGGTGTTCTCCTGGGCGCCCTAGTTTTATGGTAGGTTTTCATCTCTCCCGAAGGCATTTCAATCATAGATGTCAGTAACCATACATGGCTATCCTGAACTTTATTGAGTGGCATGACTGTTGAATGCCAGAACATCCGTAAGTCACTTAGTGACTTTACATTACCCTGCAGGGTATTTTTTCCTATTAGGATTAATGGAATTAACAGGAAACTCAAACCACCCCACATTAGTAAGGCAATGGCTGGAGGTAGTTTCAATACAATATCACTGCCATAATCAACCATAACAGGCATTGTTGACCAGTTTGGAATTAATATTGCAACCCACATCAACGCCTTAGCATCCGCACCGCCGTGAATTAATCGCAGCCTCCAACCTAAATCTATAACGAATATTACTACCAAACCAGACAGGGTACTCCAGTATAGAGCTGCCATGCCAGTGGCTTCTCCAAGTAATAAATCCAAGAACTCAATATTACCATACTTTAACATCCCAATAATGATACCAACGAGACTTATTGCATACCAAAACGACACCAAAATATCGAGGCGATTACCACTTAGAACATCCTTTATCGTCGGCCGACCGATTATTGCTACAGAGGCATATGCAATGACTGCTGAAGCTGTTAGATAGATTGTCCAGTCAGCACCCCTGGCTAGTAATTCTAGACACCAGATGAATATTGCCGGCTTCACCCAAACTAGCCAATGGCTATTACTAACCTTGCGAGTCTTATGGTCCATCCAAGCCGCCCAGCCCATACCGAGTAGTAGAACCCCTACTCGACTCCAGCCCAAGACTTGCTCGGTTGTCATTGCCATGATAGGCGCGTGTCGACAATGAATTTAAATCCGGCCTACTAAGTGGATACATTACCCAGCATTGGAGGAATAACCATGGATGTCGAAACAAGACTTCAGCAAGTAGCAACTGTCATCAACCAAATCGACGACCCAAAAGTCCCGCGCAATATTCGTCGGCAGGCGAAAGATGCTTGTGAGCAGTGGTTGTTGAACAAGAATAAGAAACTGGATGTTAGAATTGCGATGAGTCAGTCAAAATTGGAGGAATTGTATGAGGATCCAAACATACCACCAGAGTTCGGCACACTAATTCTCATGATTAATACAGAACTTGAGAAGATACTCACAGAAGTCCTATGACTCTTCGCCAAAGTCATCAAATGATCTACTTACCTTAAGCGATAATGCTGCGGCTAAAACCATCATTATGCCGCAAAGATGGAACGCGGTGTGATAATCAAACGGCCAATCTCTACCAATGGTAAATGTCCACACCACACCACCAGTTAATGGCCCGATTATGCGCGAGAACGAACTAATTGACTCTTGAGCACCCATTACTATACCGAGATTAATACCCTCCCGTTTCGCTATTCTAGTGAGTACTGTTGATGAGGATGGTTGGAATATTCCACTACCTACGGCGATAATAACTGCCACAAGTAGAAGTTGACCATAACCCCAATCAGCATCAGTATAAGGTATCAAAACCAAGCCCAAACCAGCTGTTAGGCAAGAGATTGGCATCAGCCTAGCAGAGCCAAATCTCCGTGATAGCGGCCCAATTAAGAATCCCTGGGTGACGATACCAGCGATACCTATAACCGCAAATATACGGCCGTTTTGAGCCTCATTGTAACTTAATCCTCCATCTTCAATAGGCATACCAGTGTAGAGGATGAATACTGCGTGCATTATGGTAAATCCAAAGATGAACAGCATAGTAGCCCAAATTATAACTGAAATTGTGCCATTGTTGAGCATAGAGAATGATTGCTTGAAAGAACGACCAATTCTAGTTGACCAACTATCGGTATCGGAGGTTGAACGACTTGATTTAGGCAATGATTCTGGTAGGTAAAAATACGCGTAGATTAACGAAATCATAGACAGTAGCCCAGCAACCATGCACGGCAGGAAGTAAGGATAATCATCAAATATCGTGTCTACAAATATTTCCCATCTTGCTGCAGGGTTAGATAATTCTCCGCCAATGAAAGGTCCGATTGTGAACCCAAGGCCAAACGCTGCACCGATAAGACCCATTCGCGTAGTCAATTGAGTAGGGGTACTAACGTCACCAATATATGCTCTAGCAACGGCAATATTTCCGTTGAAAACCCCCGCTAAAAATCTAGCAGATAGCGCAATGAGGAGCGTATTTGCTAGACCAAACATGGCAAAAAATACCGTATTACCAACAAGACCTATCATTAGAACTGGTCTTCTACCGATTCGATCTGAAATTGAACCCCATAATGGTGAAAACAAAAATTGTGCAGCCGAGTAAGACGTCATCAACAGTCCAACCCAGAGACCAACCTCGGCAATACCCTCTGAGGCAGCTAAATCCTCCACCAGATAGGTTAGAAAGGGTATTACAATACCAAAACCAATCATATCAATCATGGTTACTAGAAATAGTACCACTAATGCACCTCGGCCCGCATTAATTGCAGGTTCAGATGCTTGAGATTCAGTCATAGTGAATCCTGCCTGTCATGGTTTTTGTAACCAACGCGACAAACCGATGGTAAGTTATCGATTCATGCAGATGGTGACTTCTTGGTCACTTCTGGGGTTAATCTGTCAATGACATTGCCTAACCTTTCGACGAGGCCCGCTTTTTGTTCATGCTTGATTAGGGCTTGCTCCATTACTTCGTCAAGGGAATCAACTGCGATTACCTCAATTTTGTCAGCATACTTATCGTCAATGAGAACATCTTGTAGGTTCGCTCTTGGTACAACTACTGTTTTGATACCAGAAATTGCTGCAGCTTCTATCTTGGCAGTAACTCCTCCGATAGGAAGAACTTCTCCTCTAACCGATAGGGAGCCTGTCATAGCAAGATCTTGTCTGATAGGTATTTCTTCTAGGGCAGATATAACAGCAGTTGCTATGGTTATGGAAGCGGAGTCACCATCTACACCGTGGGTATCGACAAACTGAATGTGTATATCGTAATCTGAAATATCTTTGCCTGTCAGTTTCTTAATTACAGCGCTGACATTTGTCACGCTTTC